>NZ_CP023278.1:5758333-6077500 GCF_002896875.1 Nostoc sp. CENA543
ATTTGTTGGCTTTAGCTAGGGAAATTGTCTGCTCATATAGCTCAATAGCTTCGGAAATTCGTCCTAAGACTCGACATTTTTCTGCTTCCACCAAAGTGTATTTATGTTCAAAATTTGTCTGTGCATGATCAACCCATACTTTCATGATTTTTTGATTTATTTCTACTTGCTCTAGCAGAGATTGACAGTTTTTATTGATGGTTGATGTGCATCTGTTTTCAGATACTTGTAAATCAATGCACTGGGATAACAGCGAAAGAGAATAATAAAAGTTGTGAATTGCCACAGTTACACCAATAGCAGCATCAGCGTAATTTGCTGCCTTGATTGCCGATGTCACCGCCGTCGAGTAATCTGCCAGTAAATAGCTGAGAATAGATTTAGCTAAATATGCTGTAAACGGCAGTGAGCGATCGTTACCGGCACAATAAACAGGTAAAAGCTTAGTTTCATCAAAACACTCACCTGACAATTGCCTTGGCTCAGTCACATCTCCCAACAAATTAGAAACTAGCTGTTGCCAAATTTGAGCATTGCCCAGAGAATGATCTTGTTTAATTGGCTGCAAAACCTCCAGCGCAATCTTTTGTTTGTGTTGTAAATCCGTTAAAGTTTCTCCAACAAGAAACCGATAGGTACAGCTATGAGCAGTTGCATAACTAGCATACTCAATATCGCCCATTTCAAACCCAATTTGACTAGCTTTCCCTAATGTTTCTATAGTGCCAATTAGAGGTTCTTTCCAAGGCCGAATAAAAACATTGAACAAATTCTTGACTTTACATTCCAATTCTCTAGCGGAAAATTTATCTAATACTTCTAAAGCAAGTAACCCAGAGTAGTATCCTTTATCTAAATCTTTTTCAAATCCACATAGTAATATGCCATAAAATACATAGGCAAAGGCAGTTAGCGATGTGTGTCCTTGTTTTAAGCTCAAATCAATCATTGTCAAAACAATTGGTGATAGTAGCTCTGGTTTCGTTGTGTAGGCTGGAGGAAAAATTGCCATAAGTATACGCATAACAGCAATTTGATGGGCATCCTGCATCACTGGCAATGATTCTATTGTGTTCAATTGTGGTAGGTGAATGACTGAAGATGCAGGAGCATCATTTAAATCGACTCCTAGAAGTTCCAAAGCCAACATTCCCACATCCAATGCTTTTGGCATTTCTGACTGAGCCGTATACATTTGAATTTGCAACTCATAAATTTTTACGCGGTCAATTAAGCTGGTTGCGCGTTCTAAAATCAAATTAGCTAAAGTTTGGGCATGGGTAAAGTTAATATTAAGATATTCCGCCTTAATTGCAGATTCATAAAGAGATAATGTCAGCCTATACTCACTTTGCCAGCTATCAACATCTAGAGCCTTAATTCCATGATGTAAATATTTAGTAGCAGCACTATAAGCTGTTGCAGCAATGGCTTTTTCTCCGGCTGCAAGGTTCAATTGTGCTAATTGATTTCTTTGCGATTTTGTAGTAATTAGCTCTCTAGCTATATTCAAGTGATTAACAATATCAAAAATATTTTCTTTCTGGTTTTCTGGGGATATATAATTTAATAATAATTGTCCAATCTGGTAATGTGTTTCCAGTTTTTTGTCTTCTGGAATTAGTAAATAGGCAGCTTGTTGAACGCGATCATGTAAAAATTTGTATCTAACGTTCTCTTGATTGTTCTGCACTAATTCTTGAGTTGCTTGCCCAATATAAAACTTATAATAATCACTAGTGGGTAAAACTAACCCTTCTTGCAATGCTTTCCACAAAGCATCTGATGTTTCGATAACTGTTTGCTCTGAAACAATAGCTAAAGTATCTAAATCAAAAGAGTTACCAATACAAGCTGCCAACTGTAATATCTGTTGAGTTGATGGTGGTAATTTTTGCAATTGTGAACTCATAAAAGCTACAACATCATCTGTAACTGTTTGCGCTTTTACTTCAGCTATGTCACATTGCCAACAGCTTAATTCAAAATCAAAGTGAATCAGTCCATCTTGATATAAGGCTTTGAGTAACTGTGTGGTAAAAAACGGATTGCCTTGAGTTTTCTGATATATTAAAACAGCAAGATTCCATGCCAACTCTTCTGTACATCTGAGCGTATCGGCGACTAATTTATTGAGGTTATGTTGACTGAGTGGTAGTAAAGTAATTGTGTTAATTTGGGCTTGTGTCTTTTGTATGTCACTCAATGTCAACATTAATGAATGTCCTGGATTTACTTCGTTATCCCGGTATGCACCAATGATGAAGAGATAACCTGTATCAGCCATTAACAACTGTATTAATTTTAAGGATGCTGAGTCTGCCCATTGTAAATCATCAAGAAATATCACTAAGGGATGTTGTTTGGTTGTAAAGACTTGGGTAAACTTTTGAAATAATAAATTAAATCTATTTTGGGCGGCTGTACCTGATAATTCTATTGCTGGCGGTTGCGTGCCAATAATTTTTTCTAATTCGGGAATAACTTCAATAATTACCTGGGCATTTTCACCAACAGCATCTAATATTTTATGTTTCCATTGTTCTAATTGAACATCAGTTTCTGTTAACAATTGTCCCATTAAATCACGAAATGCTTGTACAAAAGCACTGAAGGGAATATTGCGTTGAAATTGGTCATATTTACCCTTGATAAAATAGCCTCTTTGTCTGACAATTGGTTTTTGGACTTCGTTGACAACGACTGTTTTCCCAATTCCAGAAAAACCTGCTACTAGCATCATTTCTGTTGCACCCTGACTGACTCGCTCAAATGCTTCTAGTAGGGTTTGAACTTCCGAGTCTCTACCATAGAGTTGATCAGGAATAATGAAGCGATCGCACACATCCCTACTAGCAATTTCAAAGTCCTCTATTGCACCAGTTTCTCTTAACTGAGTTAGACATTTTTCTAAATCAAATTTCAATCCCAATGCACTCTGATATCTATTTTCGGCATTTTTCGCCATTAATTTGCTGACGATTTTTGAGATGACAGATGGGATAGTAGGATTGATTTCATGAACTAATGGTGCTGTTTTGGCAATATGGCAATGGACTAATTCCATTGCATCATTAGATTGAAATGGTAATTCTCCCGTGATTAATTCATAAAAAGTTACACCCAAAGAATAGAAATCTGTACGGTAGTCTGTTCCTCTATTCATTCTCCCTGTTTGTTCTGGAGAAATATAAGCTAGTGTTCCTTCTAAGACATTGGGATTAACTAGTGTTTGTGTTTCTCTTGGTAATAAAGATGCAATACTAAAGTCAATTAATTTAACTTGTTTGGTTTCTGGGTTAATTAATAGATTGCTGGGTTTGATATCCTTATGAATAATCCTTTCTCGATAGAGTAAATCTAATATTTGACAAAGGGCGATCGCTATTTCTAGAAATTCTTCTAAAAAGATAGCACCATGATTTTTGGCAAAATAATCCTTGAGAGAAATTCCCCCAAAGTCTTCCATAACTAATACATAGCCATTTTGTAACGGTTCGAGACTATAGGTTTTGATAATTCCGGGATAGTGGAGATGTTTAGCAATAGTGTACTGATTGCGAAATTGCAAGAGTTCGTTAAAGGTGGGATAAGGATTCTTCAGCAGTTTAATTACTACAGGTAAGTTGTCAGTTTTTCTTACCGCTCGGTAAACTAGAGTTCTCGAACCAAAATACAACTGCTCACTAACGGTGAATCCTGCAATACTAAGTGAATAAGTAATCATACTATTTTACGTACTTTCTAGCCTCATACTTAGTATTCCCAGATGCACCAATGAATTCAACCCAGAGGCAAAATTTTAGCTTGGTTTAATTTTTTAATATAATTATGTTTTTTATCCACTACTTACTTAAAATATTTAATTAGTTAAAGATTGACCACAAAACAGAGTCCAACTCTCTTTACTCAAGAGTAAAGGAGTTAATTTGATGCCTTACCGACAGATTGAAGACTTACCAGATTCAGTTAAGGAACACTTACCCCAACACGCGCAAGAAATTTTTCGAGCCGCGTTTAATAGTGCTGTAGAACAATACGGAGAAGAAGAACACGCTTTTCGTGTCGCTTGGAGTGCAGTTAAACGCGACTACGAAAAGGGTGATGATGGCAAATGGCACAAAAAGCCAGAATAATTGTATTTAATTTCTTTCTTTAGTTAGAAGGAAGAGAAAATCGTACTAGCTATCTTGTCTACTAGCAGTAGTAGTAACTGATATTTTGGGAATAATCAAACTGTCAGATAATCATCTGTGTTTGATAAATTCCCAATTTATTTTATTACAGGTAAAAATTATTGCTATAAATCCAATTTACTAATTATAAGTTAGATAATTAGTGGCGTGGCAAGCCTTAAATGTTGCAAAAAAATTGTAGGTTGGGTTGAGTAAAGCGAAACCCAACATAGATATCGGAGTTGGGTTTCCTTACGTCAACCCAACCTACATCTAATACAGTATTTTATCCGCGTTTGTCGGCGTTTGTTTGCGTTTAAATTTTTCCAAGTTAATGCACTATTTTAGTCCGTTCACGCCACTACTAATACTAGTGGAAGAATTATTTATTTTGGCTGTAATTCTTTTTCTGCTTGAGGATGAGCATTTTCAATATGCTGAATTAAAATTTCTGCCATCTCTACAGCCGTGAGAATTAATTGTTGTTCCATTTGTCCATAGCCTCCAGCATCACTAATTTGAGGGTAAATATGGGGGTTAGATAACATAGCTGCTAACAGTTGAGATGCCGTTTGTTTTAATTCTCCGTTCATAATTATTCTCTCCAGTCGAGAGGCGGTTCAATTAAAGTTTGACTAGATTTACCAGCTCGTACACCTGGCTTATCTACAATTTTGACTGTGCTGGCTTGTAGTCCTTCTTCACCTTCTTCCACTACGCAATAAACCCCAGTACCAATTTCTAGACGTTCAAAGTCGTGATGGAGGACACTATTTTTGTGGAAATAAATTTCTTGGCTATCTAGAGTTTTGATGAAGCCGTAACCTTGCTCTCGGAACAGTTTGGTAACTAATCCCGTAGTTTCTCCTGTACCTGCTTGAGTTTGGGATCTATCGCTTGCTTTTTGGCGTTGGGTTAATTTTAGTAACTGTTGACGTGCTGCATCAAAAGCCTCGCGAACGACTACATCTAATGGTTCATACTGCACAGCTTGAGCAGGATTACTTTCAGCTACAAGTTCATGTCCTGGTGGTATGGTGAGATCAATTCTGACACGATAAGGCGAACCACTACGGGGGCGATCGTGTATTTTTTCTACAGCAATATGGCAGCTATTTATATAACTGCAAATATGCTCTAACTTAGCAACTTTTTCTCTAATTAAGTTATCAATTGCATCTGATTTATCCAAATTGCGATATGTAATGTCTAGTGGTAATTTCATACTTTTTTGAATGTAAGTCTTTAAGGGTGTAATGAGTGATGAGTGATGAGTAATGAGTAGTGAGTAATGAGTAATGAGTAGTGAGTAATGAGTAATGAGTAATGAGTAGTGAGTAATAACTATTGACTATTGACTATTGACTTTTTCAATAACTCATGAACTTCTGCATCTGTAGTTTGTGGAAAATCTTCGTACCACATACCAACGCTATAAAATTTACTGGGTGTGGAAATACAGACTATTTTTTCTACTTTTGGTAGTAATTGTTGATAGGTTTCAGGTGCAGCGACGGGAACAGCAATCACGATTTCTTGGGGGTTTTTTTGTCTAACAGCAATCACTGCTGCCCACATGGTTGCACCAGTGGCTAAACCATCATCAACTAAAATCACTTTACGTCCTGTTAATTCTGGAAATGGTTCGTCACCGCGATATATGCTTTCTCGTCTTTCGAGTTCCCGTTGTTCTTGGGCTGCAACTCTAGCAATGACTTCATCCGTAGTATTGATATCATCGATAATTTGCTGATTAATTATACGGATACCACCAGAAGCGATCGCTCCCATCGCTAGTTCTGGATTATCTGGTACGCCGAGTTTGCGTACTACTAACACATCTAAGGGGGCTTTCAACGCTTGAGCAATTTCAAAAGCAACTGGAACGCCGCCTCTGGGTAAAGCTAAAACCAGCACATCTGGGCAGTTAGCATAATCCAGTAATTTGCTAGCTAAAACCTGTCCTGCGGCTTTGCGGTCTTTAAATAACATGATTTCACCCCCTGGGGGGAATTCAAAATTCAAACTACTCTATGAATACTCTCCGAGAACACCTCCGTTGAACGCGTTAGTGTTACCAAGCATTGGCTTGCACCTATAAAAGTTTTGCCACTGCTGTCCAATTTTAAACAGATTAAAGATTCAATATCCTCTGACTCAGGAAGCGATATTTTGACTGTATCAGTATGCCTAATGGACTAATGCAGATAAATTGTTGACTGTTGACTACTAATTTTTTTGTAACAAAATTTGTAACGGCCACATCTTTTGAGGTTTGACTCGTCTAAATTGAGGAAAAATCTACGGGGAATCCCTTAAGAAAGAGTCAATGTTGCTCAAAGATATACGGGATTATCAAATTCTATTTCTAGGCTTGTTCTTAGTTTTGGGTATTGGAACAAGGGATTGGACACTGCGACCAGAATTAATTGCGGTAGCGATCGCCACCTGTCTTTTAACGCAGTGCCTTTTGTCATGGGCGATAAGGCAGGGGGCAGGTTTGTGCTGGGGGCAGGGGGAGAAAAATTTCCCCATTTCTCCCTGCACCCTGCCCCCCTGCCTTCTTTCGCCTCCCAGTCCCTTAAATCTCCGCAGTGCTTTAATTACGGCATTGGGACTCAGCTTACTTTTACGGGCTGATCATTGGACAACGATGGCTTTTGCGGCGGCTAGTGCGATCGCTAGTAAGTTTTTCTTGCAGGTTAATCAAAAACATTTCTTCAATCCCGCTAATTTCGGCATTATTGCCGCCTTGGTTTTCACCTCTGATGCTTGGGTATCTCCAGGACAGTGGGGTGAAGATTGGTGGTATGGGCTGTTATTTGCTGGCACTGGGGGCATGATTTTGCAACGTATCGGTCGCTGGGATACTACAGCCGCTTTTTTGGGTGCTTACTCTCTATTAGAAGCCATACGCAATCTTTGGTTGGGTTGGACTTGGGATGTTTATTGCCATCGCTTGATGAGTGGATCTTTGTTGCTGTTTGCCCTTTTTATGGTCACAGATCCTCGCTCAATTCCCAATGCCCGCATTGGGCGTGTAATTTGGGCATTTTGCATTGCCATTACCACTTTCGTATTGCGGAATTACTTCTTTCTCCCCACCGCAGTATTTTGGGCTTTATTCATCTTTGCACCCTTAACTATCCTGTTCGATTTCCTCTGTACAGCCCCTCGTTTTGATTGGCTGGAAGCGAGACGGGAGGCAGGGGTGCAGGGGAAAAATAACTTCCCAATGCCTCATTCCCAATGCCCGATTCCCAATCAACAATTTTAAGGAGGTATAAAATGCAGCATTTTCGATTAATTATTCCATTATTGTCGGTGTTAATGTCTGTATTGTGCTTTGCACCTACAGCTTGGGCGTTTTGTGGCTTTTATGTGGCAAAAGCTGATGCCAAACTTTATAACAAAGCTTCTCAGGTGGTGATTGCTAGAGATGGCGATCGCACTGTGTTGACGATGGCGAACGACTATCAAGGGGAAGTCAAAGATTTTGCGATGGTGGTTCCTGTTCCTACAGTGATTAAAAAAGAGCAAGTCCGTGTTGCAGATCCCAAGATTATTGAACGTTTAGATGCTTTTAGCGCGCCGCGTTTAGTAGAGTATTTCGATGAAGACCCCTGCAATATATCTGGTAACAGAGGAGATCTATTTTTAGCAGCACCCTCAGCACGACAGGAAGAAGCAGAAAATTCCACACGCGATCGCAGTTTGGGTGTAACGGTGGAAGCACGTTTTAATGTGGGTGAATACGATATTGTCGTTTTGAGTGCAAAAGAATCTGGTGGTTTAGAAACTTGGCTCAATCGCAACGGTTACAAAATTCCCAGAGGCGCGCAACAGTTACTCAAGCCTTACATTCGCTCTTCCATGAAGTTTTTTGTAGCTAAGGTCAACCTCAATAAATTCGCCCAATCTGGCTATGAATTTCTCCGCCCATTGCAAATCTCTTATCAATCACCCAAGTTCATGTTACCAATTCGCTTGGGCATGATTAACGCCACCACCGAGCAAGATTTAATAGTTTATATCCTCTCGCCCAAAGGACAAGCCGAAATTACCAACTACCGGACAGTCAAAGTTCCTTCTAACCTGAATATTCCCGTATTTATCAAACAGGAATTTGGCGACTTTTACAAATCTACCTTTGAAACTGCTTACACCAAAGAAGGCAAGAGAGTTGCCTTTTTAGAATATGCTTGGAACATGAGTAATTGTGATCCTTGTTCAGCAGAACCCTTAACTACAGAGGAACTCAAACAAGCAGGTGTATTTTGGCTAGACACTAATTCTTCTGATGAACCCGCACCCCCTAACCTCCGTCGCCCTTTCCCTAACAATAACGTTTTTATCTCACGCCTACACGTCCGTTACACCCGCGACAAATTCCCCGAAGATTTGATGTTTCAAGATACATCGAACCAAGAATCTTTCCAAGGGAGATATGTTTTGCAGCATCCTTTTACTGGTGAAGTGAAATGTCAAGCCGGAAAAGAATATAAACGGTCTTTACCAAGACGTTTTGAACAAGAAGCCCAAACTCTCGCCAAATTAACCAATTGGAACATCCAAGACATCCGGCGCAAGATGCGTATAACTGTAGGTGATATCAGAACTTCCTGGTGGGACACCATATTTTCTTGGTTGGGAATTTCATAGCAATTCGCAATGGGACTTCCAGATAAAAAAATATCCAAACTGTAGGGTGCGTCAGTATGAATAATCTCTTGGTATAGTTAGGTTTTCTCGCACTGACGCACCCTACTAAGCTAATGACTGTTGACTGTTGACTAATCATGTCTTATCCCATCGGGCATAATTGCATTCTGAAAGTTGACACCAGTTAGATTTGCACCAGCCAGATTTGCACCTCTGAGGTTTGCATTTGTGAGGTTAGCACCTGCTAAATTAGCACCTTTGAGATTTGCCCATCCTAAGTCAGCACCAGTTAAATCAGCTTCAGTGAGATTAGCCCGAAATAAGTATGCACTACTCAAATGAGCTTTGTAGAGTCGGGCTTTTTCGAGATTAGCTTTGTAGAGATAAGCTCCTACTAAATCTGCGGCGTATAAATTGGCTTCACTTAAATTCGTCTCGATTAAGTTCGCCTCAATCAAATTGGTAAAACAAAGATGAGCGCGGTTTAACTGGGCTGCGTCTAAATCGGCATCTCTCAAGTTAGCATTACTCAAGTCAGTACCAATCAAATTAGCTGCTATCAAAGTCGCTCCCCTGAAGTTTGCCTCGCTTAAGTTAGAGCCGATAAGGATACTATGGCTCAAATTAGCTTGGGTAAGAATGGCTTGACTCAAATCGGCTACACTCAATTGAGCCGCATTTAAATTAGCTTCGCTGAGTTTGGCTTGATGGAGATTGGCACTATTGAGATTAGCTTGGCTCAAGTCGGCGCGTACTAGTAAAGCATGACTTAAATCAACTTTGCTCAAGTTAACTCCCTGGAGGTGCGCGCCTCTGAGGTTATGTTTTTGTAAGTCGGCGGTGCTTAAGTCTGGTGCTATATGAGGATTAGTGTTTCTCCACTCCAGCCATCGGACTGCGCCAGCTTGCAATAAACCTAGATGCTCTATATTTGCCATTGTCTCATTTTCTCTCCTTCATTCCTGGCGATCGCTCTGGGAAAGTCTACCAGCTACGCTTTCAATCGCTGCTTTTGCTCCAGCCGCACCTGCTAGAATATCGCGTTCTTGTCCACCCAAGTACAATCTGCCAAAACTCCCCACAGCTTGCACTTCCAAAATATTAATTGCAGCCGCTTTTTCCGCTTCATTGGCAGCTAAAGCCGCATACGCCGCAGGTTCGACTTCTAAGACATATAGAGTTTGTCCTGCAAGTAATAGTTGTCCCCGACGCGTCCGGTTGATCAGTTGTGCTTGATAAGCATCGATATTACGGATAATTTGACTAGAAATCACACGAGGCTTGAGACATTCCTCGCGTTTGACTCCCAACATCGCTAAAATTGCTTGACCGGCGGCGCGCGTTTCTCCCTGAGAACTAGAATGTACTTCCAATAGTCCATAGAGTCTTTCCACCACCTGCACCCCAGGACGCACGGAAGCAGCTTTGAGGGCGACATCTGTAATTTTATTAATTTCAATACCAGGAGAGATTTCAATCCATAGCGAGGTGTCACCTGGTAATGGTAGGAAACCTGGGGCTACTGTTCCTATATATGCTGCGTGTTGTGGTTGCAGGCTGTCGAGAAATACGAAACTGCGTAGTTCTATTCCCAAGGTGATGCTCTCCAGTCATGAAGGTAAAGTTATATTTCGCAGGTGCTACTTTAAACTACCATAAGCCTGAGTAATAAGTGCTGAGTGGTGAGTGGTGAGTGCTGAGTAATGAGTGGTGAGTGGTGACTAATGACTAATGACTATTGACTATTGACTAATGACTAATGACTAATGACTATTGACTATTGACTATTGACTATTGACTAAAACATATCCTTCATTCCCCGAATCCGTGCGAATGTCTGTATTGGATCACTACTGTTAGCTGCAAGTTGTAGTGCTGGTTGCTCCCAACGTAAAAAGGGATTGGTTAACTTTTCTACTCCTAACCATGAGGGGACGGTGGCTTCTTGGCGATCGCGTTGTGTTTTCACTTCATAAATCCGTTTTTGCAAATCAGTATTATTACCGTCTATAGTCAAGGCAAATTGTAAATTTTTTAATGTGTATTCATGGGCGCACCACACACGGGTATGGTCTGGTAAAGACCTGAGTTTACTCAATGATTCCACCATTTGCGCTGGTGTCCCTTCAAACAAACGACCGCAACCTCCAGCAAATAAGGTGTCTCCACAAAATAATTCTCCAGGTTCGTTGGTGGTTTGGGGCGGGAAGTAATAAGCAATGTGCGCGCGGGTGTGTCCGGGTACAAAAATCACCTCACCGACTCGATTCGCAAATTGGACGCGATCGCCTGGTTGTAAAAACACCTTCTGTCCAGGTATTCTGCCTTGATCTTCCGCACCACCGTAAACAGTCAACTGTGGAAACTTCTGCATCAGCTTTTGATTACCACCGACATGATCATGGTGGTGGTGAGTATTAAAAACAGCTACTAATTCCGCATTTAGTTGGGCTAGATGTCTCAGGACTGGTTCAGCCTCTGCGGGATCAACTACAGCCGCTACATTGCTTTGCTCATCATGCAGTAGGAATATATAGTTGTCTGAAAGTGCCTCAAGGCGAATAACTTGCATGGGCTATACCTCGGTTACATGTAGGCGTTGCATAATTTTGGGTATTTTCTCTGAGAAATTCTGTACTGATGACAAGTTAGATTCATGATATTTCTTTAATATAACTTTTATTCATGTTTCACACTCATGATACACAACGGTAATTACACTACAATTCCGTTAAAGATTATCAGTATTTTAGTGATTAATCAGTGATTTTTCCCTATGTCAAAAAAGCGACATGAAGTTAAATTTATCGTGAGCTTTATCGAACAAAGCTCAAACTTAATACTTGAAATTGTGGATATTGGGTATGCTATTTGCTTTTTCAACCTACGATAACGTACCTGACTTAGACGTTAGATTTTGTCACAAAATTGCACTTTCAGACCTTCATCCCAATGAACAAATCACCATTTTCTACTCACAAAACTACCAATTCTATAGACACCACCACCAAACAGATTGTAGACCGCATTATCAGATCAGGGAAAATGAGTAGCCAAGATCATCACTTACTAACCAGCACAGTATTTAGTCATCATAGAATGAGTGATGAAGCCCGCCGTCAAATCAATCGGGTTTTTGACTATATTCAAAGTGGACAATTAAAGCTTATTGACTAATAGACAAAGTATTATTTGAAATATATCCGTAATATTCCACCGTAATTTTGTCCACATAATTTTCTTTATGCCGTAAAATAAAGCTACATATCTTACCATCTGGGCATAACTGCAAAATATGTATAAGAAATTTCTATATTACGGAGAATAATCATACCATGACTCCTTTAGTCTCATTTATTTTGCCGTCTTTCAATCGAGGCGAATACTTAGAAAAGTGCGTTGATAGCGTACTTAAACAAACAATCTCTGACCTAGAATGTATTATTGTGGATGATGGTTCCACTGATAACACCCGTCAAGTAGCCGAGATGCTAATAAGTAGAGATCCACGAGTCAAATACTTTTATAAAGAAAATGGTGGAGTCTCTTCAGCTAGAAACTTTGGCATCAGGGAAGCTCAAGGGGAATGGATTCAATGTTTAGATCCTGATGATTGGATTCACGAAGATAAAACCAGATTTCAATTAAACTATTTAAGCGAATTAAAACACCAAGAAGTTGTTTTTTATTGTGATTATGAAAGAGTTTATTTAGATAAAAATCAAAATATTCTCAGGCGCGAAAGCAAGATACTTCCTGATTACAATCAAAAACAATTAATCCAACGTTTGCTAATTCCCGATTTCTTAGCTGATTCGCCATTTCCTTTACTACAACAATGCCTCCTAATTCATAAAAGCGTTTTCCAAAAGAAAATGTTTAATGAAGAGTTGAAGGCTCTACAAGATAGAGATTTCACTTTAGATTTACTAGTTGCAGGTGTAGATTTTATCCATACACCTATAGTGGGTACATTCTATACAAAACACCAGTCTAATCGAACTAACAACTGGTCTTATATGCAAAACTATTACATTATTCTTTATGAAACTGTCATCAGGAAACACAAAGAACTGATTCCCTTGTGTCAAGTAGGAATTCATTTTTTATTAAAAGAGGCAATCAAAACCAAAAATGCACCAAATTTAGATAGATTACTGAATATGATGCAGCCGCCTTTTTATTTAGCTCATAATAAAATTGCTATTCATC
Source organism: Nostoc sp. CENA543 (assembly GCF_002896875.1). GTDB lineage: Bacteria > Cyanobacteriota > Cyanobacteriia > Cyanobacteriales > Nostocaceae > Trichormus. Next base: position 5,771,383 of record NZ_CP023278.1, read on the forward strand.
ATCCTTTAATTGTGAGACTAATATATTGGATGCGAACACTTATCCCCAACTTTATCATTTACGAAGATTATCGGGGGCCACGCTCCAAAAAGATTTTCTCAGTTTTTACACCTAAATAATCAATTTTCAGGAATTCAACCGCTAAAATTGAGCAAATCACCCAGGTGTAATTAGTATAGCGAAGCAACGCAAACAGTCATGAAAAAAAAAGTTTCCCTAGTTGTCAGTGACTTGTCTGGAGGCGGTGCAATTAGAGCATTTTTACTAGGTCAAGTCCTCCACAAACTCAATTATGAAATAGAAGTTGTCGGTTTTTTATTTGGCGAAGATTTATATGCTATTCCTCCGGCTAATGTCGAGGTAATTTCGATTAAAGGAGAAAAATATCCCCAGTTTTTAACTGCGGCTAAAAAGCTGATTAAGAATTTAAAGGGAGATATTATTTACGCCGTCAAACCTAAAATGACCAGTTTTGGTATATCTCTACTGCACAAATATACTAGCGATCGTCCTTTGATGTTAGATATGGATGATTGGGAACTGAGTTGGTATGGTGGTGATGAATGGCAATATCGTCCTGGTTTAAAGCAATTGTACAGGGATATTTTTAAGCCTAATGGTGCATTGAGGTTTCCAGACCATCCGTTGTATCTTCGATGGATAGAAAAATTAGTACCAAAAGCGGATGCTATCACTATAGACACGGAGTTTTTGCAAAAACGTTTTGGCGGTGTTTATGTACCTAACGGTAAAGATACCGCTATGTTTGACCCTAGTAAGTATAATCCCGAAGCCAGCAGAGAGCGTTATGGTTTGACTCCATACCGGATTTTAATGTTTCCAGGCGCACCACGCCCTCATAAGGGGGTGGAAGATGTTTTAATGGCTTTGGACTTGTTAGATGAGTCAGATTTACGACTGGTGATTGTTGGTGGTAGTCCTTACGATGACTACGATGAGCAATTAATTCAAAAATGGGGACGTTGGATTATTAAACTACCGAAATGTCCTGTGGATACTATGCCAGAAATCGTAGCTGCGGCTCACGTTGTCGTTGTTCCCCAACGAGATACATTAACCTCGCGCGCGCAATTTCCTTTAAAGTTGACAGATGGGATGGCAATGGCTAAACCTGTATTATCAACTCATGTAGGAGATATTACAGAAATTTTAGCAGATACAGGTTATGTAGTTGACCCTGCATCACCGGAACAAATAGCCCAGCAAATCCAATCAATATTTCAAGATTTAGACTCAGCAAATGCACGAGGTGAAAGAGCGAGAGCAAGATGTGTAGAAAAGTATAGTTTAGAAGCGATGGCTATCACTTTAGAATCATTAATCGCGCAATTATGAATCCAAAGTAGGGGTTAGGGATTTTAGGGTAGTCCAGAAGCTAGACATCACAAGGTTTTTGCCTATTTTACTCAGGCTAATACCCTACTGAGTTGATAATTAAGAGTATACTATTTTACATAGCAGCAAAAATACAGCTAATCCCAGCATAAATGTTGATTACTTGAGATGAGGAGAGTGAAATATAGAGAAATTACAAAATAGTGTTAAAAATAACGTTGGATGTGAACATAAAAACAAATGTCTACCAGAAAACTACTATTCAAATTTGCTAAACCCTATCCCGGCTGGATTTTGCTAACAGTATTATTGGGATTTTCTGGAGCTTTATTTAATGGTGTCAGTACAACTTTGATTGTACCGATCATCTTAAAGATAGTGGGGCAAGAAATAGATTTAAGTAATGCTCCGCCGATTCTTAAATCAATTATGACTCCCTTTGACAACGTACAAGAGAACTATCGCATATTTGTCATGTCATTGGCGATTATCTTATTGATTAGTTTAAAAAATTTAGCTTCTTATGTTAGTGCTTTAACCTCTGGTGCTTTTACCAGGAAATTAACTTCAGATATCCGCGAAGCTGGATTGAAAGTGCTGTTAGAAGTTGACCTAGACTACTTCGCTAAAATGAGAGTCGGAGACTTATTAAACAGTCTAGGTGGAGAAATTAGCCGGGCAGCAGCCTCCATTAGCAATGTTATTAAATTAATTATTACTGTTATCACAATTTTTGTATTTGTTGGACTGCTGCTATCAATTTCCTGGCAGTTAACTATTGCATCTACTATATTGTTATCCTTTGTAACTCTGATTAACCAGTATGCTATTGTTCGGGCGAAAAAGTTCGGACAGATGCTCAGTGAAATGTCGAGAGTGTATTCAATTGCTGTGTTAGAGACATTGAATGGTATTCGGTTAGTCAAAGCTACAGGTAATGAAGAAAAAGAATTTCACAGAATTAGACAACTAATTCGCGATCGCGAACAGGCAGATTATGATTCTCAAGCTAATTCCCAAGTGATTGCACCACTTAGTGAAGTCATGGGGATTACGGCTTTGTTGCTGATTGTATTTTTAAGCAGATTTCTCTTTGCCGATCAAGTCAATGCTTTATCAGCAGTGCTACTGACTTATTTATTAGTCTTGCTGCGATTGTTACCGCTAGTATCTCAGTTGAACGGTATTCGCAATAGTTTTGCTAATAGCGCGCCTAGTGTCAATATCGTTTCGGAATTTTTACGTCTTGACAACAAGCCATTTATGGCTAGTGGTGATGTCATCTATGAAAAACTAGAAAAAGGTATACATTTCAACTCTTTGTCCTTTAACTATCCAGGACATGACAAGTCAGTTTTAAAAGATGTCAGTTTATTCTTACCCCGTGGGACAACCTTAGCGTTAGTGGGGGGTTCTGGTGCAGGTAAATCTACATTAGCGGACTTATTGCCCAGATTTTATGATCCCGTCTCCGGCAGTATTACAGTTGACGGCAGAGATTTACGTGATTTTGATGTCAAGTCTTGGCGCAAGCGTATGGGTATTGTGAGCCAAGACACTTTTTTGTTTAATGAATCAGTCAGACACAATATTGCCTACGGACGACAAGACGCTACAGAAGCAGAAATCATTGCAGCTACCAAACGAGCCAACGCTTACGAGTTTATCAGTAAGTTACCACAGGGGTTTGATACCATGATTGGCGATCGCGGTGTGATGTTATCTGGAGGACAAAGGCAAAGACTAGCAATTGCGCGCGCCTTATTGCAAAACCCAGAAATCCTGATTCTCGATGAAGCTACCAGTGCATTAGATACCGTATCCGAACGTTTAGTACAAGCTGCATTAGATGAGTTGAGCCGCGATCGCACTACCTTAGTGATTGCTCACCGTCTCTCTACGGTACAAAACGCTGATCAAATTGCAGTCTTAGATCAAGGACAGGTAGTGGAAGTAGGAACTCACGAACAACTCCTACAAAAAAATGGTTATTATGCACGCCTTTATTCTATGCAGTTTAGCAATGTTCCTGAAACTACCAGTTACAGCAATCAAAGCTTGTTGCGAATTTCCCATGAACTGCGGAATAAGTTGAACTCTATGATAGGCGTACTGCACCTATTACTAGACGAAATGACGGAAAATAATCAAGAAGACCAAGCATTAATTGAAGATTCCTACAAATCTACCTTTAAAATCCTCAACACTCTAGAAATATTCGAGGATATAGTCCAACAACAAAATCATTATCTCAGCAACGCCTCATCCCACAATCAAGATGATAGTGTGCAGATGGGACATTTACAGAAAATTCAAGAACTAAATCTCAAATTTAACGCCTTACTTGTATCACTGCGATCGCTTACAGAAAATTATCTAGAAGCGCAACAAAATCGCTATCAGACACTCAACGAAGCTCTGCACTTAGGGATGAATCTACTGAGTTTCTTAGAAAACTTTGAAAACAAAATACACGACAATTAACCCTAAGAATTCCCATGAAAAATAAATATCTATTTTTTAGTAGAACCATATCACTTAAGCCAGATACAGCACATGAAATACATGATGTGCTTTGTGCTAACGCCGCCGCTAATCTTGGGTATGATGCAGTTTTAGTCTATCCAGATACTCAACGTGGTAAATTCAATCCTGGGGAACTATTTTCACCTTTTCATCTCAGATACCCAGAGCAAGATTTTGTAGAATTTTACGATGTCCAAGAAAAGTTAAAAATTGCTACTTTACCCATGCCTTGGCCAATTGATTGCGTCGGCGGAAAATTTACTGCCAGCATGACAGTATTGACGCGTTATTACCTGCCATTTCATTTATTACCCCAAACAAAAATTGTCCATACCAGAGATTGGAACTTTGCCAAAGCCGCAGTCAAAAACCAGATTCCCACCATCTACGAACGGCATTATTTCCAATCAGAAAAATTCCCAGCAGAAATTGTCCATAGTCCGTTTTTTCAAATTGCTATTACCCAATCAGAACCGATTAGACAAAGCCTCATTGAACAAGGTATGCCGCCAGAAAAGGTAGTTTGGTTGCATAATGGTTTTGATCAATCTTTCTTGCTCAGACAACCACAACAAGCCGAAGAATGGCGCAAACAGCTACTAGAAAATGAACGACAACAGCTTGTAGTTTATTCAGGAGCTTTATACCCTTTCAAGGGGATTGATGTTTTAATAGATGCTGCCAAAGAATTACCACATATTCAGTTTGCGATTACTGGAGGGAAAGAAGACCAAGTTAGAGCCTATCAACAACTAGCCAAAGAAAAACAAGTAGATAATGTTAAGTTTCTAGGCTGGATATTACCCAGACAAAGATTAGTAAGTTTATTTCAAGCTGCGGATATTTTAGTGCATCCACACTGTTCTGGTAAGTCTGCTGACTTCACAAATCCTGTGAAATTTTTTCAATACATGGCTTCAGGAACACCCATAGTGATCACAGAAATCACCCCTTTAATGCCATTTAAAGATATGCCTTTATCGGCTGTATGGTGCGAACCTGATCAGCCTCAAAAACTCGCCCAAGCAATCCAACAAGCCTTAGACATTTATCCCAGAAAAATATCAGGTTATCTCCATAATATTGAATTAGCTCATCAATTTTCTTGGGAAAATCGAGCCGAAAAAATATTGAGTTATGTAGAAGAGCCTTTACGTCCTGCCATGACAATTTAGAAAAATTTCCTATTCCCTATTCAATATAACGCTAATGAATCTAAAAACCGTTGGGATGATTAGTAGCTATCGCAATCTTGATCAAAGAGGTGATTGGCTATGGCAACAAACTCCACATCAATTTGGTCTTTGGGGCAATATTAAAATGCAAGCATTAGCACCCCAACCAGACTTTTTATTGATGTATCAATATGATTTTCCGAAGAAACCTCAGCCTCAATCTTTAATAGATAAGTTACGCAAAAAACTACAGAAACCAAATGTTGATGTTAGTTCACGCTTAAGAGGAGTTCCCAAAGAAAGAATTATCTATCTTTTGCGCGAACCTCCTTTAGAAGAAGTTGTGGAGAAAAATAAACACTATTACCAAGTAGCTACTAAATATTGTGGCTATATTTCTGGCCCCGATGATTTTGCGCCTGTGCCTGATTATATGCCGGCAATTTGGTATCATAACAACTCATTTCAAGAATTAAACGAAATGCCAGTACCTGAAAAAGTCGCGCCTTGCAGTTGGATTACTTCTGGCATTAATCGCACCGCTAATCATCGCCAAAGATTACAATTTTTAGAGTCACTACAAAATCATCAAATTAAGTTTGATTTGTACGGACGCAATTTACCTGTTTCTGCAAAATCAAGGGGTGAATTAGGTAATAAGTGGCACGGCATGGCTCCATACTATTACAACTTATCTATTGAAAATTATGCCGAAAATAGTTGGTATGTCAGCGAAAAATTATGGGATGCTTTATTAGCTTGGTGTTTACCAATTTATTACGGAGGGTCAGCCGCCGATAAATTGTTACCTCCAGGCAGTTTTTTACGCTTACCTAGTTTAGATGAAAAAGGGATTGCCTACATTCAAGAAGTGACTGCTACTCCTGATGCTTGGTATGCAGCGAAGGATGCGATCGCAGAGGCTAGACAAATTATCTTACATAAGCTGAATTTACTTAATTGGTTGTCAGAATTTGTCACTAAATTCTCATAGGAAAGGAGTAATTCTATGGATGGGATTTGTACCCTTGCTAATGACCGAGTTTACGACCAATTAATTGCTTTGCTTAATAGTATAGAGGCAATTTATGGGCGGCCGATGCCTGTTTGTGTCTATCCTTATGACGATAATACAACTCAAATTGCTGCCGAAATTGCCCGCCGTCCTCATGTGCAACTATACGATAATCAAGAATCTATTCGACAATGGGATGAATTTGTGCGCCGTGTTTGGGATACTCACCCCACAGCGCAAGCTAATTGGCAAAAAGTTAATGGGGATAAATATTATCGGGTGGGGACTCATCGTCGTTACTGTGCTTTTGATGGGCCGTTTGATAGATTTGTCTACATGGATGCAGACACTTTATTGATGAGTCCCTTAGATGAAATTTTCGCCCGTTTAGATAAATATGACTGGGTAGTTTATGATTTTCAGTATAAAGATTTATCTCATGTTTATGATTTATCTTCTCCTAAATTAGTAGAAATATTTACCACAGCAGAATTAGAAGCTAAGGCATTTTGTTCTGGTTTTTATGCCTCTAAAAAAGGTGTATTTAACTCTCAAAATCAAGAGATGCTTTTAGAAAAGCTGCGTCAGGGAGAAGCAGAAATATTATATCCAATGGCTCCTGATCAAACAGTCTTAAATTATATGGTCATGCGCTCAGGAATTTCTCACTGTAATCTGAGTTACGAACTAGCAGAAGAGCAGAAAACAGGCTGTTGTGTTACCTCTACCCATTTTACTAGTCAAGATAATATCCTATATGACCAAGGTAAGCGATTAACTTATTTGCATTATATTGGGGTTAAATCTCGATTTTTTGAGCAATTGTGTGCTGGAAACAATGTTGGCTTTCCTTACCGTGATGAGTTCTTACATTACCGCTATTTGCATGAGCCAAATCAGCGTCCACAATTTACGACTAAGCCCAAAGCTTACAACGCTCCGCCGAGTTTAGGCACAAAAATTTTAAGAAAATTAGGATTAAAAAATTGAGGTGAAGATGATGAGCCGGGGAATTTATATTATTGCCAATGACAAGGTAACAGATCAGGCGATCGCACTCCTCAATAGTATCCGGTTGCATGACCAAGATACACCTATTATCATGATTCCTTATGATGACAACTACCATCAAATAGCCGAATTACTCAATCAACATTATGGTGTACAACTCTATGCAGATTTAGATTTTATCGACCGGCTGTCCCGCAAATTACATGAACTATTTGGCAATCAATTTTTTGCTCGTCCCAATCAATTCCGTAAACAAGCTTGTTGGTTTGGCCCTTTTGATGAATTCTTGTATATTGATACAGACATTGTTGTTTTTGAAAAGATCATTAATAATCTCAATTATTTAGCTGAATCAGATTTTATTTGTTGTGATTATCAACATCTAGGTGGTATTAAAAACGTTTTCACATCCAAAGTATTAGAAGAAAAAGTTTTTACAGAAACCGAAGTTCAAGACATTTTTAACGGTGGTTTTTGGGGTGCTAGGAAAAATATCATTTCCGAAAACGATTTGTATACAACCTTTAGTGAGTGTGCGGCTCATCCAGAGTATTTTGATTTTTCTGAAAAGACTTCTGATCAACCGATTATCAATTATATGTTGCTCAAACGAATTCCTCGCCGATTTAATATTGTTCGCAGGCCAGGCAAAGCACCTGGTAATTGGGGGGGTTCGCCGCAATTTCAAACTCAAGGAAATATCTTATTTGATCCTACAGTTAACCAACCTTTGCAATATCTCCATTGGGCAGGGATTCGGATTCAGCCAGGCTGTCCCTACTGGGAAATTTGGGAACACTACCGCAATCTCAATTCTGCATTACCTGCCGCTAATATACCTGCGCCAGTTAAACCAAATCAGTGGCAAAAAACACTTAACCATATTAAACAGCAGTTACGCAAACTCAAAATCTAACAAATTCGTTGGCATCATACCAATTTTGGGTTAAAAGCCTAGATTGATCGACTATTCCAGAATCTCGACATAATAAATTTTTAATTTTACTTGGGAGTGCTTAAGGGTATACACTTAAGCACTCTCATCTTTTTTAAAGCAAGGCATACACGCAATGGTGTATAAACTCGCAGTTTCATCAGTTAATCATTAAGATTAGTCATACTATCAGTGAAAATACAGTAAATTTATGTCTACTTGCGGTTGATAAGTATCAATATATTGTAATCTTATGTTTAAGGCATTCTGGGACATCTGTAAAAATACTGTCAGTTTAATCCATTAGCAAGACTGAAAAGGCATTGAAGTGTATAGCCATAAGGAATATTTATGACTTACGAACAACAAGATTACTGCTTCTGCACATTAGCTTTACGGAAAAAATATCGTCAGTTAACACAACAGTTGGCTGGTGAATTGGCGAAATATGCACCAGGAAAAATGTTCGTAGTATTAACAGACCAACCAGCAGATTTTCAAGATTATGCCAATGTATTAGCTTTTAAACATAACCAACGCGGAATTTTGCATTGTTATCACGATAAAAGCTTAGTAATGGAATTAGCTTTGGCAAAATTTACCGCCGCCATATATATTGACGCAGATACAACGATACTGTCTCCTTTACCTGAAAATTTGCATTGGAAACCAGGTATTACAGCAGGTCATTGTGAGAATTTAGTGGCTCATGTGACGAGATACACCCCCGAAAGACTACCACATATTCGCAAAGTAGCCGCGCATTTAAACATCACATTGGAAGATGCACCATATATTGGTGAGTCTTTATTTATGATTGCCAGGGATGAAGGTAGAGAAATCGAATATCTCAAATACTGGGCAAAGATTGGTAGATATTTAGAGTTGCGTGGTATTCATGCAGGTTCAGGTAATGCAATGGGATTAGCAGCAGCTAAAGTTGGTTGGGATGTGTCTAGAGAAGGTTGGTCAGAAGTTAGAAATATCACGAAACATTTAGATGCTTCCTACACTAACAAACAAAGTGTATGGGATTTGTGGAAAAGAAAACTTGGCTATCACTACCGTTTAAATAAAGCTAGGCTAACCGCTTTAACAGATTTTCAATTCTTCTATAGATAAGTCAACAAATTTTAGATTTGGGATTTTAGATTGACTTTACCCATCAAGAGATTGAGCAAGTTTTAGATTTTGGATTTTGCAATTTAAAATCTAAAACTTGGAAAGTCAAAGTCTCGCATCATTTCCCTTATTTATCTTGAGTCAGTGCAAGAAAGTTTTGCCAAATTTAACTGAACTAAATACTGAACAATGGTAACATCAGCAAAAGATTTTTGTTTCTGTACCTTAGCCCTTGGTAGTAAATACCGTGGTTTGGCGAAAGAACTCGCAGCCGGACTAGAATTACATTTCCCTGGCATTATATTGTTAGTTTATACCGATCAGCCGCAAGATTTGAGCGATCGCCACAATATTATTGCTGTCAAGCACAGTCAACAAGGTATCCGGTATTGCTATAATGACAAGCGTTTTGTCATCGGCGAAGCCTTATCTAAATATCATTCTGTCATCTGGGTAGACGCAGATACCAAAATTGTGGCTGGTATTCCTGATGATATTCAATGGTCTCCTGGTATTACATCAGGAAATTTTCTCCCGATTTTTGAGCATAGCAGAAATAAAAAAGTGCCGAAAAGACTGGAATTAATCAAAAAATTAGGCACAAAATTAGGAGTGGAAACCGAGAATGTCAAGTATGTGCATGAGGATTTATTCATCATCACTAGAGATGGAGGAAAAGAGCAAGAATTTATTCAGCAGTGGGGAATCATCGCTAACTATTTTGAATTAAACGGTATCCATCAAGGTGAGGGAAATTCCATTGGTTTAGCTGCATCTAAAGTGGGTTGGAGTGTCAATAGCCATAACTATGAGATAGTCAAAAAGGCTTTACAACACACATACGCTTCTCGTGAAAAGGATTCCAGAAAATTTTGGGATAAGTTAAAAGACCCCAAAGCTGTTAGCGAAAAAATTCAACGTCAACTCAGTTATTACTATCGTCTTAACTTAGCAAGATTACTCACACTGAGGAATTTTAACTTTTACTATCGATAAGTCCAGGGTCTTTTTTTCACCATTCATCTTTACTGAGAGGATGGCTGAAAAGTATTAAATATTGATCTCAATCCCCTTGATATTCTCTTATCAAAGGGGGAAATAGAGTAAAATACCTCTTTTTTGAGGTGGCTTTAGGGAAATGTGAGAGTATTGGGTACATCCCCAAGAAATTTTCAAACATCCTCATATGCTTTTGTTTACAAATCATCTCTAAATAATTGCATTCACCCTTGGTCTACGCCTTATATAGCGGTTCCCAGTTAAGTGAGGTACAGATAATATTTTGAAACGCAGAGGGGCGCGGAGTAAATCGCAGATTTACGCAGAGATTTGTACCTCAGCAGACTAGAAAACGCTATATATTTTGGAATTAAGTTTAATGTGAATTAAAATCTAGTAATTCCATAGAAATTTGTATATGGGGTTTACCGAGATCATCGTTAATTGTTCACGGTATTTGATTAATCTGCCCCTACGAAGTCTCACTAGCTACCAGCGTAAGCTATTTTTTGGATATAAAAGTTTTCCTAATTCACATCAGGAATGACTTTTGATTAAATATGGGCGTATGCTAATTCCTTCGCAATGGCAATTGTTAACAGATTGAGATTGATAGGTTTGACAAAATAATCACTCGCACCTAATTTAATTGCCTTTTCTTTATCAATTTCAAAAGCAAATCCTGAAACAACAATTATAGGTATGTTATGGCAGCTAGGGTGTTGTTTAACCTGTTGTAGTAAATAATAGCCATCAATATCTGGCAATTTTAAATCTAGTAAAATCAAATCAGGATTAAAACTCTTAATATTAAAAATAAAATTTTCACCATCCGGAAAACTTAAAACATTGTATCCGAAATATTTTAAGTAATCACTCAATAACATCCTATTTATCTTATCATCTTCAACAATGAGGATACGTTTGATTTTTTGGCAACAACTATCGTGAGGTTGTAACAACGAATTATTAAACATTATTCATATTTATTGGTAATAAAGTTTTGTGTCAAAGTCAAGTCGTAAAAACAACTGAGACAATATCTAAATGAGTAAAAGCAGAGCCAGATAATATTTCAAGTTGCTAATACAGAAAATTTAGTTATCAGATTCAGTGTAAATCTTGTTTTTATCCTGTTAGTAGAGGGGTGTGACCCCTAATATGGTCTTTTTGCTGTCATGTTAAATGTTATTTAAACTTTCTATAAAAAAATAAACAGGCTTTTTACACAAGACTCAATCGAATTATTTCGTCTGGGATTCATCGTTGATTTTTAGCTACAACTCCTTACAGTATTCTCTTTTTGTAAAAACTTTTCTGTTACCTATTGGAGATATAACTTCCAGCAATCAAAGCAAATTTTTAATACACGCATCCTATTTGATTTTTGAAAAAACTCGGTACAGTTTTTATTCCCTGTTTCCCGTTAAGAGTTCCCTAGCTTTGTGAGTGATTGCTATAGTATTAGTATTTATTTTTTGATGACTTGAGTAAAAGATAGAGTACATATACTCAAATGCTTAATCAGTATCATACAGAAAAATATTGATTCCAAATAAGAAAATTCAATAAAATCAAAAAGAAGGAGCTATAAGCCCCTTTTCCTGTATTAATGAATGAAATTACAATTTTTATCTCTAATTAAATGCCTTTTTTAGACTTGCGCTGTACGGTGAACATACCAGCTACGCCTAAAAGACCAAGCACAATAGAAGGTTCTGGAACTGCTTGCGATGTTTTGATGGGAACTAGACCTTGGAAAGTCACTTCATAGTTACCACTGTGTGAGATACCGTCGGTTGTTTCCTTTAAGCCGGACTCGGTAGCAAAAAAGCTGAACAAATAATCGGTTTTACCGTTATAGGTATACTTCACAATTTCGCTAGCTTGCATTTTTTTATTTTCTAGCTGTGTTTGCAAATTCTTGGCAATAGTTTTAGTTGGGCTGTTTGGTAAGCTATTAACGTATAGATTAAAGTAAGGCAGCAATAAAGGTGTAGCATTCAAATGTCCTGCTAACCCAATACTGACTAAGCCTGTTTGATCATCTTGGTTAACGTAAGAAATATTTGGATCACTAAACCTCTGGAATCCTCCATTATTTTTAAACGCATTGAAAAACCCTGTACCAATAGAAGTTCCTACTAAGCTACTAAAACCGTTAGCAGTTAAAGCCTGGTTGAACCAATATTCACCGAAGCTTTTACCTGTATCTTTGTAAAGACTAGTCCAGTCAGAAGCGGTTAAGCTACTGAGTGTGATGGCTTCACCGCCAATTGTTCCTGACAAGGTGGTATTTTGTGTAAAGTCATTAGCAGTAAAAGTTGATTTTTCGGTACTAGCTCTTAACTCTACGTTACCAGTAGGATTAGCGGCATTACCCTCTAAGATTTTTGTGATATTTGCTGTTTTCTTGTCTACGGAAACAGTGCTTGTACCCTTAACGTCATAGACCAAGTAATCAGTATATGCTGTACCGCCGATGGTAACACCAGTTAAGCTACCTGCTTGCGCGGGAGAAGTGGCGATCGCACTTACACCCATAGCTACTGCACTACCAATCACAATAGCGTGAATAGTTTTCTTCATTACTCCCTTTTTCCTTAATTTATTAGAGTTTTTGTATTGATCCGGTTTATAGATGCAGAGACGTTGCGATCGTTATTTTTAATAACACAATCAACAAACCAAGTTTATATTAGGTAATCACCAACTCTAATGGAGTAAAGTTAAAGCTGATTGCGAATAAATTAATGATGAATAATTAGTTAATTAATGATGAACGTTACTAGTGATTATCTCTGTAGCTTCATTATCGAAAAAGAAAAACAGAAATCAAATTTTAACTATTAATAGGGTGGTTTCTAAGTTAGAATCGCACCACCCATTAAGCGTTCATAGCGATACTTCAACTCGGCTTTCATTAAAGGCCAACGCTCTAAACTAGTATCTAGTTCTATAACTTTTTCGGCTGCTTGTCTGGCTAATATTAATACTTCTTCGTCTTCTACCAAACTAGCTAAGGTAAAATCAGGCACACCAGATTGGCGAGTTCCTAATACTTCTCCCGGCCCGCGAAACCGCATATCCATTTCGGAGATGAAGAAGCCGTCTTGAGACTGTTCCAATACTTTTAGTCTTTGTTGAGCATCGGGACTTCTGGAACTACTCATTAATAAACAGTAGGATTTTGCTGCACCCCGTCCTACTCTTCCCCGCAATTGATGTAGTTGAGATAAACCAAAACGCTCTGCATTTTCAATGAGCATGACTGTGGCATTAGGCACATCTACACCAACTTCTACAACCGTGGTAGAAACTAAAATCTGCGTTTTATTATCCCGAAATTTGGTAATGGCTTCGTCTTTCTCGGCTGAACTCATACGCCCATGCAGCAACCCAACTTGAAATTCGGGAAACACCGTTTCTTTGAGCTTTTGGTGTTCTTCTACAGCCGATCGCAAGTCTAGTTTCTCTGATTCTTCTACCAATGGCAAGACTACATAAACCTGCCGACCTTGGGCAATTTCTCGCCGCATTAAGTCATAAGCAAAGGTGCGCTGTTGACTGATTAGGGCTGTAGTTTGAATGGCTTGTCGTCCCGGTGGTAACTCATCAATCTGGCTGACATCCAAATCCCCGTGTATAGTTAGTGCTAATGTCCGGGGAATGGGGGTAGCAGTCATGGTTAATACATGGGGTTGTTCGCCTTTTTGTTGTAACAACGCCCGTTGTTTGACTCCAAATCGGTGCTGTTCGTCAATTACCACTAACCCTAGTCGCCGAAAATTTACGGTGTCTTGAATTAAGGCGTGAGTTCCTACCAATAAAGGTAATTCGCCGGTGATTAATTGGGAATGAATTTCCCGCCGTTTGGCAGTTTTAGTTGAACCCGTAAGTAATTCCACTGGTAAATGTAATAAGTTAAACCAGCTAACTAATTTACGATAATGCTGTTCTGCTAAAACTTCTGTTGGAGCCATTAATGCAGCTTGATAGCCAGATTGAATGGCGGCTAAAATTGCTACCACAGCCACAACAGTTTTACCTGAACCCACATCACCCTGTACTAACCGATTCATTGGTGAGGTTTTTTGTAGGTCGTTGAGAATATCGTTGAGGACGCGTTGTTGTGCGCCAGTCAATTGAAATGGTAGGACTTGGTAGAATTTCTCGATTAATTCACCTTTGGGTGCAAGCACTGCACTAGTCTGAATGGCTTTAGCTTGTTGTTGGCGTTGTAGTAAACCCAGTTGCAGATAGAAAAATTCATCAAATACGAGGCGGCGACGGGCAGTTTGCAGAGTATCGCTATCGTCAGGAAAATGGATATTTGCGATCGCATCCTTTAATTCCATCAAACCATACTTTTCCCGCAAACCTTTGGGTAAGGGGTCTTTTAATTGCGCGGCCGCAGGTAAAGCTGCAATTACCGCCTGTCGTACCATATTCGCCATCACTCCCTCGGTGAGTGCGTAAATCGGTACTACTCGCCCCATTGTCAGCGATTCAATCGTATCCCCTGGATGTGCCAAAACCTCTAACTCAGGGTTATCTAAAGTTAAGCCGTATTTACTGCCTTTAACTAACCCACAAGCTGCTACTACACTTCCTACAGGGTAGCGGCGTTTTAAACTTTCTTGCCAAGCACGACTAGTAAACCTCGCACCTGCCCAAAAACGACCGACTTTGATTTGACCCGTATTATCTTTGAGAACTAATTCTAAAATCAATAATTTTTGATTTTTGGGGCTGACAAAGCAGTTGCAACGCTTAACTGTCGCCACAATTGTCACCGTTTCACCCCCTTGCAACTCCCGAATATTCACTTGTCGGGCATAGTCAATATGGTCACGGGGATAGTAAAACAGTAAATCGCGTACAGTATACAAACCCAAAGCCGCCAACTTATCAGCTTTCCGAATCCCTATTTCTGGTAAATCGCTAAGTTTTTGGTCAATTTTGGGGGCTAACCTCCGACTAACTTCAGCTACAAGTGGTGCAGAATTAGGAACTTTCGCCTTATAACTCCTCCCTTGCTCCTCTGCTCCCCTGCTCCCCTGTCCCCCTTCTCCTTTTTGCAGTTGGTAAAGATATCGCCGTGTTTCCGCTATCAAATGCTGACGTTCTTTGAGTTCCAGATTGGGATAATTAGCAAACTGCGCCGCCATGTCTTGCCAGCGACGACGTTCAGTTGCTGGTAAACTCGTAGGGAATTTCCCAAATGTCAGGCTGAGAAATTCACTGAAGCGATACTGTCTACCCACCAAATCAGTAAAACCGTTTTCGGCTTCCACTGCTAAGGCTTTATGTAAGCGTATCCAATCTGGTTGGTCGTTAGTCATTAGTCATTGGTTATTAGTCATTAGTCAACAGTCAACAGTCAATAGTCAATAGTCACTACTGTGGACTTTGGACTATTGACTAATCTTCATACCAACTAGCACGCCATGCGGCTTCGGCTTCAGCAATTGAGCGTTCTCTTTGCTTCTTTTGATACTCCCTTCCTAGTTTATTCAGTTGTCCTAAGATTTCACGAATTTGTTTGCGATGATTAGCAACTGTTGTATCAGCAAATTCGATTTCCCCTAAGCGTAAGTTAATAGTCATGATTTGAGTTAAACCAGATTTTTCTGTCTCTTGCTCGTCGGCAATCTCCAGAACTAAGTTAAGAATATTGGGTGGCCCCGGCATCATCTCGGCTGAACCTTCTGAGGCGGCTGCGGCTGCCGCTTCTAAAACAGGTTCTGGTAGTTTTTGCGGTAAAATTCCGGCATTTTGTAAGATTAAATTAGCCTCATGGGAAACTTTTCTGAGAGTATGTTGCATTTGCACTTCTAGATGCTGTTGCCATTTCGCTAATTCGATGGGGTTGGAAATTTCTACACTATAGGTTTGAGGCGATGAGTTATTAACTGATTCACTATGTGAAGATGATAGCTCAGACGGCATTTCACCTTCTGTCACCTCATGGGAAATTGTTATTTCTTCTACATCTTCCTCATCTTCTTCATCTTCCTGACTAATCAGACTGCTGATTAATATCTCGGCGGCTTTTTGACCTAACTTGCGGATACTTTGTTGCAGTTGTTGTCGCTGATTTAGTGACAACTTCAGAAAGTTTTCGGGATAGCCTTGGGTACACAGGTGGTAACTGGCGAGAATTAACTGTTTTCTTAGGGCTTGACCCAAAGCTGCTAAATAACTAGCATAAGCCATTTGCATTTCTTTAGCGATCGCCTGAATCGCTTCTTGCAACACAGCAAGTTCTCGTTCAATTCGCTCAATAGCTCTAACCATATCTTCACCCACTTGAGCCTTATATGGTACAAATGTATGTTTATTTAGTAAAGAATCAATTCTAGATTTTTAAAATTTTAAATAAAATACAGGTCAGGCAAATAGCTTGACCTGTCTGTAAGAGAGTGCTGAGTAATCAGTAATGAGTAATGAGTGATTTTGTCTTATCTTCAGTATATATGTACTGATTTTCTGACAGAGAATTGAAAAACCTTTCAACTTAGCACTCAGCACTCATAACTACTCAGCACGGGCTAAACGCCCCGCTTACGCTAACAGCACTCAGCACTCATAACTACTCAGCACTCATAACTACTTAGCACCCATTTGAGCTGCTACTTCTTCAGCAAAGTTACTTTCTTGTTTTTCAATACCTTCACCTAAGATGTAGCGCACGAAACGGCTCACAGTCACATCTTCACCAACTTTCGCTTTCACTTGCTTGACTAATTCTTCTACAGAAATACTTTGGTCGCGAATGTAAGGTTGGTCTAGCAAGGTCATCTCTTTCAGACGCTTTTCAATTCGCCCCTGAACGATTTTTTCTCTGATGTTTTCTGGTTTGTTAGCCAAGTCTTCCTTGCCCATTTCGACATCTTTTTCTTTTTGGACAACTTCGGCAGGAATGTTGTCTACGCTGACATACTCAACGTTGGGACAAGCAGCTACTTGCATAGCTGAGTTCCGTGCCAAGGATTGGAAGTCCTCGTTAGTAGTGGGTGCTTCTGATTTAGAGTTAACCTCAACCAATACACCAACTCTACCGCCAGTGTGGATGTAGCTGTCTACTACTCCTGGTGTGTCTTGGATAGCAAAATTCACAAAGCGACGTACTTGAATGTTTTCACCTAAGTTAGCAATGCTTTGCTTGATGAATTCATCTACAGTGACGCTGTTATCTTCGATGTAAGGTTGAGCCAGCAAAGATTCCAAACTATCAGCTGTTGCTGCTTGCTGGGCTAGATTCTTAACTAGGGCTTTAAAAGCATCGTTACGGGCAACAAAATCTGTTTGGCAATTGACTTCTATGAGTACACCTACTTTGCCGCCGGGCTGAACGAAGGTTTCTACCAAACCTTCAGCCGCAATGCGATCGCTTTTTTTACCCGCAGAGGCGATACCTTTTTTCCGTAGCCAGTCTATAGCTTCTTCGACATTGCCGTCAGTTTCTTTCAACGCCTTTTTACAGTCCATCATGCCTGCACCAGTTTTTTGGCGTAGCTCTTGGACGAGTTTTGCAGATATTTCCGCCATGTTGCCTCAATTCCTAACTTGACCTTGAGTTGTTATCGCTCACCAAAGCTGTGCTGAGTAAAGATAAATTACTCATCACTCATGACTCAGCACGATGCAAGAGTTCTGAGTATTTCTATCTTACTCAGGGCTGGAGAAGAAAAAACGATGAAATTCAAACTATTAGAGATGAAGCATGAGGTGTGAGCTTAATCTGCTTCATCTTTCATCTTGATTTAGTGTTAAAAGCTATTGCGCTGGGACAATTTACACTTATTCTTTATCTACCGTTAAATTTTGACATTCAACCAGCAGTGAGGAATTATGTCTTTCCCTGCACAAGAACAGTTGATTATTCTTCTTCGTCGTCGGAAGCAAACTCACTGTAATCACTTTCTTCGTAATCGTACTCTTCCTCAGCACCTTCGTAATCTTCGTATTCTTCCTCTGCATCTAGCTGACCGTGACGACCTTCATAAATAGCATCGGCTAATTTGCCCACGATCAATTTAATTGATCTGATTGCGTCGTCATTAGCTGGGATGGGAATATCTACTACATCTGGATCACAATTTGTATCCAGCATAGAGACGATGGGGATGGAGAGTTTTTGGCATTCTTGCACAGCGTTATATTCCCGACGCTGGTCAACAATTACCACTACATCAGGAACTTTCCGCATGGTTTTAATACCACCCAAATATTTTTGCAGCTTCGCCATCTCGCGACGCAGCATTGATGCTTCTTTCTTGGGCAATAAATCTAACGCACCGTTTTCTTCCCGCCGTTCCAAATCTTTCAGGCGGTCTACTCTGGTTTTGATAGTTGCCCAGTTGGTGAGCATTCCACCCAGCCAGCGTTGGTTGATATAGTGAGAACCACAACGGGCAGCTTCTTGGGCAATAATCCCTGCTGCTTGCCGTTTTGTGCCGACAAAGAGAAACTTTTTACCTTGCTCCGCCTGCGATCGCATATAGTTATACGCTTCATCCATCAATTGGGCTGTTTGCACCAAATCGATGATATGTACACCATTACGCGCAGTGTAAATGTATGGAGACATTTTAGGATTCCAACGTCGGGTCTGATGCCCAAAGTGAACTCCTGACTCCATCATTTGAGCCAATGAAACAACTGGCATATATTTTTTACTCCTATTCGGGTTAAACCTCCATCCAGGCGTATTTCTCCACGAGAAACACCCGAATTCCCAGATGTGCGGAATTTAGACAACTCTACTAGGGTAACACAGAATGGGGAATTGGGAATGGGGAATTGGGCAGGGGGCAGGGGAAGCAGAGGAGAAAAACTAATAACTCACAACTCAGCACTCAGCACCGGCTAAACGCCGCGCTTCCGCTAACAGCACTCAGCACTCAGCACTCAATTGAGCATAAGCCTCATACACACCCTTGACGTTGTACCAGTTGAGGAAAATTCGGGCGATTTCTAAAGCTAGCTGGGGTTTACCGGAATCAATCAACCACTGTAACAACGGTTTCATGGTGCGTTCATTTAATGCGCCGTTGAGGGAAAGAATTCCCCACAATAAACGATGTATCCAGGTCATTTGAATCATCATTTTGACTTCCCAGGTGGGATGCTTTTGATAAAACAAAACTCCCATCCTTCCCCGTTGAATTTCTTTTTCGATGAGGTTGGGGATTTGCTCTAAGTTAAATGGGGGATGCCAATGATAACCGACGGCGGCGGGACACTTAATCAGTTTCAAACCCAGGTTTTTGAGTCTGACACCTAGTTCTAAGTCTTCCCAGCCGTAGAGTTGAAAGCCTGTGTCAAATAATCCGGCTTGTTCTAGCCAGTGTTTAGGGATGGCGACATTACCTGTGGCGAAAAAGGCTGCGGAGAAATCTGTGATTTTATAGGGTTCGGCGGTGGGATTGTCGAAATTACAAGTATTAATAACTGCACCGTAAGTAAAAAAGCGATCGCTCCCCAATTTCTCTTTACCCTGCACTAACGCGTCTGCATGAGCTTGCAGGAAGTTTTCTAGGACTACTAAATCACTATCTATAAATATAATGATGTCCCCTTGTGCCTGTTCTACACCCAAATTCCGCGCCGCCGCCGGGCCGGCATGGTCTTGCTCAAACCAACGCACATGGGGAAATTCTTCTTTATGTGCTGTTAACCAATCTAGCGTACCGTCAGTAGAACCATCATCCACTAAGACAATTTCATAATTACCCACAACGCTTGACGCGCTGAGTTGCTGCATTTCTAAGGCTCGCAAGCATTTTTCTAGAATCGGCTGGCGATTATAAGTTGGTATCACAACGCTGATAAACACAGTCTCACCCACAACACAACTACCCATCTCCAGAATAGGACAGCCTGGTACTCAACACAGTTCCTAGCGCGTCCTGAGAACTGAATTCGTAATTCAGCAACAACAGATAACGCGCAAAAGTCAACCACTTTTAGATTTTAATTTCTGGGTTGAATCTAAAATCCAAAATCTAAAATTCGGAGATTCAATACAAAAATCGTACTTTTTTTATCAGTGAAGGCAAACGAACTTTCCCTCAAGAAATAATGGTTAATAAACTCATATTAATTATTATATAACCCAATCTTAATTTTCTTTAATTAAATTTTCAGTGATTGTTGTTAGTTTCAACACCATAAACCACTATTAGAGAATATTTGATAAGTCTTTTGTGGCTGACTACTTTAATTCGATTGTAGTCACGCGCCTTTATTGAAAAGGCTTGTCAGCATCCTATTATTATGCTTGCCTCAATATAAATAGGATGAATTAGTCAAAAAATAGGACTCAATCAAATATTTTCTGAGTTTGGGTTTTTGCCGATCATTAACTGTTGATATCAATAAAAATTGAGGTTCATATGTAATTTGATGTTTTTTTGTTGTCAAACAAAATGACCAAAAGAGTGCTGAGTACTGAGTAAAAAGTAGATGAATTGGACTCAGCACTTAGCACTCAGCACTACTGAATCTTTGATTTACAAGATGAACTTAACAGTTAACTCATTAGTGTCAAAATGGAGAACTAGGTAATGAAGGGACGCTTTCACCCCAAAAATAACGTGACGCTTAACCCATCTCGTAACGAATCAATTCGTGATGTGATTGATCGCGTCAGCATGAGTCGTCGGCGGTTCATTATGACGGCAGCTAGTGCGTCGGTGCTAACTGTGGTAGGTGAAGTTTCTCTGGGAGGCTTTCTCCAGAGTGTTGAAGCCGCTCCAATTCCCAAGGGGACAGGATTTGGTGGTATTGGCTTTAAGAGTGTTCCACCGAATCTATTCAATCCAACTACAGGAGTTCTAGAAAAGGATCTTGTTAGTGTTCCTGAAGGTTATACAGCTAAAGTATTGTTTGCTTGGGGAGATCCCATCATGCCTGGCGCACCAACTTGGTTAGCAGATGCTTCCCAAGATGCTGCTGCTCAAGCAATGCAAGTGGGGATGCACCATGATGGTATGCACTACTTTCCTCTATCACCAGGCAATGTAGTTGGTCGGACAGTCAGTTCCCAGGCAAGATCATTAAGAAGCTTTTTAAATCAGGACATAAATAATGGTTTGCTGTGCGTGAACCATGAGTATACCCACGAATCAATTCTGCATGGTTCTGAAGGTTTGAGTCCAGTGACAATCCAGAAAGTGCGGAAGTCTCAAGCTGCTCATGGTGTTTCTGTTGTAGAAATCACTAAACAAGGCAATGATTGGACTTATAAGCCCAATTCGCCCTATGGTCGTCGCATTACTGGTAATACCGAGATGCGAGTTTCTGGGCCTGCTGCTGGTAGTGATCTGTTGAAGTCGAAGAAATTTAACATTACTCCCAGTGGTTCAGTTGATACTGGAACTTTCAACGATGGTTACACCGCATACGGTACGCTGAATAACTGCGCTAACGGGTACACTCCTTGGGGTACTTACTTAACTTGTGAAGAAAACTGGAATGGCTACTTTGGACACAATGGTGAAGCTTTAGTTTCCACACCAGGAATTGAAGACGCGGAAATTGTCAAAGACCAAAATCGTTACGGTCTAGCAAGCGGTGGGTTCGGTTATCGTTGGCATGAGGTTGATCCACGCTTCAATTACCGCACTAACCCCCTTGAACCCCATTTATTTGGTTGGGTAGTCGAGATTGATCCATACGACCCTCAAAGTAAACCAGTTAAGCGTACTGCTCTTGGCCGATTCAAACACGAAAGCGCACAAGTTGTTGTGGATGACAATAATCATGTAGCTTTCTATATGGGTGATGATGAACGCAACGAATATATTTACAAGTTTGTTTGCGCCCAAAAATTAAACCCTGGTAATCCTGCGGCTAACCGTGATTTGCTTGACAATGGAGTTTTGTACGTTGCTAAATTTAATAGCGATGGTACTGGTCAGTGGCTACCTTTGGTCTATCGTCAAAATGGTTTGACACCAGAAAACGGTTTTAGAAGCCAAGCTGAGGTTCTAGTTAAGACTCGTCAGGCGGCGGATATAGTCGGCGCAACGATGATGGATAGGCCAGAGTGGACAGCAGTGCGTCCTCGAATTGGTGGATATAAAGAGATTGAAGTCTACTGCACATTAACCAACAATAATCGTCGTGGTACAAACCCAGTCTCTTCTAACAACCCCAATGGTACAACAACAGCAGGTGCTGCTCGTCCTCCTGTTGATGCTGCTAATCCCCGTCCTGATAACCGCTACGGTCATATTATTCGCTGGCGTGAAGATGGACGTGCTGTTACAGCAACAACTTTCAAATGGGATATTTTTGTTGAAGCTGGCGACAAAACCAGAACAGAAGCCAATCTCAAGGGCAATATTAATGGTGATGATTTCAGTTCACCTGATGGTTTGTGGTTTGATGACTTTGGTCGTCTTTGGATTCAGACTGATCAAGCAGGTGATGGTCGTGGTAGCACAATCAATAATGTTCCTGAACTAATCAACATTGGTAGCAACGCTATGTTTTGTGCTGATCCCAACACCAAACAGGTGAGACGCTTCTTAACTAGTCCTACAGATTGTGAGGTAACTGGTATTACTAGCACACCTGATGGTAAAGCGATGTTCATCAATATTCAGCATCCTGGTGATAGTGGAACTACCGCAAATCCCACATTATCTAGTAACTGGCCTTTCAGCCAAGGTTATGGTTTACCTGGTCGTCCCCGTTCTGCAACGGTAGTTATTACCCGCAATGATGGTGGTGTCGTTGGGGCTTTGTAATTTAGAATTTTCTCATTCATAATTTATGTAGTAGAGACGTTGCACTACAACGTCTCTATTTTTTCACGTAAAAAAAGACAGGTAAAAAACCTGTCTTGTTGGTATGAAAAAACTGTTTTTAGCCTGCTAAGGCTGCTTTTTTCTTACGTTTCATCCATAGTCCTAAAGTAGTAGCGATCGCAGTTCCACCCACAGCAAATGGTTCTGGTACTTTGGTGTAAGTTACTGTACCTGCTAGGGTTGTATTGACTGAGTTGCTGATTGTGTAAAAGTTGTTTCCTCCTATCTCTGGGGTGCTGGGGTCACTAGCGATGAGAAACTGATCAGCTACAAAATAAGTCAGTCCTTGGAATTTACCTGCATCAAAAGTGACTACGGGATAATTAGCAAAATCAACATCATCGGCTTCTGTATAGTTATTTCCTAGATAATTGAATGTGACTTTGAGTCCATTTTCTACCCCTAATGTTTCCAACCCTAAACCGGTTAAAAATGAGTCCTCGTATTTAACCGAGCCAAAATATTGAGCAGCACTAGTATTGACTGTGAAATTGTAATTTACAATAGCTGCTTGTGCTGGTTTAGATGCGATCGCAGCTACGGAAATGGCTGTTGCAATAGTAGCAAGGCCTAAGTTTTTACCTAATGTCATTAGAAAATACTCCCAGGCTTAATAGTGAACCCTTACGCAATTTCACTTAATAAACCTTTAGGCAATGACTCAAGGTTAAGGAATATCAAATAAAAGGTTAAGTAGCAACATACTGACAATATACAGCAGTTAGTAACTTCACGTTTTGAATTGTTCTAGTTACTAGTTGTCTACCTCTTGCTAAACTGGAGTCAAATATTTATCTTTCTCTACAATGCAAGTATATTTAGAACGCACGGGGGGTTTTACTGGAATTAGTAAAACTATCTGTGTTGACACTAATAAACTACCGAATCCGACAGCAGAGGAATTATCAAAACTTGTCGCCTCAGCAGATTTTTTCCGACTACCTGAACAAATAATTCCTGAGCATGCCCAGTGCGATCGCTTTCAATATAGACTCACTGTAGAAAATCATGGTCAGCAACACACAGTGATTGTTAGTGAAACTGCGCTCACTAACACCTTAAGAACTCTTATTGAATACTTGAATCAGTTACAAATATCTCAATAGAACATTTTGGATATTTTTAAAAGGGACTGGGGATTGGGGATTGGGGATCTTCAAATTTTACCTTTTGCCTTTTGCCTTTTACCTTTTGCCTTTACAGTCTCTCCCAGGCTTTTCCTTTGTAACCGTAATCAAAAATCTCTGGATGTAGGATTTCTGCCATAATTTCTAGAGAATCTACCAGTCTGGGGCCAGGACGGTTAAAGTAGGCATTGCCATCGGTGATGTAGACTCTACCGCTTTTCATCGCATGGAGTTGTTGCCAGTCTTGGTGCTGGGCGAATAATTCCGCTTCTTGACGGGTGCGATTTAAGTCAAAACCACAAGGCATAAAAATGATCACATCTGGGTTACTAATCAATAGGTTTTCCCATTGCACGTAGGGAGATGGTTGACCTGTAACACAAAATAATGATTGTCCTCCAGCTAAATTGGTGAGTTCAGGAATCCAATTAGCCCCTACCATCAGGGGGTTTGTCCATTCAATACAGGCGACAGTCGGGAATTCTACCAGAGACAGACCTTGAATTTTTTGTTGACAAATTTTAACGCGGGCTTCTAAGTTTTCTAAGAGTTGAACAGCATCGACATTAAAGATACCCGCTACACGTTCAATGTCATTCCAAACGTCTTCTAGCAGATTAGGCTGTAAAGAAACGACTTGCGGTGAGCTTTGAGTCAGTTCAGCCACAGCCTTTTCTACTTCTTGTAAGCTGACGGCGCAAACATTACACTGATCTTGAGTCAAGATATGAGTAGGCTGCAATTGTTCTAAAATCTCGGTTTTGACTTGGTAAATACTAAGAGCAGACTGTAGCAAATTGTTTATCTGATCGTGGATTTGCTCACTGGGGGTATTACTATCTATACGCGCTTGGGTACAAATAGGGCGGTCTGTAATTTCCGGAGGATAGTCGCATTCGTGCGATCGCCCAACCACATAATCTGTTAAACCCAAGGCTGCTAAAATCTCTGTTCCACCGGGAATTAGAGAAACAATTCTGATATGAGAATTCTGCATAATTTTACCACCTCTCGATCAGAGGCTCTAGCCTTAGCTTAATTGTGACAAAATTTAGCGGTGGCAGTATCTTTCTAGAGGAGAATACACAAATATTAATTTCTTAGACATTCTGAAAATGAGTGTATCTATGTATATAGATAATGGTAAAAATATAAAAGTATTTATACAATATTAATCATTTCGTCAGTAATTAGTCGGAATCGCTATCTAAAATACTTTTGTTAATGTATAGTTTGATCAATATTTATTGATTCTGATTTACCGTTACCATACTGCGCCATGAACTGAATTTTTATAATTTATGTGAAATTTTAATAAAAATTTCACAAATCTATGTTGTTTGTAATTGGCAACTACCAATTTGAAACCTGATATCAAGTTAAAAACAGCATCTTAAATAGAGGGTGCGTTTAAAAGCATAATTCGTACAAAATTAGCTAAAAAAATATACCTTCGGTGTATGTAAATGTGTATATCAAAGTTGTATTTATATAAACAGTTCTATTCATGTTTTAGAACTGCAATGCAAAGTGATTTCTGTTGAAAACACATGCAGGTGCTAGTGGTAAAAGATATTACTAAGTTCTCACAGTCCCAAGAGGTACTGTCAATTTCAGACAAAGAGCGACGAAAACATAGCCAAACACTACTGCATTTAGCAAGTAGCAGAACCTTTCAGACAGGAACTCTAAGTGCTGTATTCAGAGAAATAACCGAGGCTACAGCGCACGCACTTTCAGCGCAGCGTGTGAGTGTGTGGTTTTACAATCAGGAAGGTTCAGGACTTGAGTGTATCGATTTGTACAACCTGAATAATCAAGAGCATACTTTTGGCCAGGTTTTGTCAAAAGTGAATTACCCTGCTTACTTCCAAGCTTTAGCATTAGCAGAGAGTCTGTCTATTAATAATGTCATCATAGACCAAAGAACTCAAGAATTATTTACAACTTATCTTTCCATTTTTGAGGTGATTTCGCTACTCAGTACACCAATTTGGCTAGGAAATCGTTTGTTGGGGTTTTTGTGGTGCGAACATTGTCACGAAGTTCGAGAGTGGACTGGAGAAGAAAAATATTTTGCAGGTGCGATCGCTGATTTTGTCTCATCAGCTATTGAAGCGAGGGAACGCAACGCAGCACAGGTAGCAACACAAAAAAGTGAAGCTCTATATCGAGCTATTTTTGAGAATTCAGTTATGGGGATTGCAGTTCTAGACCAGAAAACCCAGATATTAGATATGAATCCTGGATTATGTCAAATGCTGGGTTACAGTCGAGAGGAATTATTTAGTCAAGACTTCACTGATTATATTTTTCAGACACAAGCAGAGTTAGATAATTATCAAAAATTATTAGGAGAACTATATATAAATATTAATCAACATAATGCACAAAAACACATTGAAATTGATAGACGCTTCTTACATAAAAATGGCAAATTAGTTTGGGCGAAACTTTGTATTTCCGTTATGCCTAGTTCTGATGATCAGACTGAATTACTATTAGTAGTTGTCAAGGACATGACTGAATACAAAAAAACCGAGTTGCAACTGCGTGCCTCACAAGCATCAGCAGAAGCAGGTAATAGAGCCAAAAGCGAATTTTTAGCAACCATGAGTCATGAATTGCGAACACCTTTAAATGCAATTATGGGGTTATCACAACTATTACAGCATGAGATAGCTGGCTCTTTAAATGACAAGCAAAAAGAATATATTAATTGTATATATAGTAGTGGCGAGCATTTGTTAACAATGATTAATGATATTTTAGACTTATCAAAGGTAGAACTAGGTAAGGAAGAGTTATCATTAGAACCGATAGCAGTTGTAGATTTATGTAATTATTTATTATCAATTGTCAGCGATCGCGCCCATGAAAAAGGCTTAAAACTGACTCATGAAATTGACCCTGCTGTCAATATTTGCATAGCTGATGATTATCGATTGAAGCAAATGTTATTCAACTTGCTGACTAATGCGATTAAATTTACCATTCGTGGAGAAGTTTCTTTAATAGTCAAAAAAGCTGCTCAAGGAATCACATTTACAGTTGCAGATACTGGCATTGGTATTGATTCTAGTCAATTTAAATTTTTATTTGAGCCATTCAAACAGCTAGATAGTAAATTGAATCGTCAATATGAAGGGACAGGATTAGGTTTAGCTTTAACGCAAAAATTAGCTAGATTACACGGTGGTGATGTCACAGTAACGTCAACTTTGGGAGTAGGAAGTCAGTTTACCTTGTTTTTACCAGAACAGGAGATTTGAGGTATAGGGCATAGGGCATGGGGCATGGGGTAAGCAGGAAGTGTGGGAGGGGTGGGAGGATAGGGAAGAAATCTTTCCCCCTCACTCCCCACACTTCCCCATCTTCCCAGTCCCCAATCCCTAATTACTCTGCGCCTTCAATGGGTGCAAAGCCTTGGCGTTGAATGTTTTCGGTGATGGTGCGGGGTTCGAGGAATTGCAGGAGATAATCAGGCCCTCCGGCTTTAGAACCGACACCAGAGAGTTTGAACCCACCGAAGGGTTGCCGAGCGACGATCGCCCCTGTAATGGTACGGTTAATATACAAATTCCCGACTTCAAAATCTGTCTGTGCCTTGTGAATGTGGGAAGGTGTGCGGGAATAAATCCCACCAGTTAAGGCGTAGTTAGTATCATTGGCGACAGCTAAAGCTTCAGTAAAATTCTTAACTTTAATCACAGCCAATACAGGGCCAAAAATCTCTTGTTGGGCAATTATGCCATTGGGAGGCACTTCACTAAAAATGACTGGCCCGACAAAATAACCGTGATCAGGTGCTGATAACTCTAAAGCTACCTGGGATTCGGCCTTACCCTTTTCAATATACTCACGGATGCGATCGCGTGCATTGGCATCAATCACCGGGCCGACTTGGGTACTGGGTAACTCCGCTTCCCCAATATTCAAAGATTTTGTCGCTTCCACTAATCGCCGGATAAAAGCATCATAGATACTTTCTACCACTACCGCCCGTGAACAAGCTGAACATTTTTGTCCACTGTAACCAAAGGCTGACTGTAACACCCCGACAACAGCTTGGTCTAAATCAGCACTTTCATCAACAATGATGGCATTTTTACCACCCATCTCCGCAATTACCCGCTTCATATGCCTTTGTCCAGGCTTGAGGGTTGCAGCTTCGGCATAAATCCGACAACCCACTTCTTGAGAACCTGTAAAAGCAATGACATGAGTGTCAGGATGACTCACCAAATAAGCACCCACTTGTGAACCCTTCCCAGGGACGTATTGAAATACACCTTGAGGAATCCCCGCTTCCACCAAAATTTCCGTCAGTTTAGCCGTAATTACAGAAGAAGTTTCCGCAGGTTTGAGGAGAGTACAATTACCCGCAACCAAAGCAGCCACAGTCATGCCACAGGCGATTGCCAACGGAAAATTCCAAGGTGAAATCACCACAGCAATTCCACGGGGCTGATAAATATATCTATTAGTTTCCCCAGCCACGTCATAAATTACACCCTGATCCAACCGTTCCATTTCATCGGCGTAGTAGCGACAAAAATCAATCGCCTCCGAAACTTCCGCATCCGCTTCCTTAACAGGTTTACCCACCTCCAGAACAATCCAAGCCGAGAGTTCCGCCCGACGCTGTTCCATCAAATCAGCCGCCCGACGCAAAACCCCCGCCCGTTCCTGCACAGGCGTATTCTTCCAACCAGGAAAAGCCGCCTTAGCCGCCCGCATAGCTTTTTCTGCCTGTTCCACCGAAATCAGTCCAACCTTCCCCACCACCTCACTAAAATTAGAAGGATTAACCGAATCAATCACCTCGACAGTATTGACATACTCCCCATCAATCAAAGGCAAATAACTCTTTCCTAATTGCTGACGCACCGCCGCAAAAGCCCGCGCCGCCTCATTCCTCTCCTCCTCCACCGCATAATCTGTATCCACCGCACCCATAAACCCTGCGCCTTCTTTGCGACTCTGCGCCTTTGCGCGAAACAAATCAATATCCGGTGCAGCAAGCAACTCCTCCACTGGCTTATTTTCCAAATTTTGCCGTAAAAAAGAACTATTAGCCGTATTTTCCAACAACCGCCGAATCAGATAAGCCATCCCCGGCAATAGTTCCCCATAGGGACAATAAACCCGCACCCGATAACCCCTATCCACCAAAGCCTTAGCTAACTTATCCCCCATCCCATACAACACCTGCATTTCAAACCGCCGCCGGGGGACATTCAGACTTTCCGCGATCGCGATCGCCCGTGCTTGCGATCGCACATTATGACTACCGATAGCAGCATAAACATACTGATGATTTTCCAACAATAGCTGAGTTATCGCTTCAAAATTCGCATCAGTTGCCGCCTTATCATTAAAAACAGGCTGCGCCCAATGTTTCTGAGCCGCCTTAATAGTTTCCTGATCCCAATACGCCCCTTTTACCAAGCGAATAGTTAACGGATAACCACGCTGTTTTAACCAATCGATGATTTTTCCGGCATCCTGTTCACTATCACGCAGATAAGCTTGAATCGTGATCCCAATATCGGTACGTTGGCGGAACTCATCTTCTAATAAGATTTTTTGCAAAATATTAAAAGTTAAGTCTTTATAAGCGTACTGTTCCATATCAAAATGGATAGCAGCACCTAAATCTTGAGCATGGCGTAATAAATTACGGATGCGATCGCTAACTCGCTCTTCACTACCTTGAGCATCTAAAGGGTCAAATTGGGAATAAAAAGCCGTTAACTTCACAGAAACTTGGACTTTTGCCAATGGTTCGCCATCAGCCTCATCAATCACCCCAATATTGCCCCAATTCTTCGCAGCAGTGGTTAATTGCGTAATTAATTCTCGATAGCGTTCTAGATAAGATTGTGCCTCTACTTCTGTAATTACCGCTTCCCCAAGTAAATCAATGGTGAAAGCCATCTTTTCTTTGCGGAGTCGTTCAACGGTTTTGATGACTTGTTGAATATTTTCGCCGGAAATATATTTATGAGCTAAAGTCTCAACTGCTGTCGATACGGTAGTTGCAGCCACTTGTCCTGGCATAGAATCGGCATTAGCAAAATTGAGCATCCCCTTTAAGGCGGCGGGAAGTTCTACAGATTCATCGCCTAAATATTCTTGCAAATGTGCAGCAATTTCTGATTTACTCCGCAATGCGGGGAGAGTATCAATAAAGCGAAATAATTGCACCCGTAAACCGGGGTTACTCATCGCCCAAGCAAGTAATTTATCATCCCAACGCATTTGATCACGCAGAGAAGCTAAAAATGAGCGATTTTCTTGAGTTGCTGCTAAAAGTTGTTTAGCAATTTCTTGAGTTTTCGCTTCGTAGGTGCTGGTTTGTATTTGTAGTACCACTGATAGTGAACTCCTGATGAAATGTCAGAGTTTTCTGAAGACTGCGTTTTCTATTGTGGCGCGTGATTTTTTTTGTCACCACAGATTAAGAAACTCAAAACTCAAAATGTAGATTCAAGTTTTCGAGTGGAAGATTTTCAGACAACGTGTACAACAGTAATATACGTATGGAAAGAGGGCTAGGGAGAGATGAGGAATATACGGAAAAATTCAGTGTTTTTCCCGAAAGCACTGAACTCACTCCTGAGCATTTTGATGATAACTGCTGTCGGTTTAGGAGGTTGTACAGATCAGCCTAGTGACGAACAATTGGAAGTATGGCGTGCAGAAGCGATCGCCCGCAATGAGAAAATCATGGCGGATCATGCCAAAAGCACGCAGCCCCAGGAGTGGAATTTAGCTATTCAGGGGGAAACTACGACTGGTAAAACGGTGACATTGAATTGGCAACAGCTACAATCAATAGCCTCCACTAATCTCAAGACTGCCGATCCTAATTACATTCTGCAACCGGATCAAGTGTTTGATTTTCGGGGTATTCCTGTATCCACACTGCTCAAAAAGTATGGTTATCAGCCTGATGTGACGGAAGTAACTTTTATTGCTTATAACTCTTACCAAGTGACGGTGGATTTATACGATTTGTTAAAGTACCCCATTATTTTAGCGATCGCCAACAATGGTAAACCCATCAGTCGCGCCCAAGGTGGCCCCATTTATCTAGTCTTTCCCCATAGCCAATATCCCCATCTACAACAACAATATCCTGAATCATTTTGGATATTCTATGTCAGCAATATTGTAGTGGGAACAGAAGCAATGCGTCTCAAGGTGGGAAAACAAGAATTAAATGCAGCAGATTTAGAAAAATTACCCCAAATTACTGTTACAGAAACTGTTGGTTATCGTAGTGGCTGGCCGAGTGGCAAAGTGCAATTACATGGTGTACGTCTGCGAGATATTTTAACGGTTAATGCTCCTGATTTCCTCGCAAAAGAAATTGTTGTTCAAGGCAAAACTACCCCTTCCCAAAATAACCTCAATTCAGTCATTTTAACTGCTAATGACATTAAAAAATGTGACATTTTCTTGGTTACAAAATGGGGTGATGAGAAAAAAACCATACCCGCCAGAATGGGTGGGCCACTTACCCTGGCTTTTGGTTCTGACTGTCAAACAAAAACTAATGGTTTGCGGTGGGTAAATTTTGTAGAAGAACTGGTAATTAAGCCATGAAATTTCCGACTTTCAAGTCAATTCGTACCCGAATTATGGTCAATACTACGCTGTTATTATTGACTGTAATTTGCGCGATTGTCTCTGTATGGGCTAAAAGTGAAAGTCACCTCTATCGAACCGAAAATGTGCAGGATGCTAACTCTTTTGTGAGAGTTTTAACTTATACTTTAGGTGATGAATTAATTGAAGAAAACTGGAGTCAAATCCGGCTCACTTTGGATGTTCTTTTACGAGAAAATCGAGATTTTGTCTATGTGTTTATTTCCGATGCTCGTCAGCAAAATCGGATTATTGCCACTTCGATTAATTATTTGCAAAATCAGTATGTCCCCGATATTGTACCTCTCAAGGTCACAAATACAGTTGTAGAATCCACAAAACCATCAGTGGTAATGGAAACCTTTATTCTCCGCGATGTCTACTTTTCTGGGAATCTCAGAGCTAGACGGGGTGAGAGAATTATGGAAGTTGCGTCTGATATTCGCCTGTCCTCTGGGAAAAAAATCGGTACTGTCCGTATGGGGATTTCTTTACGTCGCATAGACCGTGCTATTACTAATGTGGTGAATCAGGCTTTGGGTGTGGGTTTCATGGGATTAGTATTTGGTTGGGTACTGGCTTATATTTTAGCCAAGCGGTTAAGTGATCCTATCCAACGTTTGCAAATAAGTGCCACTAAAATTGCAGCCGGAAATTTACAACATCGCGCCCAAATTACCAATAAAGACGAAATAGGCGCGTTGGCGAATTCCTTTAATGAAATGTCTACGGCTTTGCAAAGTTCATTTAATAAGTTACAAAAAACTTTAGAATCTTTTGAGTTATTTGTCCCCAATAAATTTATTTTAGCGATCGCACCCCAAGGAATTGAAAATATTGCTGTCGGTGTCGCTGCGACGAAAACCATGACGATTTTGTTTTGTGATATTCGGGGTTACACATCTATGTCGGAGATGATGACACCCCAAGAGACTTTTAGCTTTTTAAACGATTATTTGGCTTGTATGGGAAAAGCTATAGATCAAGCTGGTGGATTTATTGATAAATATATCGGTGATGCCATTATGGCTTTATTTGATGATGTAGGTTGTGATGGGGCATTACAAGCCGCAATTTTGATGCAACAAGCTTTAGATAAGTTCAATTATGAGCGACGACACAATAATTTACCAAAAATCTTTGTGGGGATTGGGATTCATCGCGGTGAAGTGGTGATGGGAACGGTAGGTTTTACTTGTCGGATTGATTCTACTGTCGTGGGTGATGCAGTCAATCTGGCTTCCCGCGTTGAGGGATTAACTAAGCAATATGGTTGTACAGTGTTGATTACCGAGTCAGTATTGAAAAATTTATCATCGCCAGAATTATTCACTTTGAGACTAGTAGATCCAGGCGTAAAAGTCAAAGGCAAAGATGAGGCGATCGCTATTTATGAACTTCTAGAAAATTGATATCATATCTAATCTTGAATAATCCGAAAACCGTCACAAGGATAAATTTTCTGAACGCGAAAAATTTGTCGGGGTTGAAAATCTTTGACAGTACAAGTCCAAGTTATAGAAAAATCTAAGCGATGGCGAAACAATAACTGAATCCCTGGGGAAGTAGATAACAACAAACCATGATACCTGACAAGATGCAAATCGAAATTATTGTCTTGAATGAGTAAATCTAAATTCTCACTTTTCAAGATTGTTTGACGCATGACTGGTTCTAGAATAAATATCATCCCATAGCGTCGAATATACCGAACTTTTTCGCGGTTTTTTCCGGCTTGGTTGCAAACGCCGTAACCTGAAAGCAAGACTCCTTCATTATCAACTAATGATAGGTTATTCCTAATAATTTGTTTATTGAGTTCTGTTTCAATATATTTAATTTCTTTGTGATTGAAGTAATCTAATTTTTCCCTGTCTAAATATTTACGATATAAAACATCTAATAAAGTAACTTCTGTTTCTTGCCAATCGCTATCGGTTTCGCCATCTGGAATCGAGGTGCATCTATATATGTAACCATCAGTTTTACAATTATGCTTCCACAATTGAAATTGTTTGTGAAAAGGACGATGCAGAGGAAATTTTTGCCGCCCTGTATATTCTCGATTCACTTCTATGAATTTGAAAAATACTTGACGAACAGTCTGAGGTGTCAGCACCAACAACCGCCCATCACCCGCTAATGATAGTTGGATTGGTACATCCATAATTTACTATTGATTTGGCGGTGATGGTAATTTAGCCAGAATTGTTTGGCTAATTCTGTCAATTACATTATCCAGTACAGGGTCATTTTCTCTGCCTTTCGTATTCGCTTCATCAATCGCTACTTGAATCGCTGTCTCTAAATCATCAACCATTTCTTCTAATTCATGAATAAGTTTAACTTCTAAACCATAATCAATTTCTATTTTTTGAGTATAGTGAGTAATAACTTTATAACGTTCTTCGTAGGTTCTGATTCTCGTAGTTGAATCTTCTTCATAGGGAACATATCTAGTTTCTGTTTCCTCATGTTTTTGTTTGACATGAGCAAAGGCAGGACGATGATCAATTGTGGTATTGTAAATGAGTTTAGGATTTCTTCGCGGCAGTTTGCGAACTAATTCCGACAAAACAGCACAAGCACTTTGCAAGGCGCGTAATTGGGGAACGGTTAGTTCTACTGCAATTCCATACCAGTTAAAAGTTCCTGTATTTTGAGAGTTGGCTTTTTGTCTTGCGCCGTGTTGACTGACTACATCTTTGACAATTTCTAACACGCGCACACTAATTTCTTCAGGGGAATAATCTACATAAGTTTCTCTAACTTCGTCTTGTAGTTCATCTTCAGCATTATAATTACGATGGCGAACTTCTTGCGCTCTGATTTTTTCAATCCAGGCGATCGCTTTAGCTAGTTCTCGTTTTTGTTTGGTAAATGTGGTCTGAACCATACTTATAAATTTATAAAGAACTGTTGATTTAAATTAAGTTTTTTAGATTTAAAAGAAAGGCCTTACCTGATATCTGGATACGCAATATTTCTAAAGCATTACTACCATAGAACCAAAAGGCTTAACGGTTAAAACCGAGGAGACTCCGCCACCAATATATTCGCCAGTTATGATTACCAAATCGCCGATAAATTTACAGATCCAGAGGACTTATCTTGATTTTAGTGCCTACTTTCTTCTCTCTAAATTATGCGATTCATAGTCAACATAACTAACATCCAACGAATATCTACCTGATAGTGACTCTCTGAGTTACTAAAACCTCCCTGACATCTGCACTTGCAGACTTCAGCTAAACTCACACATCATCCCTATGTCACCATAGGAAAAGACTGACAGATTGATTCTCCGCACACACGACCTTTTAAGGTAGTCGTTCCCCTGGTTGTAACTGTATTAATACAACGCCGCCACGTTCAAAAAAAGTGAATTGAAAATAGTCATTTAACAGGGAATCCCGCAGGATTTAAGAGTTCTTGTGAGAATTTGCCCGTGCCTGTATCTAATAATGTCTGGAACACATTATATTTGATTGGACAACGGATGAAAGCCTTCCTCCCTCTCTGGTATCTATTTTTGAAGATATGAGAAGTTTACGACCCCAACGAACATCTCAGGTTTAGACCCCTCCCTCAATTTTTTAGGCTACTTCCACATTAGTTTTTCAAGGATCTGTTTCCTATCCTCTACTTGTCTGGCGGAACGTTTTGCTATGACTCCTATGTCTTTTTGTCTTGGCTGTTGAACAACTTGGATGTGTTTTCTGAAATGTTAATGCTATAGCCTTGAACGAGATTTTTTGTCGTAAAGACATACATCTTTACTTTTTGGCAGGCTCAACCTTTCCAGCAATAACTCAAACTAAGTTTGAGCTATTACAATATTTATTTAACTATAGCCAGTATCATTTTGTCTAGTTAATTTACGTTATATCTCTGAGTCATCTTTTCCCTTAAAAGAGACTGCCAACTTCTAGATAAATAGATTCAGCGTGTTAAAACTTAAGAAGAATAACCATATACTAATATTTCGTTATGTTTAAGAACAATCTCAAAGATATTTTATTGTACCGATGGCAACAAACGCTCGAACCTTTTGGTGTTGACCAAGTAGCGATGGAAACAGCGTTTGCTCAATTAGTTACCGTTTATTCTGCCCCCCATCGCCACTACCATAATCTAGATCATATTAATCATGTACTAGAGATTATCGATACTTTAAAAACTTACACTGATAATTTAAGTGCTGTACAATTGGCGGCTTGGTTTCATGATGTCGTTTATGAACCCCAAGCCCAAGATAATGAAGAAAAAAGCGCAGAATACGCAGATCAGCTACTAAATACTTTAAAACTTCCCACTGAGCATATTAATACTGTCACTCGTTTGATCCTGAACACAAAAAGTCATCAAACTGATGAACGTGATCTAGATAGTCAGGTTTTATTAGATGCGGATTTAGGAATTCTAGCAGTCAACCCAGAACATTACCTTAAATATGCAGATGCTATTCGTCAAGAATACTCTTGGTTATCGACCCTAGAATATATGACAGCACGTAAACAATTTTTACAAAAATTTTTGCAAAGACCACAAATATACTGTACGCCTTTAATGTTAGAGTTTGCAGAATTATTTGCTCGATATAATCTTAACGCCGAAGTCTACAGGATAACTCATCCCTACACTCAAGAGCAGGAATCATCTGCCTAAAATTTCACTCCCTTCTCCTTAAGAAAAGCATCGAAAGTAAATTTATCGGGTAAAGAAGTTTGCGCGCCTAATTTGGTAGCCGCTAATGCACCTGCGGCTGTTCCCCAAACTACTGCTTGATGTAAGGATAAGCCATGATCAAGTGCTGCGGCTAAACCAGCGTTAAAAGCATCACCAGCAGCTACAGTGTCAACTGCATCAACTGTAAACGCTGGGACTAAAAACGTTTCTTCAGGTGTGGCGCAAATTGCACCTGCTGCACCTAGTTTGACGATCGCAGATTTTACTCCCCTTTGCAACAACACCGCAGCAGCTTTGGTGGCTGTCTCCTCATTGTTTACAGGAAAACCCACTAGTTGTCCGGCTTCCACTTCATTGGGTGTAATAATATCTACCAATGGATAAAGTTCGGCTGGTAAATGGGATGGTGCTGGGGCTGGGTCTAAAATGACTGTAATATTGGCATCATGGGCTACTTTTGCCGCAGCAACTACAGCAGGCATAGGAATTTCTAGCTGTAGGAGTAGGGCTTTAGCTGTTGGTAATAATTGGGTTAAGCGTTCCACATCTTCTTGATTAACTTGTCCATTCGCACCAGAAATCACCACAATGTGATTTTCTCCGCTATGGGAGACAGTAATAATAGCTACACCAGAATTAGCACTTTCATCGAGAAAAATCTTGCTTGTTTTGACACCAGCATCTTGCAGACTTTTAACTAACTCCGTCCCAAAATTGTTAGCACCCACACGCCCAACCATATACGTAGGAATTCCCAATCTAGCAAGTGCTACAGCCTGATTTGCACCTTTACCACCAGGAATTTTAAAAAAGTTTTCCCCCGTTAAAGTTTCACCAGCCAGAGGTAAACGAGGGGCTGTGACGACTAAGTCTATATTGATACTGCCGAAAACGATGATACTCATGGTGTTGGGGATTGGGGATTGGGGATTGGGGATTGGGGACTGGGGATTGGGGACTGGGGACAAGGAGACAAGGTAGACAAGGTAGGAGAGGAGAAAAACTAATGACTAATGACTAATGACTAATGACTGTTGACTAATGACTGTTGACTATTGACTATTGACTTTATCGACAGATATTGACCAAAGGCTTTAACATATCAAACTGTATAACAACAGATGAGAGTCTTATGGCTAGTGTAGAACGTGACGAAACCAGGGAAGAACGCATCGAACAAGAGATTATTGCCGATGCTGAGGATAAGGAAGACCGGGCAATGGGTTGGTATTATTACCTTGACGATACTTTAGAATTTCCTTTTATGGGGAAGTGGAAGAAGAAATCTCGCAAAACTTCTACCATTGACGAGAAGCCTGTAGAAGTCTTGGGAATGGCACCAGAAGATGATTGTTTAAGGGATATGTATGTGGAAGTTGCTTATATAGGAGGGAAGGAAGACGATATACATACCGCCAAGCTGTCGGATATAGAACCCATTGATGTCGATGAAGATACTCAAGAAGCGATCGCTGATTGGATGTATTGGCTAGCTAGAGGCTACAAATTCTAGTTAAAATTTACTATAAATGACGAATTATCTGGCAGGGATTACCAACTGCAACGACATTTGCAGGTATATCTTTAACAACGACACTTCCTGCACCAATAGTAGTGTTGTCCCCAATGGTAACTCCTGGACAAACAATTGCACCACCACCAATCCAGACATTATTACCAATTTTAATGGGGGCAGCTAATTCTCTACCTGTGAGCCGAATTTCTGGTTCTGTAGGATGGTAAGCAGCATAAATCTGCACATAAGGAGCAAATAAAACATTTTCACCAATTTCTACTTGATTGCAGTCTAAAATTACACATCCATAATTCATGTAAGTGCCATTGCCTACGGAAATATTAGCACCGTAGTCACAATGAAATGGCGGCACTATAGTAATTTTTTCTCCGATTTTAAAAAACAGTTCCTGTAAGATTTGCTGACGTTGTGTTAATTGTTCTGCTGAGGTGGCGTTATACCTTCTTAAAAGCTGATTAGCCCGTCTTTGATCTGCCACTAGTTCTGGATCATCTGCTAGGTATAATTGACCGGCTAGCATTTTTTGCTTTTCAGTTTTTTCTGTCATAAATCCAGCCCAGAGGAGTCAGCGTGTAATTTCATGCCTGTACAAAGGTTATCTTTCAGGGAATTATGTGTGCTGAAAAAAATTTGTTCCTCAACATAATGTAATAAGTATAATTATTGATTATCAGAATTTAATATTTTCAGTTTAGATATAGCAGTCCTATCTGATTTGTGAGAACTCGCGGTGTCAAGAACCCCGACTTCTCAAAGAAGTCGGGGTTGTCGGGGTTCTTGTGTTTCATAAATGATTTAGGACTGCTATAAAACCAATTCGCAATTCGCAATTCGCAATTCGCAATTAATTCAGCCACCAACAAGGGGTGGGGTTTTTACCTACCTTGGGAAACAAGGATTTTTTCGCCCACCAGGGGCGAGGTTTTGAACCTATCTTTTTCCAATAAATAGCAAATCACTTTGGTAAATGTACTCATTAATAGCCCCAATATTAATACAGATTTTATCCTGATTCAATATGAATAGATACGCAATTAACTTCAACTAAAAATTGCTAATAATTAGCCGCTTCATTAAATACATAATAACGGGCTTTGCCTTGTTGCTTTGCCCGGTACATAGCACTATCAGCAGCCCTGAGTATACGTTCTGGTTCATCAGTATGTCCATGACTTAAAGTAATACCAATACTGGCTGTCGTATATATTTGATTCCCATTTAAACTTATTGGTAAACCCAGGGTATCTTGAATACGTTTAGCAACGTTAATGACATCATTAATATCTTTAATTTCTTCTAACAATACAGCAAATTCATCACCGCCAAATCTGCTAACAGTATCACAACTACGTACACATGATTCTAAACGTCTAGCGATCGCTACTAAAAAATCATCGCCCATACTGTGACCAAAGCGATCGTTGATCCCCTTAAAACCATCTAAATCTAAAAATAAAACTGCAAACCGATAATCACTACGGCGTTTACTGCGTTCTACTGCTTGTTTTAGGCGATCTAAAAATAAAGTGCGATTTGGTATTCCTGTCAGTCCATCACAAAAGGCGTTACGCAGTATTTGGAGTTCTGTGAGTTTACGTTGCGTAATATCTTGAAAGACTAATACAGCACCTGTAACCCTGCCATTATGATCCCGAATTGGTGCTATATTATCGCCAATAGGTATTTCTTTTCCTTCCTTAGAAATTAGTATACAATTTTCTGGTAAATTTACCACTTCACCAACTTGCACCGCCTGTTTTGCTAAATTACCGATTACTTCATCCATATCTTTATCAACTAAACTCAAAACATCAGTAAAAGCTTTTCCAATCGCTTCATTTTGTTGCCAACCAGTCAGTTGTTCTGCCATTGGATTCATCATTTGGATACAGCCATGATTACAGGTAACAACTACCCCACAAGCCATGCTGTTAATAATCGCCTCTATTTTTTGTTTTTCGATTTGTAAACTTCTATAATTTTGATATTGTTCCAAAGCTATTTCCACAGCTAAATGTAAATCAGACTCTCTAATCGGCTTTAGAATATAACTAAAAGGATGACTTAGCTGATTTTTAGGTAGTTTTATATATTCTGAATACTCAGTTATATACAATACGGGTATATGAAATTTGTGTTGAATAATATCTATTACCTGTATACCGTTAATCTCTTTGGTTAGACAAATATCAAATAATACTAAATTAGGGTAGTGTTCTGCTACATTTTTAATGGCTTTTTCGGCTGAATCTGTGATTTCTAGAACATCATACCCCAGCTTTTGTAAACTATTTTTAATATTTAAAGCCAGGATTTTTTCATCCTCAACAACTAGGATTTTGCGGTTTTGCATATTAAAATAGCCTATCTGCTAAGGTTCAGATATTGCTGATAATTCAACTATATCTAAAGCTGAATAATTATATGATAGTCAATCTCTCAAGTATCGGTGTGAGCATATGACTAAACTAGGAAATCTTTATGATGTTCTAGCATGGTTCTTCATCATTTAAACCCTGTAAAAATATAAAATAATTCTCAAATTTTATTTGGAATAGCGGCAATAATTAATACAAAAAATATGTATAGTAAACAACAAAATAAAAAAACTCCATTTCTCAATCAATGGAGTTTTTCAAAAAGAGAAATTATAGAAATCACAAGTCTATTATATCCAATGCCCTATTCCCTCTTTCTAGTCAGTTCAATACTAATTTTGCCGCCAAAATCTGGAATGGGTGCAGCAGGTTTAGTAACTATGACTTGCACTTGTGTAATTTGATTGCATTCTTGGATAATACAGTCAGCGATCGCACCTGCTAACCTTTCGATTAAAGCAAACTTAGAAGTCTTAACCAGATGTTGAATCAAGCTAATAACACCGCGATAATCTAGAGTATCAGCGATCGCATCAGTTTTGGCAGCTTGAGATAAATCCAGCCACAACCTGACATCCACCTCAAACCATTGTCCTAAAACCTGTTCCTCTGGCAAATAGCCAGTGTAGCCATAGCAGCGAATTCCGGTTAAGTGAATACAATCCATAAAAACTTGAGTCAGAATTTTGCATCAGTCAACAGTAATCAAGCGTATAGTGTTGTGTTACATAGCATCAACACTAGCCAATAAATGATTTATTGTTTTGCCCAGCAATGAAACTGGTAACAAATAACTGATAAATTGAATTTCGCTATGCAATTTATTGGCTGCTATGGATGTGATGCGGTTCGCCGAGAAAAATATTAATCAACTGTGGGCTTATATCTTAACTGAAACACTAAAGCGTTTAGGATTAACTTGTGCAGTCATTTGTCCTGGTTCGCGTTCCACACCCTTAGCAGTCGCCTTTGCCCAACAAGCCCCAGAAATTGAAGCAATTTCCATTCTAGATGAACGTTCCGCCGCCTTTTTTGCCTTGGGAGTTGCTAAAGCCACCAGTCGTCCTGTAGCAATTGTTTGCACCTCTGGAACTGCGGGGGCGAATTTTTACCCAGCCGTGATTGAAGCGAAAGAAAGCCGTGTACCCTTACTGATACTAACCACTGATAGACCGCCAGAATTACGAGACTGTCATTCTGGACAAACAATAGATCAAGTCAAACTCTACGGCAATTACCCGAACTGGCAAACAGAATTAGCTTTACCCTCCCCCGAAATGGGAATGCTAGCATATCTGCGACAAACAATAATTTATAGCTGGGAGAAAACCCAAACCCCAACACCAGGCGTAGTACACATCAATATCCCCCTGCGTGACCCCCTAGCACCCATTCCCGATGGTCATGATTTAACTCATCTACTAGCCCAATTCCACCCCGAAAAATTCTTCGCCAACATCACAAATCCTACCCCATGCCCCATATCCTATGCCCCATGCCCTATTCCCCAATCTAATCGAGGAATCATCATTGCTGGAGTAGCCCAACCATTACAACCAGAGGAATATTGTAGAGCGATCGCCAGAATTTCCCAAACCCTCAATTTCCCCGTACTAGCAGAAGGACTTTCCCCACTGCGGAATTTTGCCGACCTCAACCCCTATCTCATTTCTACCTATGACCTGATTTTGCGAAATCAGCAACTAGCCGACAAGCTAGCACCTGAAATAGTGATTCAAATAGGTGATATGCCCACCAGCAAAGAACTGCGGACTTGGCTAGACACTCACCAACCCCTACGCTGGATAATTGACCCCAGCCACCAAAACCTCGACCCTCTACATGGCAGAACAACACATTTGAGAATGAGAGTTGAGGAAGTTTCGGTTAAGTCTGGGGGTGCTGAAATTTCTTGTGAATATTTACAGATGTGGTGTGATACAGAAGCTAAAGTTAGGGCAAATGTAGATACAAATTTGGCGCAAATAGAAGAGTTAATAGAGTGTAAAGCCGCTTGGTTAATCTCTCAAATACTGCCACCAGGAACACCGTTGTTTATCGCCAACAGTATGCCTGTGCGGGATGTGGAATATTTTTGGCGACCCAATAATTTAGGAGTGCGATCGCATTTTAACCGAGGTGCAAATGGCATTGACGGCACATTATCCACCGCATTAGGAATCGCCCACCGTCATCAAAGTAGTGTAATGCTCACAGGAGACTTAGCATTATTGCATGACACTAACGGGTTTTTAACCAGAAATAAATTTATCGGACATTTAACCATTGTCTTAATTAACAACAACGGTGGCGGGATTTTTGAAATGTTACCCATCGCTAAATTTGACCCACCATTTGAAGAATATTTTGGCACTCCCCAAGACATTGATTTTGCTCAGTTATGCACTACCTATGGTGTACAGCATGAGTTAATTACTTCTTGGCAACAGTTACAGCAAAGATTAAACCCACTACCAATTACCGGAATTCGCGTTTTAGAAGTGAGAACAAATCGTAAAGCTGATGCCAAATGGCGACAGGAAAATTTAGGTAAATTTAGTAGCTAAGTGCGATAGCGGGTATTGCGAATTGCGAATTGCGAATTGCAAATTGCGAATTGGTATTACCCCTAGCGACATTAGCCAGAAGTGAATCACCCACAAACCTACTCACCCAAGTTGTGGCTGCCGTCGATATGATTGAAGAAACAGACGAACGACAGAACATATCCGCTTGTATACAAGTATTGGCTGGTTTGCGGTTTGAGAAAAGTTTGATTACACAACTTTTTAGCGAGGAAATTATGCAAGAGTCGGTAATTTACCAAGATATTTTGCAAAAAGGAGAAGAACGCGGCAAAAAACAAGAGGCCTTAGAACTGATCCTACGTCAGCTAGCACGCCGCTTTGGTGCAGTTGAACCAGAAACACAACAGCAACTTCGTACTTTAGCGACTACTCAACTAGAAGATTTAGCCGAGGCTTTGTTAGATTTCACTCGTCCCAGCGATTTAGTCAATTACTTGGCGAATATTTCCCCACCGCCAGCTAATTCATAAGTGTAGAGTAGACGACTGTAGCCATGCGATCACCTGACCTTTCACCACTCCACTACAATATATATAGATATTGTTGCGAATTGTATATTTAGGGTTTAGCTGTCATGGCTGCCGCCGTTTTAATTCAAAATCTACAAAAGCGTTACGGTACCGTTGAAGCCGTCAAGGATGTTTCCTTTCAAGTAGAACCAGGAGAAATCTTTGGTTTACTCGGCCCCAACGGTGCAG
Source organism: Nostoc sp. CENA543 (assembly GCF_002896875.1). Lineage (GTDB taxonomy): Bacteria > Cyanobacteriota > Cyanobacteriia > Cyanobacteriales > Nostocaceae > Trichormus. Next base: position 5,815,018 of record NZ_CP023278.1, read on the forward strand.
GTAAGACTACTACTCTGCGCGCCTTGTGTACCCTCACCACCCCAGATGCAGGCAAAATCGAAGTATCTGGGATTTCTGTGTTGGATAACCCTAGAGTAGCTAGACAACGGTTAGGCTATGTAGCCCAAGAAGTCGCCATTGATAAAGTCTTAACAGGCAGAGAACTGCTGCAATTACAAGCCGCACTGTATCACCTCCCCAGTGCAGTAGCTAAACAGCGTATTGAGACAGTTTTAGACTTACTCGGTTTACAAGAATACGCCGATAAAAAAACCGGGACTTACTCCGGTGGTTTACGCAAGCGTCTAGACTTAGCGGCTGGCTTACTTCATGCCCCAGATGTTCTAGTTTTGGATGAACCAACTGTAGGGCTTGACATAGAAAGTCGGTTTGTGGTGTGGGAATTCCTGCGGAAATTAAAGGAATCAGGAACAACGGTAGTTATTACCAGCCATTATTTAGAAGAAATTGACGCACTAGCCGATCGCGTCGCGATTATTGACCGGGGTGTGGTGATTGCCGTCGGTACACCCTCAGAATTAAAAGATAGAGTCGGGGGCGATCGCATTACCTTACGCATCCGCGAATTCTCACCCACAGAAGAAGCTACACAAGCCAAAGAACTCCTGCAAGGATTATCTTTCGTCAAAGAAGTCATCATCAATAGCGCGCAAGGTAACTCCCTTAACTTAGTAGTTACCCCCCAAAACGATGCCCTAATAAGCGTCCAACAAGCACTCAACAACGCAGGCTTACCCATCTTTGGCATTGCCCAATCCCGTCCCAGCCTCGATGATGTCTACCTCGCCGCCACCGGACGCACCCTCATGGATGCCGAACTAGCAGCAGTCGCCAACCGTGATCCGAAAGCGGAGAAAAAACAAAATATGCGATAGGAATTGGGGACTGGGGACTGGGAAGTGTGGAGAGTGTGGGGAGAGAGGGGGGAAAGATTTCTTCCCACACCTCCCACACCTCCCACACTTCCTGCTTGCCCAATGCCCCATTCCCAATGCCCCCTGCCCCATTCCCAAAACACGTTATGAGTGTAACCCCTAAATCTGATATCAATTGGCAAGTTGCCACAACACCACAAGCCTACACCGAAGCTAAACCTAACTTTTTCGGTGAATTAGTTCAAGAGACTCTGGCTTTAACTCGTCGCTTGTTTATTCAATTACAACGCCGTCCCTCAACTCTGGTGGCGGGGATTATTCAGCCTGTCATGTGGTTGGTGCTATTCGGTGCTTTGTTCCAAAATGCCCCAAAAGGTTTATTTGGCAGTACGACAAATTACGGGCAATTTTTAGCCGCAGGTGTAATTGTATTTACAGCCTTTGCGGGAGCGTTGAATGCTGGTTTACCTGTGATGTTTGACAGGGAATTTGGCTTTTTAAACCGCTTGTTAGTCGCCCCCCTAGCTTCGCGCTTCTCAATTGTCTTTGCCTCAGCCATCTTTATTATTAGTCAAAGCTTACTGCAAGCGGCTGTAATTGTTGGTGCAGCAGCGTTTCTGGGTGCTGGACTACCAGATGTCACAGGACTAGCTGCGATCGCTCTCATCGTTTTTTTGCTAGCATTGGGTGTCACAGCTATTTCTCTAGGGTTAGCTTTTGCCCTACCAGGACACATTGAATTAATAGCAGTAATTTTTGTTACTAACCTACCATTATTATTTGCTAGCACTGCCCTCGCACCTTTATCTTTCATGCCCAAGTGGTTACAGGTTGTGGCTACCCTTAACCCCCTTAGCTACGCCATTGAACCAATTCGCTACCTCTATACTCACAGCAGTTGGGGATTATCTAGCGTCGTCATGCAAGCCCCTTGGGGTGAAATTACCTTTGGTAGTGCATTGCTAATCTTATTTGGTTTTGCATTAGTAGCTTTAATTAGCATTCAGCCCCAACTTCGCCGGACTCTTGCTTAAGATAAATACAGCATCAATGAAAAAAGGGTAAAAGTTAAAATATTCTTTGCTTTTGCCTTTTAACTTTTACCTTTTTACTTCTCAAACATGGTGTTAGAGGATGTTTATGAAAAAATCATTTCCCGCGATCGCTAAACTTTTAGTAGCAACTGTAGCCAGTTTTAGCTTTACTTCCCTACTCACAGACCAATCTAGCCTCGCCCAACTCGGTACAGTAGATGCAGGTGGTAATAATACCGATCAACAAAATAACGTTGACTTTAGCAACGGCAATTTCAATATGTTCGACTTAATTCACCGCGCCCAGTTCGGTACAAGTTCTTGGAACGCCGATCAGCAAGGGCAACAAATTGATGAAGCCGCTAAAGCTTTTAGAGAAAGACAAAATCGAGCCAATCAGAATAATCAACCACAAGGACAAATACTTCCTTTACCAGTTATTAATACCCCCAGTTCCGCAGAACCAGGGGTAAACCAAGGTAATCAATAATAGTGATGAATTTTGAGTGCTGAGTTTTGAGTGAAGAAATTACTTAGCACTCTTTTGTGAAAAAGTTTCCTGATCTGAGATTACTAAATCAAGTGTCTCTACTTTAATTAATTAACCACTCACCACTCACCACTCACCACTCAGCACTTAATTAAGTCCCAAAGCCACTAAAACATCGCTAGCGTGGGTAGCTGTGTTGACAGCAGCATCAACATGAGCAATTTTGCCTTGGGCATCAATAACGTAGGTGACACGCTTGGCATAACCACCGCCATCAACATCGTAAGCTTTGATGATCGAGTGGTCGGTATCAGCCAATAAAGGGAAATTCAAATTATATTTTTGGGTAAATGCTTGATGGGAAACTTCATCATCAGCACTGACTCCCAGCACCACAATATCCTTGCCTTGATAATCGTCTTTGGCATCCCGGAAGCTACAAGCCTGCTTAGTGCAGCCTGGGGTGTCATCTTTGGGATAGAAATATAAAACAACGGTCTTTCCAGCAAAATCAGATAACGAGACGGTGTTACCGTTGGTATCTTTGACGGTAAATGCAGGTGCATCTGTACCAACCGCTAAAGGCATAATGAACCCTTCCTGTTTTAGATTGTTGATGACTTTGAAATTTTACAATAATTTACAATGATTTCATGACATAAATGTAAAAACTCAAGGGAAGGAAAATATCTTTCCCATGCCCAAACATCACAATATGGTTAACTCACAAAACTCCAAAGTATTGACCTATCAGCCCAGCAGCATCAAAAGAGCCGAAAAATCGCTGATTTGTTCTCCCTTCAAAATCAAATTATTTGAAACCATGCGCCATCAGAGTATCGCCTTGAGTGCGATCGCCACAGAAAATGGTGTAAAAAATGGTTACACTCAACAACCCCTCTCAGAGTTAGCCTGTGATGACGCTTTGGGTTGGTTAATTCAAGTCGGGATGTTAAGGCGCGAAGTCGATGGACAGGGGATTACAGATAGTTTTCGCCTCACACCCCTGGGTCATCAACTACTGGAAAAATACCAAAGTCAAGACCTACCTACAGCTTCCTGGAGCGATCGCTTGTCTAATGCTATGATTCGTTGGCTCAGAATTCCCTTTTAGCTAAATCAACTCTCCAAAAGTTAGGATTCAGTATCTATAGGGAACAATATATACGGAAAGACATCAACCCATTTATCAATTCTTTATCAATTTCGTCCCAGGAAATTGCCGGAATTGTTAAGCTGGGTTGCATATTTGCTTTAACTTAAGGCAGAATACTTGCTCTCGTTCTACGATGGGCATTGGGCATGAGTCATTGACACCAGGTCAATCCTCACACTCATGCAAATTTATGTTATCAAGAATTACGCATTAATATTATCCCCTGATTGTGAGTAAGTAACAGTGGCTATGAAATCTATTATGGTGGTGGGGACAACTTCCCACGCAGGGAAATCACTGATAACTACAGCTATTTGTCGAATTTTGTCGCGGCGTGGCTGGCGAGTAGCCCCCTTTAAAGGACAAAATATGGCTTTAAATGCTTATGTCACAGCCAATGGGGGAGAAATCGGTTACGCGCAGGCGGTACAAGCCTGGGCTGCGGGGGTAATTCCTTGGGTAGAAATGAACCCGATTTTGCTCAAACCCCAAGGAGATATGACTTCCCAGGTAATTATGCGGGGGAGATATGTCGGTAAAGTCAATGCTGCCGATTACTATGAACAGTATTTTGAAATGGGTTGGCGAGCCATTGAAGAATCTTTACAACATTTAAGTACAGAATTTGATGTCATCGTTTGTGAAGGTGCTGGTAGTCCCGCAGAAATTAACCTCAAGCACCGCGACTTAACTAATATGCGGGTAGCAAAACACTTAAATGCACCCACAATCTTAGTAGTAGATATTGACCGTGGAGGAGCATTTGCCCACGTTGTCGGCACACTTGAGCTACTCGAACCAGACGAACGGCAATTAATTAAAGGTATAGTAATTAACAAGTTCCGAGGACAGCGATCGCTTTTAGAACCCGGAATCAAATGGTTAGAAGAACGGACAAAAATTCCGGTAATTGGTGTCATTCCTTACCTCCAAGAATTATTCCCCGCCGAAGATTCTCTAGATTTACTAGAACGTAAACCAGCAAAAGCCCACACAGATATCAATATCAGTGTGGTGCGCTTACCCAGAATTTCCAACTTTACCGATTTTGACCCCTTAGAATCAGAACCCACAGTTTCCGTCAAATACATTAGTCCCAAGCACGATTTAGGACATCCAGACGCAGTAATTATTCCAGGGACAAAAACTACAATTGCGGATTTAATCATTCTGCAAAAAAGTGGTATGGCAGAAGCAATTCAACACTATGCCGCCTCTGGTGGTACAGTGTTAGGGATTTGTGGCGGCTACCAAATTCTTGGACAAATCATCGCCGATCCTGAAGGGGTAGAGGGACAAGCCGGTCGATATCAAGGTTTAAATCTCTTACCGATTAAGACCGTGATTACAGGGCAAAAAATCGCCCGTCAGCGTCAAGTTAGCTCCAATTTCCCCCAAATGGGACTACCTGTAATTGGTTTTGAAATTCATCAAGGGCGATCGCGTGTAGACATTCCCAGCGATAATCAAGGCTATCAACCTTTATTTGATGATGCTAACTTAGGATTGGTAGATAAATGTCAATCAGTGTGGGGAACATATCTCCACGGACTATTTGACAATGGCCCCTGGCGACGCGCTTGGCTCAATCGTCTGCGTCAACAACGCGGCTTGAAATCCTTACCCACAGGGGTCGCCAACTACCGAGAACAACGAGAGCAGATGTTAGATAATCTGGCTAGCGAAATTGAAAATCATTTAGATTTAACGCCCTTTTTGTCGTAGTTAGGCTAAATTGCATGAGTGTTGTTGTCCGTTTTTTACCAGATGATGTCACCATTAACGCTGAGGTAGGAGAACCCCTGTTAGATGTAGCAGATAGAGCCGGGGTTTTCATTCCTACTGGGTGTTTAATGGGGACTTGTCACGCTTGCACGGTAGAACTAGACGACGGCGACACCATTCGCGCTTGCATCACCTCTGTACCACCGCAAGCAGAACTTACCATTCATTTATTTAGTGACCCAACTTGGTAGTTTTGGTTTTGTTCAAGATTTGGATAGAGTGGCATTGAAATCACTATGATTAAGTTTTTATGCCCAAGAAAATCCGAGAATTGAAACAAATGCTCCGCCAAATTGGTTTTACAGAATTGCCAGGAAAAGGAAGCCATACCAACTGGGTACACCCTTTGTATCCTGGAAAAATTACAATTTCAGGTAAAGATGGAGCAGATGCTAAACGCTACCAAGAACAGGAAATAAGGCAAGCAATAGAGATAGTTGAGGGAAATCAACAAAATGAGTAAGATTAAATACCAAATGGTTATTCAGTGGTCTGAAGAAGATAATTGCTTTCTCGTAGGATTACCTGACTTTCCTGGACAACGCTGGCGCACTCATGGAGATACGTATGAGTTAGCGGTAGCAAACGGTATTGAAGCTTTAGAGTCTTTGATTATTGCTTATGAAACTGCGGGTGAACCACTACCAGAACCAGCCGTATGTTCTGTTACTTAGATTTTTTATACTTAATAAGTGTGCTGGGTCTGATAGTTCGACCCAACCCACAAACTTGATTTCACCAATCTCAGCTAATTAAGAAGAGGCTGAATTTGCTTTAGCGTTTAAAGCATACTCTTTAAACCTTTCTAAATCGGCTTGAATCGTTGATTCTACGGCTCGACCTAAAAATAGGTTATCCATGATTTTGCCCAAAATCCCAGGAATAGCATAGGAAACTGTCATTTTCACGATGCTACTACCGTGGCGATCGTAAAAGCGAATCGCTCCTTGATTTGGTAAACCATCGATTGATTCCCATTGAATAATTTGATGGGGGACAGTTTTCAGGATGCGGGATTTCCAGGTAAATTCCAGTCCGCCTGTGTTTAATTTCCACAGAGAAACATCTGGGTTATCAGGGGGAATTTTCACAGAATCTATCCATTTCATCCACTTCGGCATTTGCTCTAGGTCAGACCACAAGCCCCAGACTAAATCAATGGGGGCTTCGACTTCAACCTGTACGCTATGTTCTAGCCAATCAGCCATTATTTTTCGATGTTTAGATTTAACTCTATTGTTTAATATTTTCGAGAATGACTTTGGCGGCGCGTCTGCCAGAAATTGTTGCCCCTTCCATGCTATCAATGTAGTCTTGTTGAGTGTAACTACCTGCGAGGAAGAAATTAGGCACTGGAGTTTTTTGGTCAGGACGATACACATCCATTCCTGGGGCTTCGCGATATAAAGATTGAGCCAATTTAACGACGCTATACCAAGTCATATTTAATTCCCGTGATGAGGGGAATAATTCATGGACTTGTTTGAGGACGTGTTGGGCGATCGCTTCGTTACTTTCCTTAATAAAGGGATCTCCTGGTGTCAGCACTAGCTGTAATAATGACCCCTGCCCCGGACGATAATAATCACTAGGACTAGTCAAGGCTAAATCCGCAAAGCAGGAAAAATCAGCATCAGCCGTATACAGTAAATTATCTAGCCCTGCTGCTTCCTGGAGTTGTTTACGCTTTTCCCCATCTTGCAGTTCTGTCACCCAACCATCAAACCGTAACTGTACTGTGGCAACTGGGACTGCTTCTAGTTTATAAATATTGTCAAATTCTGACCATTTGCGCCATTGTTGGGGTAAAATTCGCTGAATTCCTGGGACATCACAAGCGCATAGATAAGCATCCGCAGTGATTAATTCTGTCGTGTCTCCTTGGGCAACTACTAAGCCAGTGACGTGGGTTTGTCCATCCACTTCCGTAAACTGAATTTCTCGGACTTGACGACGTGTATAAACTTGTGTGCCTCTATCTGCTAAGTATTTGAGAATGGGTTTGTGGAGATATTCATCAGGAGAACCTTCCAACATTCGCAGTACAGAAGCTTCGCTGCGGACTGCAAAAAATTGAAAGATAGTTAACATACAACGGGCGGAAATATTTTCGCAGTCGATGAATCCCAAGGCGTAAGCAATGGGATTCCACATCCTTTTGATACTGCCTTCACTACCGCCGTGACTGCGAAACCAGTCAGCAAAACTGACTTTATCTAAGTTGCGGATAGTTCTCATTGCTCCGTCAAAGTCTACTAGTCCTCGCACAATCGGACTGGTTCCGAGAGCGATCGCATTTTGTAGCTTATCCTGTAACGAGAGTTGAGAAGTGGTGAAAAATGCTTTTAACCCATTAAAAGGCGCGCCTGTAAAGAAACGAAAGTCTAACGCACCGGTGCGCCCACCTTTATTGATAAAAGTGTGGGTGTGTTCTTTGAGGCGTAAACTTGACAACGCCCCGACTTTATTCATGAGTTCAAACAGTTGGTAGTAGCACCCGAAAAATACGTGCAACCCCATTTCTACGTGGTTGCCATCACCATCAATCCAACTACCGACTTTACCCCCAACAAACGGACGGGACTCAAAAATTTGGACTTCGCAGCCTGCATCAGCTAAATCCACTGCGGTTGCTAGCCCAGCCAATCCCGCACCTACAATTGCAACGCGCATTCCGTCTTTCCTTTTCAGTTTCTTTACAAATTGTAACTGGGTTGGTGTCGGAATTTGCGACTTATCTCTAGCGACGTACTTTTTTGTGGGATGGCAAAGTCATGCACCTGATGATCGAAAATTTGTGTTTGTTTGGTTCTGCCGAAATTGCAGTGACTAGATTCTCTACACCTAAAGCGTGTATTTGCCACTAAAAAAACTTTTGTCAAAAGTTGTGGACTAAAAACCCCTCTTTAGATATTTATTGAGTAGTCAAAAGATTTTTTGTCATAACATCAAAATACCTCCTATCTACTCACTTCTTTATTGTCATCTGATACAGGTAAACTTCTAATCAGTTCCCGAATTACATCAGTTGCAGGTCTACCTGTCTGTTGACAGTATTTTTCTAGTTTTTCTGCTTCCTGTGCAGCTAGATTTACAGTTATACGTTTGACGGCCCATTTTTTATTAGTCATTATCATGCTATCTGCTGTGTATTGACATCATCAAAAACAAATAAAACGACAAGGAAGACGATAAGATTATCAGAATTTGTGTCAAGAAACAAGCGATACCGTTCCCCACAAAAATATTCGTTTCGTCAAATCACTCGTCGGTTTTTCAAGAAACATCAGAAACTGCTTACAGTTGGAGAAAGGGTAATAGGGAAAACTTCCTTTTCAAAAAAACTTGAGATGTAGATAACTTAATTCCCAGGACGCAAGTTGCCATATGAATTTGATTTAGTCATGTGACATTCAAAAAAGTCTCCAAAGTGGTAATTTATTCAAAAATTCGACCTTTTCTCTGCTTTAAATTCACAAATGAATCTCAAAAAAATGTCTGACATCAATAATCAATGACAGCTGATATCTAGAAGTATGTCAATGGAAAACATGAACTTCTGGCTGTTTATAAGCTGGGATTAAAGAAGCAGCGTTTCCTGAGATTTTCTTTACTCAACTATCTCACTGCATTGACTAATGACAATGCTAGATAAAATTTTCCTGTTAATTAATCACAACAAAAATCATCCCTGAAATGATTTTGTTTAAGCTACTTTGATGTTTAAATTGGTAATTTGTCATCATTCTGCTGACAATTTTTACCATGATGTAAATTATGATGAAACATAATTACAGCTATTTCAGATAGATTTAACTAGCAGAAATGTTTTGATTTTTTCAAAAAATTGCTGAAACTGTTTAAGTTTTGTTCCCGTTCTTTTTAGCAAGGAATCACAATTATTTGTGACTTAAAGGAAATAGTTATCTATGAATGATAATTCCACTTTCATCTATAACCAGATTTGTGATATGCTTTGCCCGCAATCATGACATATTCACCACCTTAGTATTTGTTAATTTCTTGACATTTACATGAGGCATTTATGAGTTGTATTACGGCTATTATATCCAGATTACTATGATTTTGGAGAATCTTTACCCAAAGGATAAAGTAGCTTTTTATGCTTTATAAAAACTCTATGAAACTCTGATAATTTTACCTAAAATTTTGATTAATCTTGTTGACAAACACCAATCAATATAATCAATAACAATAGGCATGATGCTACTGTTTATTAAACTTGCTGAAATACCCATGAAAAATAGCTGACGATATTCAGGTATGAATACAGGATATATTTTCACTTTCTTAAGTTACCCAGGTATTTGCAATAAATCACAACTAAATAGCGAATTTATAAAATTTTAATAAATCAAACAAGTAATTCATAAATGGAGCAAGCAATGATGAAGAGGGAGAAATGTAGGCGTAACAGCATTGCTACTGTAGTCAAAGCTTACTGGCTAACTTAAAAAAGAGTGATAAGAGAAAATTGGGGGTTTTATAACCGATTTCAATGGTGTTTACCCGCGACTGGAAACGTTAAATCAATGGAACGGCATAGAGGTTGTTTTAAAGCTAGTTGACCATCTTAGGAAAAATAAAAACTACCCAGTTTGATGAAAAACTGAGTTTGTCTTTAAATTCGACGTTATGACGGATACAGAAGCAGATTGTTTCCCCTATCAGGGACTTACAAATAAAAAAATATACAATCAACCGCTTTGGTAAGGAGAGAGAATTTTGATAGAAGGCTTCTCCGTTCATAACTTCCCTGCGGGACGCTACGCGAACGGAGGGGAGCAGGGGGAGCAGGGAAGTAAAAATTCAATGAAAATATTTGTTCTGACTCATGGAATAATTGATTTTCTAGAAGTTCCTAAGCATCTCAAAAAGCAGATTTCTTAACCAGATGCAATAACTTCTAATCCTGAAAGGATGTTGAGAAATTAGCGATAAAGACTAAATTAATTCACGCTATTTTATATTGTGTGACACAGCTATAGGAACCCGCTTTGATTCGGTGAAATCATTTGCTTAGGAAGGGAACAAGGAACGGGGAACGGGGAACTGTTAAGAAGGAATAAAAGTGTACCTAGCTTCGCACAAATCAAATATGAGTCCTATAGTTTGATTTTCACCGACCTAAGTAGCCGTCATGAACTGCGTATACAAGAAAACATGAAAAAGTCTTTCCCTTACACCCTTACACCTCTATACCCCTACACCCCTTTTTCAAGTCAGAACGACTGCAACAACCAAAACTATGTCCAATAGTGTAAAAATACTAGGATTCAGTTCTGTGTTGTTAGCTATAGCGCGAAGTTTCGCCAATGCTGAGTAAACATCCCAGTTCTGTCCACTGTATGGAAGCAGAGGAAAATATCAACACTCACTGTGAGGTAACACTTAAGTTTGTAAGCGATTCCTGACTTAGTTAATTATTCCAGTTGAAATTGAGGCATGAGTTGGAGAGTACCAATACCTAAATCTTTGGGTGAGAGCGATCGCGCTTCAAATAAAGCCATCATATCTCGCAATTGGGGATTACCACGGGAAGCACCCGTTAAACCTTTGGCAATGATTAACCCGCAATAGCCTTTGGTATTCTTACACCGTTGATTCCATTTTTTCCGCGCTTCCACATGGATGGGATCTGCATCTAGAAATTCCCCAAACAGAAACAATTCACCGTTATGAGTTTGTAATAAACCTAAATCATAGCGATCGCCATCAAAAGGATCAGCACCAGGATTAAAGCAAATAGCTTTGAGTCCGCCGGTCGCTTCTAGAGTTTCTATCACAGTTTTGGCTTTGGGGCGGGAGGTTTGGATTAAAATGACGGGTAATCCATCCCCCACCGCTTTAATTTCCCCAGCTTGGTGATAAGTTACACCTTTTCTGAGAAACTCTAACATTTCCCAAGAAATTACTCCCAAGCTGAGAAAAGAATCTTCTGGGATTAAGTCATCTCGCAAGGAACGGAACAGAGATGAACCGAGATCCTCTTCATCTTCCTCTGAAATAGATAACTCTGCCATTTCCTCTAATTCGGTGGCGAGTTGTGGCATAGTCGAAATGGTAACTGGAACTAATTTAGTTCCTTCCCGCGCTTCCGGTAAAGAAATACGATAGCGATGACTCAGACTGGGGAAATCGTCTGCATGAAGTTGATGTCGATGGTCACGAATAAACCGAGAAAGACTCTCTAAAGCTAGAAATATAACTACTGCATCTTCCTCATACAAGACAGACCGTAAGCCTTCTAGGGGGTGAATTGTCCCGAAGGTCGGGTCAATCTCTGATAAAGCTAAGTCAGCTAAATCATCAAATTCATCTTCTTCCTCGGTATCATCCTCACGCTCAAAGGTGAGAAATAAACAATCTTGCTTGAGAAAAGCTTCTTCTAAGTGTCCTTGAGAATCATCATCCTGCAAGACTGCGGCGCGAAATCGCTTCAGGGACTCTTCGGAGCGGTAAAATAAAATCCCATACTCCATGCCCAACATGCCCATGACTGAGGCATAGAGTGTACCAATATCCCACTTATTGATTTCAATAGATAATATCTGTTGTTCTTCTAAAAATTCCCAAGGAGCTGCTTGCCAAATGGCAAATGCTTTTTCGTGTAAGACTTGGGCATATTGTGGCGGTAAATCGGGGACTTGATTATCGATAATTTCTGCAAATCCGCGAAAGAGTTCATCAATTAAAGGTAGTTCTGGTGCGTAATCAATGGCGATGTCTAAATCTTGCAGTACGCCACGTAAATAAAACTGAATTTCGCGGTCTTTGACAACAATTCTTTGAGGTCTAGCAGGTTTAGCGGGACTGTGGGGATTTTCCATTGCTCGCATTAAAGTGCGAACTATTGCTTCCGGGCCAGTTTCAGGAGAGATGACATCCATCCCCCTCACCATACCTTGTGAACCATCTACCCAAAGAATACATTCTCCCTTACCTTCAGAGTGGGGGTGCGGAGTAGGTGATGACAACGGACGGCGATCGCCCTCCCATACAGAAGGAATTTGGGTTAATTTCTTCAACCGACGACTGGTAGAGCGATTAAAACTTGTCATAGAGTGAGTTAACCAAAAGAAGCAATATATTAAGTAACCTTTAGGGAATGGCTAGCCATGAATCACTGTTTCTTGGCTTGGCCTGAAGGTGTTAGGGACTCAAGTTGTCACAGGGATGGATGTATCTCTAAAAAAATACCGAATCTCTAAACACACCGAGTCTCTCAATTCTAGAATAAAAACCTTTGGCTGCTTTTAACGGAGTGTTTACAATTGGCAATTTGCGGCACCATTCTCGCTAGAATATATACAAAAATTGCTAGACAATCCAAATTTTTAAGGAGTCGGAAAAGCGGATGACACAAGCAACTCAATCTCAACAGCGTGGCATACAGTTGAGTGAAGCAGCTCTACGCCAAGTCAAGTCCCTCCAGGAAAAGCAAGGTCAGGACTTATGCTTGCGAGTGGGAGTCCGGCAAGGAGGCTGCTCTGGAATGTCTTATATGATGGACTTTGAACAAGAAAGTCAGATTACTGAACATGACGATGTGTTTGATTACGACGGCTTTAAGATAGTTTGCGATAAAAAAAGCTTGTTGTATCTTTATGGCTTAATGCTTGATTATAGCGATGCCATGATTGGCGGTGGTTTTCAATTCACCAATCCCAATGCTAGCCAGACCTGTGGGTGTGGTAAATCGTTTGGTGTGTAATCAATAGTTCATAGTTTATAGTCTCACAGTCTAATTTGGCAGAATTTTGACTGTAGACTCTTGACTTATGATTATGATTAGCTATTGATTGCCCATTGATTAATTTTATATGACTCAAACAGTAGAATCCCTGTTTGACACAGGTTTAGAACGTTATAAAGCTGGAGAAGCGGCGGCTGATTTAATCCCCGTGTTTAAAGAGGTATGCGATCGCTCTCCTAAAGCTAGTGCAGCTTGGATTTGTCTTGCGTGGTTATATCTCCTCGAAGATAAACCCAGTTCTGCACTCAAGGCTGCCCAAAAAGCAGTTAAATTAAATCCTCAAGATCCTCAAGCGAGAGTTAATCTGGTTTTGGCTATGCTGGAAACTAACCAGAAAGGCGTTAGACAACACATTGATATTGCTAACCAATTGATGCTGGTGAATACAGAATGGCGCGAGGAAATTCAAAAGAGTATTGAAGATGGGTTCAGCAGAAAACCCGATTGGCAAAGTTTAGCCAAAGTTAAAGCCTGGATTTTAGGCGAATAAACGTTGAAAAGGCAAAAGGTAAAAGGCAATAGGTAAAAATAAACAATCTTTTTTTTACTTTTACCGTTTTACTTCTTTTTCAATTCCCTAATGAAAGAAAAAATGTAAAACTCTTTTCTTTTTACTTTTGCCTTTTTACTTTTTACTTATTTTTCTAGTTTCTACTTGCTTATGAAAGAAAAACTGTTAAATTGGCTTAACTTGATTTTAGTGGCGGATGTGTTTTTAGTGTTGTTTGGGTTTGCTTGGTTTGCGATCGCGGTTATGGGTGACGCAAGTGGAGTTAATCTAGGTTTAGATTTATGGCATCAACTTTGGCAACCTGTATTTAACCCAGCCATTGGTATTTTGATGGGTGGCGCGCTACTAAGTGGTTTAATTAGTTGGGTGTCGAAAAAGTTTAGTTCTAGTCAATAGTCATTAGTCAATAGTCATTAGTCAATAGTCATTAGTCAACAGTCATTAGTTAAATATCTTTTTAATTTTTAACCCGTGAAAACTTTGCCTACGGTGAGAGTCTTTTCTTTAACTCAGCTTCCAATTGTTCGCCTGTACTAACTACTACTCTATTTGATTTAGCTCTAATAATAGTCAAATAGTGTTGAAAGGCTTCTTCGTCTTGAGGATGACTCTTTACATACTCCCGTAACTCGGCTTCGGTTAATTCTCGATAACTTAAATCGCTCATTACATAATTTCCTCTCCGTTACTCAAAATCTCCACTAGGATAGTTTGGCCTATAAGTACAACTATTCTCTGCGATCGCGTGTCGTATCGAGTCAACTCGATTGTTTGTAATAAGTTGCTTACTCGCACACATAAATCATAAAAGGCTTTTAATTGTTCAATTGTAGGTTCAGACATCCTAATACAATGTGCCTTTGTAATTAGATTTAAGGGAAAATTGCCTTGAAATTCAGCGCATTTGCACTATTGACTATTGACTATTGACTATTGACTATTGACTCTACTTCACAATATCCTTGAGTGCTGGTTGTAGGTTGGTGTATTGATACTCAAAACCAGATTCCAAAGTCCTTTTTGGTAATACTTGTTGTCCTTCTAACACCACAATCGCACCATCTCCTAACAATGCTTCTAAAGCAAAACCAGGAACGGGCAGCCAAGAGGGACGATTCATTACTTGACCTAAAGTTTGACTTAAATCATTCATACGTACAGGTTTGGGCGCAGTAGCATTATATACGCCTTCCATTTCTGGTTTTGTCAAGGACTGCACAATCAAATTGACTAAATCATCTACATGAATCCAGGAAAACCATTGTCTACCGCTACCAATCGGCCCCCCTGCAAAAAGTTTAAAGGGAGTCAGCATTTTTGCTAAAGCACCACCTAGTCCTAAGACAATCCCCAGGCGCAAAATTACCAACCTAACACCAGTGTCTTTGACTTTCCGCGCTTCTGTTTCCCAGGCTTGACAAACTTGAGCGAGAAAATCTGTTCCCGATGCACTATCTTCATCGAAAGCAGCAGTTTCGCTAGTACCGTAGTAACCAATAGCAGAAGCGTTAACTAACACACTAGGTTTAGGATTAGCTTTGGCGATGGCTTCGACGATTTTTTGTGTTACGACTTGACGACTATTGAGGATTTCTTGTTTTTCTTGTTCTGTCCAACGTTTTTCGGCTATGGGTTCGCCGGCTAAGTTAACTACCCCATCACAACCAGCAATGCTATCTTGCCAAGCACCGGATGTAGTGGGTGTGTAAGCAACAATCTCTACATTTTTAAAAACTTCTTGGGGAAACACTCTTTGAGCAGAAGTAGTGTTTCTCGTTAATATCAGTATTTGATGACCTTGTTTGTGGAGTCTTTCTACCAAACGACTACCAACAAATCCTGTTGCACCAGTAATTGCTATCTTCATAACGCACCTCAGCCAAACCCTTATTTTAAAGTTTTTTAGCAATTTTGGGGATTGGGGACTGGGGATTGGGGACTGGGAAATTTAGGGGGTAGAGACGTTTTAACAGTGAACAGTGATCAAGTAACTGATAACTGGTGACTGATAACTGTTCACTGTTTTCATGTAGAGTCTCTACGGGAATTATCTATTTTTAGTGGTGAAGATGGTTGTGAACATCATTAACATTCCACCTCCCAGGATAGCGATCGCTAGTCCTCCTGTCACCAAATCGAGCAAGTTTTGGTTTTCCATCGGTCAATAGTCCATAGTCAATAGTCCATAGTCTACAGTCTAATGACTAATGACCAATGACTAATGACTAATGACTAATGACTAATTAAAAATCCACTCCGCGTTTGAGTTCTACGCCGTGGTTAGCATAGTGTTTGTGGCAATAAACTTCTGAGTGAATGCTGGCTAAGTCAAAGTAGGCGGGGTGATTTTGACAGCGACCGGTAATAATGATTTCGGTGTCGCGGGGTTTGCGGAGTAGTGCTTGCACGATGGGTTCTACGGGAAGCAGTTCTAAATCGACGGTGGGGTTGAGTTCGTCGAGGATGATGGTTTTATAGAGTCCAGAGGCGATCGCAGTTTTGGCAATCTCCCAACCTCTTTCGGCTTCTACATAGTCTAATTCTTGGCGAGAATTACGCCAAACAATCGCATCTCGACCACAGCGTTGATGATCTACAACTTCGGGATAGGATTGTCGCAAGGCGGCGATCGCTGCATCTTCTGTGTAGCCGCTACCACCTTTGAGCCACTGCATAATTAATACACGGGTTGAGCCTGGGTGATTGATACCTCTACCTATGGCTTGTAAGGCTTTACCTAAAGCACTAGTAGATTTACCCTTGCCTGCACCTGTATAAATTTCAATCCCTTGCATGAGTAATTCTGTGGCTGTGGGATGGTGCTGGGGTTTCATTTCTGAGTGCAAATCCGCAATATCTAATAATTGTTGCGGCGCACCGCGTCCAGTGGCGATGATTTCTAATTCTTGGGGTTTTGATTTGATTGTCCGCACTACTTCATCGACGGAGAGTAAACCTAAATCCAGGACGGGGTTAAGTTCATCTAAGACGACGACGGAATATAAACCGGAAGCGATCGCGCCTTTGGCGACATCCCAACCCCGCGCCGCTTCAGCGCGATCAAAGGCTGTGATTTCATCGACACCAAAAAATTCTGCTCTCCCAGTGCGGACTTGATCAATTAGATGGGGAAAACCGCGTTGTAAAGCTGCGATCGCACCGTCTTCATCATAGTCTCGTTCCGGCCCTTTCAAAAACCGTAGTAGTAAGACCCGATTAGAATTACTCGGTGTATTGATTCCCAAACCTATTGAGCGTAAAACAACACCTAAAGCAGCTTGGGATTTACCCTTACCCAAGCCATCATATACGTGTATTTGACCCGTCAGTCGTTCTGAACGCACTTGTGCTGTGCGAATACCAATACCATTCCTAGTCATTGTGTTTAGTTATTAGTCAATAGTCAATAGTCAATAGTCATTAGTCATTAGTCATTAGTCATTAGGTAAAGCACTCTACCTTGTCCTCCTTGTCTACATTGTCTCTTTTCCCTCGTCTTCCCATACCCTGTCTCATTTGTAAAACTATGGGTATATTAACGATAAATTGGAGTATACTGTCACACCAAGGTAGTAAGCGGCAAGGAAAGATGATTGTTCTTGGCAGTGTCTACAACTATACTCACTCAGTTAACTCTTAGATTAAATTTGTATGTTCGATAATATTACTCTCCCTATAATCTGGCCTGTTGGAGTCATTCTATTTAATTTTTTGTTCTTTTTAATTGCCATCCCCATTGAGGCCTACGTCTTTCACCGAAGATTAAATTTTGATAAAAAATCTAGCACCTTTTATGCGATCGCAGTCAACCTGTTCTCTGGTGTCGTTGGTTGGGTAATTTTCTTTTTCGTAGAACCTAGGTTGCCAGTGCCAATTAAAACTGATCTAATTAATTATGTATTTTTTAATGTTTTAAAATCTAGTAACACTCAAGGGATTTTAATTTTAACGACTGTAACTATTTTCTTTGGCACATTCTTGATGAAATTTTTTCTCTTAAGAATTTTGGTGTTTTCTTTAAGTGAAGATTTCGGCAAAACTCAAGATGATAGACCTTTATTGACACGGATACAAAATAGCTTTCTTGGTAAGGCTCAATTTCAAAATACTAATTTAGTTACCACTACAATCATAGCAAATTCGCTGAGTTACACTGCGATTACTTTTATTTTATGGTTTAGAACTTTAAGGATATTCACTTCATACTAAACACGAGTTATTTCCAAGATTGCTCAAATCAATCTCAACCTGCTTATTCAACATTCAAATCATCTCAATTATTTATTCTTGTCTGCTGTTATCAAGAGGTGTATAGATGAACTCGCTACTCAAAGATATTTTTGGATTATTTGGTATTTTGGATGATGTCTATAAACAACTGAAAAAAATCTTAATTCCACCAAAAGCGTATTCTTGGCAAACCCTGATTTATTTAAGTGTTTTTTCAGGTTTTATGTCTTCTTTTGCTGTTAGCCCTATTAGAGATATTATCGCGCTTTGTGGTTGGTTATTTTTAATTGCTGGAACTGCTTGGTATACCACTGATGATCCTCTAAAAGTTCCTGGTACTAATATGCCTATAGGCGCGTTAATTACCGGATTTTTAGTGTCTGTTTTTGCCTTTGGTAATCAAAGAGATTTATTAACACCCAGAACAGTTGTCATTTGGCCGACAATAGCAGCTTTAATTACAGCGATTCCAGATTTTATTGAGGGGACTGATACTGATTCTAAAGCGCGGATACCCAAACCAGAAGCACGACAGAAAATTATTATTTTAGTTGCTAGTTGTATGGTGATTAGCTGCTGGTTAAACTTTTATTTTGTTATGGATAAGTGGCTACAAGAATATCCAAGTTTACTAGCAGATGAATTTCAAAATAGTACCTTTGTGGTTAGAAGGGGAGAAAGAGAAAGAGTCCCAGAAAATGGGGTATTAATTTTAAATCAACTACAACCATTAGTAGAAGCGCAAATTTCTGACAAACCTTGGTCAGAAGTTGAAAGATGGTTATTAGAAGCAAAAGTTAATGTAGGACAACTAGGAAGACAAATTGTAGATAAGAATCTATCTCAGTTTGATGAAAAAGAATTATGGCGTATTGAACCGCGTGTAACTAATACTAAAGCTGGCGGTTACGTATTAGATTTACTAGCAATTTGGACAGGCCCTAGTGCTGGTGTCAAAGGTTATTTCTTAAGAAAATTATGTCGAATTGAACCACTAGCAGCATCAAGAAATCGCAGTTCTAGCAGTTCATCAGAAGACAAAATTGCAGTAGCCGAAATTTCCTGCGATCGCACAATTTCCATTAAGCGTGAAACACCCCCACCACAACAATAAAATTTATTTGGGAATGGGGCATGGGGCATAGGGCAAGCAGAAAGTGTGGGAGGGGTGAGAGGTGTGGGAGGTGTGGGAAGAAATCTTTCTCCCCTCTCTCCCCACACTCCCCACACTTCCCCATCTTCCCAGTCCCCAATCCCCAATCCCCAGTCCCCAATCCCCAGTCCCCAGTCCCCAATCCCCAATCCCCAATCCCCAATTCCCAATGATTAAAACACTAGTAATTGCTAAAAATGTCTTTCAGGAAGTGGTGCGCGATCGCATCCTGTATATTATCGGATTTTATACTCTTGCTTTGGCTGTGGCTAGTCGTGCTTTACCAGAATATGCAGCTAATACCGAAGATAAAATGTTTCTAGATTTTGGCATAGCAGCAATGAATGTAATTTGTTTAATTGTTGCTATTTTTATCGGCACAGGTTTAGTGAATAAGGAAATTGAAAAACGCACGATTTTATTATTGATTTCTAAACCTGTTAGTCGTGCTGAATTTATCGCTGGTAAATTTTTTGGTTTATCGGCTGTGCTAGCTGTGTTAATTGCTAGTATGACGGTTATCTATTTACTATTTTTACAGTTCGGTAATGTTAAATATGCAGTTGGCAGCATGTTAATGGCAGCAATATTTTTATTATTGCAGATAGCTGTAATTACGGCTGTGTCTATTACTTTTGGTGTGTTTACTAGTTCTTTATTGGCTGTTGCTTTAACATTTGCTGTGTATTTGATGGGGAATATTACACAAAATTTGGTGCAACTGAGCCGGATGAGTCGTAATATTTTTATGGAAGGGATTACCCAGGGTTTATATTTAGTTTTGCCTGATTTATCGCGTCTAGATTTAAAAAATGAGGCTGTTTATGGTTTGCAAGCAATACCAAACGCCTCAACTCTCATGGGTAATGCAGTATATGGGGTAATTTACATTACCATGTTATTGGCGATCGCTATTTTCCTGTTCTCCCGCCGAGAATTTTAACTTTCCCTCTTTCATCTTTTGCCTTTTACCTTTTGCCTTTTGCCTTTTGCCTTTTACCTTTTGTCTTCCTAAGATTCTTCTCCCCAGCTTTGTAATTGTAAATAAACTAATACCAAAGTAAAAGCTAGTAACACAGTAGCGGCGGCGGCTGCATAACCAAAATCAAATTGACCGAAGGCTTCTTGATAAATATAGTAAACTAACAGATTCGTAGTATTTAACGGCCCACCCCCGGTAACTACATAAACTTGCTCGAAACTTCGTAAAGTGAAAATAGCAGTAGTGATTGTGGCAAAAATTAAAGTCGGACGCAATCCAGGTAAAGTAATGTGCCAAAATTGTTGCCAACCATTAGCACCGTCTAATTCTGCGGCTTCGTAGCGACTAGGAGGAATGGCTTGTAAGCCTGCTAGGAATACCACCATATTAAAACCTAGTTGTTTCCAAACACTTAAAACAATTAATACAGGCATTGCCCAAAATGTATCTCCCAGCCAAGAAATAGGGGGAAGACTAAATAAACTTAAAAATGCGTTGACGGGGCCGGAAGCTTGAAATAACCAACGAAATCCTAAACCAGCCGCTACTAGAGATGTAATAGAAGGTAAAAAATAAGCACTCCGCAAAAAACCGCGCAGCACTATGGAACGATTTAATAAGACTGCTAAACCAATAGGAATAATCAAACTAGGAATAACTGTAGCAACGGTAAAATAAACTGTGTTGCCAAGAACTTGCCAAAAATCAGGATTGAAAATTAAACGCCAGTAATTTTTTAACCCTACCCAATAAGCACCTGTAGAAGTAAAACTCCCAGCCGTAAAACTCAGGTAACACAAATAAGCTATCGGCCAAATAACGAATAAACCTAATAAAATCAGTGCGGGTGAGAGAAAAGTCCAAGCGGCAAATGTATCATTATCTAACCATGACTTTGCATATTTTTTTTGCATTATAATTATCCTCTTGGCTGTTTAGTTAGAGTGCTGAGTAATGAGTGCTGTTATACCAAATTGGGATAGGTAGTATTGTTTCGAGATTCTGGAACAGTTTAAGAATCTAGGCTTTTAATCCAAAATTGGTATGAGTTAGGTAAACAGTACGGGTTTACCTTCCACTTGACTAATAGTATTTTTAACTCAACACTTGTCGTGTTTACGTAATTTTGAATTGTGAATTTTCTATGACCATCTGTGCTGATTCTACCTCTAGTCTTGTTTCTCCTTGCGTTAATAACCATCAATTTACTGTAATAAATCCTCTCAAACTAGGAATTTTGGCTTCTGGTAGCGGGAGTAATTTTGAAGCAGTCGCACAGGCTATAGAAGACAAGCAACTCAATGCCCAAATACAAGTTTTAATTTACAATAATCCTTCAGCTAAGGTTGCACATAAAGCTGCTAACCGAGGGATTGAAACAGTATTATTAAATCACCGCGAATATAAAAATCGTGCTGCATTTGATGAGGAAATTGTCAATACATTGCGGCGTTATGATGTAGATTGGGTAATTTTAGCTGGTTGGATGCGAGTTGTCACATCTACATTTATTGACGCTTTTCCCAATAAAATTATTAATATTCACCCCAGTTTATTACCCAGTTTTAAAGGTATTCATGCTGTCGAACAAGCCTTAGAAGCTGGGGTAAAAATTACTGGTTGTACAGTGCATTTAGTATGTTTAGAAGTCGATAGCGGCGAAATTTTAATACAAGCAGCTGTACCAATACTACCAAATGATACAGCCGAAACACTCCACGCGAGAATTCAAGTCCAAGAACACAGAATTTTACCACAGGCGATCGCCCTAGCTGCACAAAAGTAATTCTTAATTATCCTTGCTGGATTTTCCACAAACAACTAGAAATCCAGTTTGTCACCATGTGAGCCACAATCGGCACTAGTAAGTTACCCGTTAACAGTGCGCTATATCCCAGTATGATCCCAATAATAGTTGCCCAAACAACATAAGGCCATTGTTGATAACCGCTCAAGTGTAAAATGCCAAAGCAAACACTAGAGCCGATAACCGCCAGGTGATCTAATCCTAAAGCGGGTAACATTACACCCCGAAATAATAGTTCTTCACTTAACCCAGGTAGCAAACCTAACCAAATTAAATCCGGCCAAGCTAAAGGCTTCAGCACCATTTCTAGGTAATAATCAGCACTATAGCGGTACTTTGGCCATACACGATAAGCTAGACCACTTAACCCAGTAATGAATAAACCTATACCCAGTCCCAAGAGTAAATCTCTAGGATACAAATGCCATTCAAACAGCAAAAAGTTACCAAAGTATAACCATACCCTGGCAATTGTCCACAACAATAATGCAGTGACTCCCATCGCCACTAGAACTTGGACACGCGATAAATATGGGATTTCTGGTTCTTGTTTTTGTTTTTCTACCACGGGTTTTTGGAGACTGAGGGACTGGGGACTGGGCAGGGAAAGCGGGGAGATAAACTAATGACTAATGACTAATGACTATTGACTAATGACTATTGACTATTGCCAAAGATCCTATTTGAGAAGTCAAGGAAGTCGGGTTTATCCCTGCTTTGTGTGCTACTAATAAACCTGCTGCTTCTAAATATGAGTTGACTTTTATGGCTTTGATTCCCAAACTTTGGGGTGGGACTTTGATTTGAGTTTGATTTTCCTCCACTGCGATGATTTGACATGGTTTTTGGCTGAGGCTAAGTAATGCACTGCTACCACAAGCTGTGGCTGGCATAATTATGGCATCTACTTGCTCTGCCCAAATGTCGTCGGGGAGGGATATAGTTAATTCCTTTTCTACTATAAATTGTGGGGCGCGATTTAATCCTACAAGTACACTTGGTAAAAAAGTATAACCTAATTCTTCCGCCGCAGAACGAGGAGATAAATTTGGTTGGGGCGGTTCAGCTGCTAAGGCTGGTGCATGGGCGCAGGGAATTTGAAAGTTTTTGACGATTAAATGGCTAATTACAGCCTCTGCGCCAGCAATGGGATCTACGCCTTTGCCTTGGCGGTAGTTTTGTGCGGCCTCTTCATCTATATTATCGGGAAAACGGGCAACAACTGCGATCGCCTCTGCTTTTGCTTGTTTAATTAATGTTTCTGCGCCTCTGAGTAAACTATCGGGGTTGTTAATTGTTCCCCAACTTACGCCTGATGCTGATGTACGTAATTCTACGTTTAATGGGGCATCTGTAATTACATAATCAGTCAAAGCTAAACCGAGTGTAGCCTGGGCTGCATCGGCTGCTTGTAGATGTCGCAGCCTTAACTCTGGTTCAATACCTTGGTCTAAAAGTAAACCTATCTTGTTACTGCGTACAGGACGCAAACCCCAGTTTCCAGTAGCAAATTTATCTAGTCCATAGCCTTCGACATAGAAAGCGTTGGGGATATTCCAGTACAAACTTGCACCATTGAGGACATTAGGATGAGTGATCAGGCGATCGCAAACCTGTGCTAATAATCTAGCTACGGGTATAGCATCCCCAGCATAACCACCAATTGCCGCACCAACACCAGTCGGAACTATCAGAATTGCAGTGTAAGAATGATTCATCTCTAGTATTAAATTTTGAGTTCAAGATACTACGTCAAGATTTGGCTAAATGTCCCATTAATCTGCTTGAATTTGGTTGAATTTGTATAACTTATTTGGGTTTTCACATACAAACTATAAATTTTTCCTGATATGTTTCTGATTTCTTACAAAGAATTGAGTATTTCAGTAAAAACACATAAATTTACATTTTTTAGTAAAACAGGTATTTATCAGGTTGTATAGGTATTTCACAATCCGAAATAATGTCAATACGTCTTTAGAGAGATAATCTGAATTTCTCCATTGAGACTAGAAAAACTGTGGCAATTAAGTAGCAAAGGCTCAATCCAATGGCATTATCACAAGTAGCCAAGATAGATGTAAATCAAACTGTAGACCAACTGACTAAACTTATCAAATATGATGCCAAGTATATTATTGAAGTAGCTAATTTTACTCATTATACACTTAAACGTGTGGGTACTCACAACAACGCAGAAAAATGGCCTTTAGGAAATATTTTTCCCCATGAGTTAGGGATAGGGCAATTTAATTGTTATTCCTTTTCTTTTGCTGTTAATTATCAAATTCAAGGAGGTTCAGGTTTTATCCAATTAGCTGCTTCATGGCCTTTTCCTGGAATCAGCAGGATCAATGTTGGAAATATTGATCAAAGCGGTGATTCCCCAGCAAAAGAAATTTGGTATGACATAGATCATTCCTTAAATAAATCTCTTTTTAATGAAGAAGATAAATCTATTTCTAATGATTCTGTAATAGTTAATGCTTACATCAAGGAAGTAGGAAGTAAAAATATCTGGTTTTACGAAATTAGAGAAAATTAGTTTTTGCATTAGCTTGAGCAACACGATACAGCTAATGATTTTGATTTTGGTGTTCTCCTCATTTCTGAATATAAAAACATCTTCACTGTTTAGAACATCATCAACAATTCTAAGTAGGTAGGCACAAATAAACCTAACTATGTAACAGAATATAAGAAACTCAAAACCCTTGTCATTGCTAACCTGTGGGAACGCTCCGCGAACATTTCACCTCGCTCCATTCCCCATAACATAGTTATAAATTTTCCCACCTAGCTACCTATAATATGCTAACAAATAGCCTAAAATTAGTTATTATGTAAATCTGTTAGCATATATCATACACAAATCATGTTTGATTTTTAAGGAAATTTCAGTACACCTGTGTTTCCTTTTTCCTATTTCTTAGCCTATGCAAATAATTTTAATAATTAAGTTTGATTGCTAACCTGTTTCACAGTGTAGCAATTATTGTGCTATGTGTCCTTTTTATTAAGAATCAAATTTAACTTTAAAGATAAAAATAGGGTGTGTCAGCATCAGCTTAACACACCTGAAGTTTTGTCTATACTATTGAATTATTGATTAACGCTAACTGTAGTTACCACAGCTTCTACAGTCGCTTTTTCTTTTTCTGTGTCTACAGCAGTAATTGCCCATCTTAGGGGTTCACCTTGCTTTTGCAATTCAGCTTCAATCGCCTGTTGCAACTCTGTGGGTGTTTCTTGGAGGTCGATTTCTGCGGTAATAAAATGAGTAGTCATCGCCGTTAATCCAATTAGTTGGTAAATTCCAGAATAACCGATCTCAGCCCAAGCTAGAAACTGTTAATCAAGTCAAATTTCTCCAATCATTAAGCTATTCAAAAATTGGAAAATTACTATTCCTATTCCCCAATACCCAATCCCCAATCCCTTTATTTACCAAATTGCTTCTGATAAACTACTTCTTCTTTTTCCGTTTCAATTTTCAAGTCAGAACGGGGATAAGCAACACACAACAAGACATAGCCTTGTTTTTGCAGTTCAGGACTGACACCCATACCATCAGTTTGATCTACAGTACCACTGAGAATTTGCCCTGCACAAGTTGTGCAAACACCAGCATGACAAGAGCTGGGTAATTCCAACCCTTGCTCATCCGCAACTGATAAGATGGTTTTATCTTCAGGAACCTGGAATGTATGAGTTTGACCCTGGTGGACAATCTCAACGTTGTAAGTTTTAGACATATGCTAAAAAATGAGTGCTATAGACAAACTCATTATTATATCTGAATTGCTGAGGATATCATTCAATATTATCAATAATTTTATAGAACATCAGGGTCAATATTTAATTCGCGTAACTTAGCGGCTATACGTTCTGCGCGTTGCTTTTCTCGTTCTGCCAACTCCTCTGGTGTCGGCACTAACTCACCTTGTGGCGTAAAATAGCGTAATTTACTATCTTGCACACCTAAATATAATTCTAATTGCTGACTACATAACCACCCTTGAGGATTTGGTTTTAAATGTGATGTGTAAAGATTGAATGTCCAGATTGTATTACTATAATAATCTTTACTGATTGATTAATGATATGACATACGCATCTAGCACATTTTTTATGTAGGGTGCGTGACGCAGCGACAATATGGGAACGCAGTTTAAGATTTATAGCGTCACGCACCAACCGCCTAGTTGCAAATTATGACTTTACTGTTACTGCCAAATGTAAGCCTAAAGCATCTAACAAAGAATGTAGACTGTAAAACTCAATTTTGCCTTTATCTAATAGCATTTGGTCAAGTTCATTGTAGAGTTCTTTGACTTGTGTAGAAAGCTGATCAACTCCACCGTGCGATTCTATGACATTTTGGAGTGCTTTACTTAACATTCTTGGGTCGCCTTCTTCTAAAACCACTTCAATATAAGCTGCTGCTTCTAGTGGATTTTTTAAGTCTTGTATCAGTTTTTCGTGATAGCTTGTACTTCTAGACATCATCTTTACTCCTGTAGTCTCGCCAATATTCTTTAGCTTTAGCAATATCTTTATCTTGAGTGCTTTTATCCCCACCACACAAAAGAATAATAATTGTTGAACCTTCTTGACCAAAGTATATGCGGTAGCCAGAACCGTAGTCTATTCTAAGTTCAAAAACTCCATCACCAACTGATTTACAATCACCTAAATTACCCTCTTCTACTCGGTCTATTCTTGCTCTGATTTTAGCTTTTGCTTTTCTATCCCGCAGAGAGTCAAACCACTCAGAAAAAATATCTATACCATCAGATCTTAAATAGTTCCTGATTTCTTTTGGTTGAACTTCCATGATCAAGAGCGAAAACAGCAGATGAATCTGCTATAACTGCCTAGTATAATAGTTTGCTACCTATTGAAATATATATTATTGTAGGGGCAGGATATATCCTGCCCCTAGCTGTGTAGGTAATTAAAATATCTTCAGTGGAAATTTGGCATCAAAACTAGACTTTAAGTATAAAATAAAAATTCTCATAAGCGATTACCGGTAAGGCTTTTAGACAAGAAATCGGCTAAACTTTGCTTGCTAAGTTTTGTCTAAAAATAATTCATAATTAGAGTGAGAGCATACAAACAGAGAACACAAAAATGTTAGAAAAATATCGTCAACACGTTGCTGAAAGAGCAGCACTCGGTATTCCGCCCTTACCCTTGGATGCACAGCAAACATCAGAACTGTGTGAATTACTGAAAAATCCACCAGCAGGGGAAGAAGATACATTATTACATTTATTGCGCGATCGCGTCCCCCCTGGTGTAGACGCAGCCGCCTATGTGAAAGCCGGTTTCCTTACAGGTATTGCTAAAGGCGAAATTACTAGTCCCTTAATTTCTTCAATTGAAGCAGTGGAATTACTGGGAACAATGGTAGGCGGTTATAATGTGCAGTCTTTAATTGAGTTACTGCAATTGCCGACTGTATCAGTATCAGACTCTTCTAGCACACCCTTGGTAATGGGAGGAGAAGGTAAAGAACCCATCGCCGCCTATGCCGCCGCCGCCCTTAGTAAAACCTTATTGGTGTATGATGCCTTCCATGATGTTTTGGAATTAGCTAAAATCAACCCCTACGCCAAGCGGGTAATTGATTCTTGGGCAGAAGCAGAGTGGTTTACAGTTCGTCCCAAACTCCCAGAATATATTAACGTCACTGTTTTTAAAGTGCCTGGGGAAACCAACACCGATGATTTATCCCCAGCCACCCACGCCACCACTCGTCCAGATATTCCCCTCCACGCCTTGGCAATGTTAGAGTCACGGCAACCAGGAAGCTTAGAAACTATTGCCGAGTTGAAGAAAAAAGGACATCCTGTAGCTTATGTTGGGGATGTGGTTGGGACTGGTTCTTCCCGGAAGTCCGCTATTAACTCCGTGTTATGGCACATGGGGCAGGATATCCCCTATGTTCCCAACAAACGCGCCGGGGGTTATATTTTAGGTGGTGCGATCGCGCCTATCTTTTTCAACACTGCCGAAGATGCCGGTGCTTTACCCATACAATGCGATGTCACCAAACTCGAAACCGGCATGGTAATTACCATCTATCCCTACAGAGGTGAAATTACCAACGAAGACGGCGAAGTTATTTCCACCTTCACCCTCAAACCCGACACCATCCTTGATGAAGTCCGCGCCGGTGGACGCATCCCCCTATTAATTGGACGTACCCTCACCGACAAAACCCGCCAAGCACTAGGCTTAGAACCCAGCACCCTGTTCATCCGTCCCCAACAACCAGAAGACACAGGGAAAGGCTACACCCTCGCCCAAAAAATGGTCGGTAAAGCTTGCAGTTTACCTGGTGTGCGTCCTGGTACATCTTGCGAACCCATCATGACCACCGTTGGTTCTCAAGATACCACAGGGCCAATGACCCGCGACGAACTCAAAGAACTCGCTTGTCTCGGCTTCAGTGCAGACTTAGTAATGCAGAGTTTCTGTCACACCGCCGCCTATCCCAAACCCGTAGACATCAAAACCCACCACGAACTCCCCGATTTCATCTCCTCCCGTGGCGGTGTCGCCCTACGTCCCGGCGATGGTATCATCCACTCATGGCTCAACCGGATGCTTTTACCTGATACCGTCGGTACAGGTGGCGACTCCCACACACGCTTCCCCTTGGGAATATCCTTCCCCGCCGGTTCTGGGTTAGTCGCCTTTGCTGGCGCGTTGGGTGTTATGCCTTTGGATATGCCAGAATCAGTATTAGTCAGATTCAAAGGAGAATTGCAACCAGGAATTACCTTAAGAGATATTGTTAACGCTATTCCTTACGTTGCCATTCAAAAAGGTTTGTTAACTGTCGAAAAAGAGAACAAGAAAAACATCTTTTCCGGCAAAATTTTAGAAATGGAAGGCTTACCAGATTTAAAAGTCGAACAAGCCTTTGAATTAACAGACGCTTCCGCCGAACGTTCTTGTGCAGGCTGCACCATTAAATTGAGTGAAGCAACAATTGCTGAATATCTGCGTTCCAACATTGCCCTGTTAAAGAACATGGTAGCCAGAGGCTATCAAGATGCGCGTACAATTATGCGCCGCGTCGCCCAAATGGAAGCATGGTTGGCGAATCCTGTATTACTAGAAGGCGACGCAGATGCGGAGTATGCAGAAATAATTGAAATTGATTTGAACGAAATCACAGAACCAATTGTTGCTGCTCCAAATGACCCCGATAATGTTAAATTATTATCGGAAGTTGCTAATGATCCAGTACAAGAAGTATTCGTTGGTTCTTGTATGACAAATATCGGCCATTATCGAGCAACTGCGAAAGTTTTAGAAGGTGCAGGTGCAGTCAAAACTCGCCTGTGGATAGCACCACCCACCCGCATGGATGAACACCAATTAAAAGAAGAAGGTGTGTATGGTGTGTTTGGTGCAGCTGGCGCAAGAACAGAAATGCCAGGATGCAGTTTATGTATGGGAAATCAGGCGCGAGTTGCTGATGGCACAACTGTATTTTCTACCTCTACCCGCAACTTCAATAACCGCATGGGTAAAGGTGCAAGAGTGTATTTAGGTTCTGCTGAGTTAGCCGCAGTTTGTGCATTATTAGGACGCATTCCTACAGTACAGGAATATCTTGATATTGTGGCGAATAAGATTCATCCTTTTGCTGATAATTTATATCGGTATTTGAACTTTGATCAAATCGCCGGTTTTGAGGATGAAGGGCGCGTGATTTCTAAAGAGGAGGAAGCTTTGTTAGTATAGTTTAACTAGGGTGAGTCTTCATGGCTCACCTTGAAGTTAAACCAGCACTTATAACTATTGAATAATATAGATTCAATAATGTCAGCCAAAGATATCTATCATACAGCCGTAAAAAATGCTTTTATTAAAGATGGTTGGACAATTACAGCAGATCCTTATCCGCTTGAATATGAAGACATTGAACTTTATCCAGATTTAGCTATAGAAAAGCTAATATCTGAAACAAACACACAACGTAAAATTATTATTGAAATTAAAAGCTTTATCAGTCCTTCATTAATCCAAGATTTTGAGAAGGCTTTAGGACAATATATTTTATATCGGAATTTAATTCAATTAGCTCAAGATGAATATCAAGAAATTTACCTAGCAATCAAAGATGGAATTTATGAAACTTTCTTTCAACGGAAATCGATTAAAGAGATAGTTAAATTAAATCAGCTTTCCTTGGTTGTCATTAATATGGAAAGGGAGGAAATTGTAGAATGGATAAATTAGTGAATTATCGAGAGATTATCAAAAAAACATTAACAGATTATGATGTCTTTGCTAATCGCTCATCTAAGAAAAAGTATGAAACTTGTTTGATTTTCGACGAAAATCATGATCATTATTTATGGATGTCTGTAGATTGGATCAACCAAAAAAGAATCAATAATACTCATGTCCATATTCGCATTAAAAATGAAAGAATTTACATTGAGGAAGATTGGACAGAGGAAGGAATAGCAACTGAGTTAATACGCTTAGGTGTGCCGGCTAGTGATATTGTATTGGCGTTTCAGCCGCCAGAGGTGAGACAGTATACTGATTTTGCGATCGCTTAAAATTTGCCATAGTGAATACAACTATTGATATTTAGTGATTATTTTAATTAATTCTTTCTAACCATATAGTTAATGCTTGATTAACTATATGTTTGATTGAATCAACTATAATCTCTCCATCTGCTGATTCTTTAAATATTAGCTCTCCACCTTTAAGATGAGTAATATTGTTCGTATCTAGTTCTCTAATCATTGAGTTCCCATTTCCGTTGAAATAAAGAAAGTTTTGTGAATTACCTGGAACGCTATAAAATGTATAATTTATACTAAGAAAAGACAATTTTTCACAAGAAATACTTCCTTCTTTTAAAGGAATATATCGCCAATATGTTAAGTAATCATTCATTGTGTCAATTTGCATTCTGACAATAGTTTGATTTTTGCGATTAGGGATAGTTAGCCAGAGAAATAATAGTATTTTTTTCGATTTCCTATCAAAACATAACTCTGCACACTGCCTTATCTTATTCTTACCGTATTTACTTGCATATAAAATACTTTTATTTACTATCATCTCTTCTATTCTGGAATCGAAGCTTAATATTTGGTGTCTAATTTTTGTTAAATTATCTATCTCTGTTTGTGTCAAAGCTCCTAACCAATCTAATAGTAATCTTGGTGGTTCAGGAATACTATCTGGAATTAGTTTTTGGAAATTAACTTCTTGATAATTAATTTTTATAACTTTTGGCTCAAGTTGGTTAAGAATGTGAGTTAGATGAAAATTAAAATCAGTGTTTTCATGTTTAATAAAAAAAGTGAAAAAATCAAAATCTAATTTACTGTATTTTTTATCAATTAAATTATGTCTGTGAAAGCTTGGACAAATAGCAATCAAACGAATAGGCTCATCATAATTAATATGACTTTTCAAAGGTTGTTCTTCTAACAAAGTTTCATAATAGCGTGTCAACTGATTAATTACATATCTGTCTTCTATATTTTTCAATTCAATAATAGTTAATTGATTGTTTTCTCCTATTGCTAGGATGTCACAAATTTCACCCTTGACAAATAATTGTCTTGCCAATGGTTTTAGCCCAAAAATTTCTTCCAAGTTATCCCAAACGAAATTTTCCAATTCCGACTCATCAATAAATTTCCAATCTTGTTCAGTTTTACGTAATGCTACGTTTTTATTTGTCATTTGATATTTTACTCTATGTAAAAATACGGCTATTAAATATGATAAAATTAATTCTTGTATTCAGATTAAACTAAAAATTATCTAATGTCTTTATTTGCTACAAGTGAATGCTGTAAACTGACTTTATAAAAGTAAAATAAGAGAAATCTAGCTCCCCTCTCCGCGTCGGAGAGGGGTTGGGGGAGAGGTCAACCATAATGTATGAATCAACACCAGCTTTCATAATTCATACATGAATAATCCAACACCAAGAAAAGACCAAACTAACAATATAGTTATTGGACAAACAATCAACCCAGATAAAATGCACCGTGCAAAAGAACTCCGTCGCCAAATGACACCAGCAGAAAAAATTCTTTGGGAATATCTTCGCGGTAATCGTTTGCATGGTTTACACTTTCGTCGTCAGCAAATTATTGATGGTTTCATCGCAGATTTTTACTGTCACACTGCTAGATTATTGATAGAGGTAGATGGAAAAATTCACGAACAACACGCTGAATATGATGCAGAACGTGACAAAGTTTTATCAGCTAGAGGGTTGCGTTTGTTAAGGATTAAAAATGAGGAAGTTGTACAGGAAATTGATCGGGTTTTGATGCTGATTTATCGGGTTTGCTGTGAAGAGACCTAACCCCCTAACCCCCTTCCCTCGCAGGGAAGGGGGAACAATTTTACTGTTTTTTTGTCAAAATACAGGGAATCATTTTAAATCTTGCTTAACTTGTTTGTCCTTTATTTAAGCTTTTAAGCGTCAATTTCCCAATCTTCTAGTTTTAATCCTTCGACTCTGGCAAATTCTTTAGTATTATGAGTCACCAAAATCAAATCATGGGAAATTGCAATAGCAGCAATTAATAAATCATTATAACCAATAGGAGTACCAATATTAGCCAACTGCGCCCGAATCTTACCAGCATTTAAAGCGGAAATATCGTCTAAAGGTAAAGAAATAAATACCTCTAAAAATCGCTTAACCTTTGACCAAACTTGATTAGGGTTATCACTCCTCATTGCTCCATAAAATAACTCTAACTTCACTATTGCACAGACAACTATATCTTCTAAATCACAACTCTCTAGTTTCCGTCTTATATTCAAATCTTCATTGAGATATTTAACACATACATTTGTATCTAGCAAATATTTCATGATAATTTAAAGTCTTCTAAATCATCAAAAACACCTTCTGAATCTATCATTAAAGGTGTATCTTTTAAACATCCTGATGTTTCTTCAAAAAAGTTAGCAGGCCAACCTTTACCTTGAGATGTTTTTCCCTGCTGGGAATCAGTAGCAGGTTGTAAAATCACAGTAATAGTTAAGTCAGTATTAGTAACATCTACAGGAATATCTAAATGTAATATTCCATCTTGTCCAACATGAGAATTTAAAGTTATTGTTTGCATACCATCATTTTCCACTAAATATATAGCTGAATTATATAAATAATTGTAGCGAGGAAAATATTACCGTAGATATCGCCCCCGTTTCAAAAGCGATACCTACAGTAAGCTATCGCTAAAATCTACATCATAACTTCCTCACGCTGAGAATCGAAAACTACTGTAAAGCTACCATCAGGTATCAGTTGACGTAAAAGTTGCACATGACCGTCTGCATCAGATCGACTGCGAAATCTCGCCACAGTCACCCGTTGCATATCTGGAAGTAAACGAGTAATCGCCCACGGATTCAAGCGTTCTTTATATGCGATCGCCTGACTTTTCAATGTAGACTCTTGATAATTTGTATTTTGTGTCATGATCGGGTTATTCACGAAAAGTGGAATGAGAAGCGTTAGCAAGTCTCTTGGCGGGGATGCTAACGCCTTCTTAATCATTGATTGAACCTGAAATACACAGCATTTGTCAATTGTCAATACTTAGCGTCAAGTTTTAACGCTAATCCATAACATTTTCCCGCCAAGTATGAATTTAAGAGCATTGAGAAAACGTACAGGACTAAAAATTAGTGATGTTGCTATTGAACTAAATTGCGCCTTATCTTCAATTCGCAATTGGGAAAAGGGGAGAACAACGCCGAAAATGGAAGTATGGCAAGTATTCCGCCTGCGAGATTTGTATCAGTGTACAGAAGAGGAGTTAGTACAAGCGGTTAAGGAATCAATGCTGACTCAAGATACATAACTTTTGAGTGGAGAGCGTAGACGCGGAGCGGCTTGTCGATAGACATCGCCCGCCTCGATTGTTCGCTGATATAGTTTAATTAGGATAATTGGGATAACTACCTGGATGTAATTACCAAAGCGACAATGCCAGCCAAAGATATTTATCATGATGCTGTTAAAAATGCCTTAATTAAAGATGGCTGGACAATTACGGCTGATCCTTATACCATTAAATATGAAAAAGTACAGTTATTTGCTGATTTACTTGCTGATAGAACTCTAGAAATCGAACGAAATGGACAACAAATAGTTGTAGAAATTAAGAGTTTTATTACTCGTTTACCCATGCGGGAATTTGAAACAGCTTTAGGGCAGTATATTATATACCGTACATTATTAAAAGCAATTTTTCCTGAAACTAAAATTTATTTAGCTATTGGTACCACTATTTATCAATCATTTTTTCAACAGAAAGCAATTTCAATGGTAATTGAAGAAAATAATTTACTTTTAATTGTTGTTGATTTGAAAAAGGAGAAAGTTTTTCAATGGAGAAACTAACCAGCTATCGCAATTTAATTAAAAACATTCTCTCAGAATATGAAAAATTAGCCTCACAAACTCCTAACCCTTATGGAGTTGATAGTGTCTTAGCTTTTGATGAACAAAGAGATCAATATATTTGGTCTCAAGTTGGTTGGCATGACGATAAAAAAATTACTGCAATTACTGTATATATTCGCATTAAAAATGACAAGATTTACATTGAAGAAGATTGGACTGAGGAAGGAATAGCAACGGAGTTAATGCGTTTAGGTGTGCCGGCTAGCGATATTGTTTTGGCATTTCAGCCGCCAGAGGTGAGACAATACACAGAGTTTGCGATCGCCTAGACTCATCATCAAAGTGCGATCGCTATAATCCCCACCTTTCCTAAAATTCCTACTCAATCATGAACCGTACCATCAGGCATAATTGCACCTGCTAAATCCGCATTGGTGAAAATTGCCCCTGTTAAGTCTGCACCCTGTAAATTTGCCTTTCGCATAACTGCGCCATCAAAGTTGGCATAACTTAAATCTGCACCTTGTAAACTAGCTCCACTTAAATCAGTCGCTAAGTTACCCCACTGGATAATTTTACCTAGATTGGCACGACATAATTTGGCTTGATTTAAGTTGGCATGGTGTAAAGAAGCGGCTCTCAAGTCAGCGTAACTCAAATCTGCACCAGTCAAAACCGCATATCCTAAATCTGTGCGTTGGTTGGAACTAGGGCGTAAGTCTGCTTGAAATAGCAGTGAACGGGATAAGTTAGCACCACATAAATTAGCACCACACAAACTAGATTTAATTAAATTTGTAGCTTCTAAATGTGTTTTGACTAGTTTTGCACCTGTTAAATCCGCTTCTCGTAAAATAGCATGATATAAATCTGCTTCACTCAAATCTATGCCCCAAAGAATCGATTCGCTCAAATCTGCTTCTTTTAAACAAGCGTGGCTGAGATTAGTTTTCCCTAGTCGCGTCTGCCGTAAATCAGCATAGCTAAAATCTGCACCTGTGAGGTTAGCATTAGTTAATTCCGCTTCTTGCAGATTCAGCTTTTGGAAATTTCTTTCACCAGCAACATATAACTTGACAATTTCGTTTATATCCATAATTAATATTCAAATCTTCCAAATTAAATTAAATCTTTAGTTACTTTCTCCATTATTTGGGATGGGAAGAGGAGCAACTAAAGATAATCCCAATAATTTCAACATTAGTTTTTCAAACCAAGGTACAGCCGTCCCAAGCCGCATTTTAGCTAGAAAATACCTCTCAAACGCAGCTTTAGCCCAACTTACCCAAACACCACTCAACGCCACAGCCCGCCGACGTTTACCTGTTTCCAC
The DNA here is from genome assembly GCF_002896875.1 of Nostoc sp. CENA543. Taxonomy (GTDB): domain Bacteria; phylum Cyanobacteriota; class Cyanobacteriia; order Cyanobacteriales; family Nostocaceae; genus Trichormus. The sequence continues at coordinate 5,850,608 of NZ_CP023278.1, forward strand.
ATCCGGTAACACTGGATTAGCCAGAAATAAAATTCCTGAATCACCAAAGTCAGCAAAGCATATGGCATCAAGTGTAGGAGTCACCAACGGTGCAGAATTTACTCCCAGTGCAATGGCAATATTATGTGCCACAGCCATTCCCATTGCTTCTGTCATCTGTCCAGTTTTGGGTACTCCCAAGGGAATAGGCGTTGCTTCTGGCGGCTTGATTTGGACTGCAACTCCTATGGCGTAAATTGAGGAATATTCAGGATGTCTGTATGTCGGTAATACAGGAATAAAGCCGTCTTGATTGCCTAATCCTGGGACTTGGCGGATAAAACGCGCTCCCCGAAAGGGTGGTAGTAACATTGAGTAGGCAAATGGCAAGACTCTACCATTTCCTAAATGAATCTGATTTGGCTCAATTGTCGTTACTGTTGCATTTTCAATCACTTCTACATCCCGTTGCGCCATGAATTTTTTCACTAATTCGGCAGAATTCGCCATTCCCCCAATACCCAAATGTCCCGCATAGGGTTCTGGTGTGACAAAAGTAATTGATACCTGCTCCCGTAATCCTTTTTGCCTGAGAACGTAGTCTGCCAGTAGGGTAAATTCGTAGGCAGGGCCTAGACAGCTGGTTTTTGGTAACGCCCCCACTACTAATGGCCCCGGCGCAAGGAGAAATTTTTGCCACGCCTGTAAAGCTTTGAGGGCATGATGAGGATTACATACTGATTGGGTATAGCCATCAGGGCCTAAACCTAGTACGGCATCTAATGCGAGTTCTGCACCTGTGGCAATAATCAAGTAATCGTAGGCAATGTTTTGTTCTCCCAAGGAGATTTTCTGGTCTTGCGGATTTAACTTGTCTACTCGTCCTTGTACCCAGTTAATTCCTCGGTGTCGCAACCTGGTTTCTAAGCTTACCTGGATGGACTCCAAAGAACTTAAGCCCATTGCGACCCAAGGTAATGAAGGAATAAAGGTGAAATTAGGGGTTTCAGAAATGACGGTAACTTGATGTTGTTTGGGGAGGATGTGTCTTAATTCATAAGCAGTGGGTAAACCTCCCAATCCTGCGCCGATGATGACAATGTGAGCCATTGCAGGAAATCTCCAAATATTGATTAGGTGTCTAGGGAAGAGAGAAGGGAGTTTTTCATGCGATCGCTCTGTAATTCTTCATACTCTGTTTTGGTTATCATAGATTATTTTCTATTTTTATCATTTGTTGTTCAGCAGAACTCATGTATTACTTTTCCTTAAGCTTTGAAGTGGATGTTGATCTCTATAATTTATATAACTATATAGTAGTATAATAAATAAATATTAATAAAGGGTAAAAAATTATGGATGATAGCTTAAGTTTGCCTAATCCTTCCCTCTCTAGGCGGCAACTTCTGAATTTCTTCACTGGGGCTATTGTTGCAGCTACGGCTAGTGCTGCTTTATATCCTGGGACTAAGTTTTTTGTGCCGCCAGCAGAAACCACTGATGCTGATGGTAGTATCCTTGCTAAAGACCAGCTTGGTCATCCTATTCCAGCTAGCCAAATTTTAGCTGAACCAACAAGAACAAGGGCTTTAATCGCCGGACTAGCAGGTGAACCTACTTATTTAACCGTTAGGGAAGATGGCACTCTTGATAATGTGGGTATTGTAAATAACTGTACCCATTTGGGTTGTACTTTCCCTTGGAATTCCGTTGATCAACAGTTCCAGTGTCCTTGTCATGGTTCACGCTATGATGCTCAAGGTGCGGTGGAACGGGGGCCTGCTAACCGTCCTCTGAAGTTGGTTCATGTCCAAGTTAAGGATAATTACATTTGGATTTCGCCTTGGACGGAAATAGATCCTCGGACTGGTGAAAAGGCTTGGTGGGTTTAGAAACGCAAAGGGGCGCGGAGAGTTTTTTAGAAGGAAAAGGGTATGCAATTATCAAAAAGTAATGTTTTGGAACGTTCGGATCATGTTTATGATGCAATTATTGTAGGCGGTGGTGCTGGGGGATTGTCTGCGGGTATTTACTTGCAAAGGTATTTGCTTTCTAGTCTAATTATTGACAAAGGTAAGGCTCGTTCTTTTTGGATGCAGGAGTTACATAATTATTTGGGTTTACCTCCTGATACTCCTGGGCGTGTGTTGTTGCAACAGGGTAAGAAGCATTACGACTCTCTGGATGGGGATTTTTTGAATGCTTATGTTGAGGAGGTGGTGGATGAGGGTGATACTTTTGCGGTGCGGGTGAAAGTTGGTCGTCAAAATAGTATTTACTCTGTGTTACGTTCTAAATATTTGATTGCGGCTAGTGGAATTATTGACCATCTCCCGCCGTTGGAAAATATGCAGAATGTGTTTGAATACGCTGGCTATAATTTGCACGTTTGTATGGTGTGCGATGGCTATGAAATGGCTGATAAGCAATGCGGGTTATTTGCGGGGAGTGAAACCAGTATTGAGGAAATGGTATTTAGTCTCAGTTGGTTTACGCCCTACATTACTGTTTTTACCCACGGTTTATTTTCTGTAAGTGGGGAATTACGTTCTAAATTACAGCAGTATGGTTATCGTTTGGTGGAAACTCCTATTAAGCAATTTCTGGGTAAAAATCATCACATGACAGGGGTGGAATTGGTTGATGGTACGGTGGTTGAGTTGGAAACTGGTCTAATTGCGATGGGTTCTCACTATCACAACACCTATCTGGAAGGATTTAATTTAGAACGCAAAGGGGGATATTTAATCACAGATCAGATGGGACGGACTTCTCACCCGCGCATTTTCGCGATTGGAGATTTAAAGGTGGGTTTAAATCAAGTGGTGATTGCGGCGGGTGATGGTGCATTGGCTGCAACGCAGATTTGGCGAGAAATTCGCCGTGCTGTTGGTGCTAAACCTTGGCTGTCAAATCTGCCATCAGCTCTGACACAGACATGATGCGCTGATTCTGACTCACGTTTGCACCAGAAAAGATTAAACCATTTTCTATGTCGCCACAGGCAGCTTGCGCTAGGGCATTTAGTAGACAATAGGTTTTACCTTTGTCTCGAAATAGACAGATTTCTAAACAGTTGGCAATACATCGCCTCTGTTGGGCTGAATCTGCCATAATCTGTTCTGCGAAGGGGTTACGTAAAGCCCGGCTGGGTTTACCGACAGGACTGGGTACGGTGACTATATCTTCTGGGTTGGCTTGCAAATGACGTTCTTTATAATTTTGATGGGCATCACATTCAATGGTGGTGATGAAGCGTGTACCCATTTGTACGCCGTCTGCTCCCATTGCTAAGATTTGATCAATATCGGCGCGATCGCTAATTCCCCCCGTTACAATTAACGGTATTCTCACCCCCATTGTCTCAGTTAAATATTCCCGCACCTGGGAAATCACCCAACCAATAGAAAACCCTGGAACGTTAATTTGTTCACATTGGGTAAAGTGTCCCCCCACCTTCTGGCAATTTTCTAGAATCAAGGCATCGGGTAGACGATTATATCGATTTTTCCAAGTCTGACAAAGATATTGGGCTGAGTCTGCATTGGCGACAGTCGGCACTAAAGCCACATCAGGATAATCGGCAGTGTACTCTGGTAAATTTAAAGCTACTGCACCCCCTGTCACAATCAGATTTGCACCCTCGGCAGCTGCGGTTTTTGCTAATTCTGGGTAATCTTTAGTACCCACTAAGATATTGACACCAATCACACCATCGGGGCTAATACTCCTAGCTTTGGCTAATTCATCAATTAACGCCAGGCGATTGGCTGTAAAAAAACTACTCTTTTGACGGGGATTAAAATACGGTGAATCCAAGCCAATCCCCAGGGTAGCAATCATCCCCACCCCGCCAGCATTGGCAACTGCTCCAGCCAATTTTGCACCAGATACCCGCACCGCCATTGCAGCTTGCATGATGGGATAACGTGCAATATGTTTACCAATCTGCAAAGGGTGAAGGCTTGAGTGCATGACGAATTTGCTCATTTATTAACTAAATAACTGATAAGTAATTTTATCATCTCGGTGTGTATTTTCTTGGGCATGGGGGATGGGGCATTGGGCATGGTTCTAAAGTTTTTCTTCTTACCCCTTGCAGTTTTACTTTGAATTTACTACTTGACAATTAAATTGCTATATAGTTATATAATTAGTATGCAACTGAATACACCTATTCCGCGAAAAGACTATAGACGCTTAGTCTGAAAACTTCAGACTGCATCAGACTTTTTGAAATTACGTATACGCTGGCTTTCTCGTACCCCTCGGCTGAAGCGGGTGCGTAGTTATGAATTGGTTGTATTTCTTTGTCGCTGAAGATTTCACAAATTTATTCGCACTCATTACCAATATGACAACTCTTCTCAAAGAGCGCGATCGCTCTAATTTATGGGATAGATTCTGTAATTGGATCACCAGTACAGAAAACCGGATGTATATCGGCTGGTTTGGCGTAATCCTAATTCCCACGGCTTTAACTGCGGCAATTGTGTTTATTTTGGCGTTTATTGCTGCACCACCTGTAGATGTAGATGGTATCCGTGAGCCTGTTTCTGGTTCACTGCTGTATGGAAATAACATCATCACTGCTACTGTAGTTCCCACTTCGGCGGCGATTGGTTTGCACTTGTACCCCATCTGGGAAGCCGCTTCTTTGGATGAGTGGCTATACAATGGCGGCCCCTATCAAATGATTGTGTTGCACTTCCTGTTGGCTATCTATGCTTATATGGGTCGGCAATGGGAATTAAGCTATCGTTTAGGAATGCGTCCTTGGATTCCTGTGGCTTTTTCTGCACCTGTGGCGGCTGCAACTGCGGTTTTATTGATTTACCCCATTGGACAAGGTAGTTTTTCCGATGGCATGATGTTGGGCATTTCCGGTACATTCAATTTTATGATTGTGTTTTCACCGGAACACAATATTCTCATGCACCCATTCCATATGATTGGTGTGGCGGGAGTATTTGGTGGGGCTTTGTTCTCGGCAATGCACGGTTCTCTGGTAACTTCTACCCTCGTGCGGGAAACCTCAGAAGTAGAATCAGCCAATATTGGTTATAAGTTTGGTCAAGAAGAAGAAACTTACAACATCGTAGCGGCACATGGTTACTTTGGGCGGTTAATCTTCCAATATGCCAGCTTTAATAATTCACGTTCTTTACACTTTTTCCTAGCTGCTTGGCCTGTGGTGGGTATTTGGTTTGCGGCTTTGGGTGTCAGCACCATGTCATTTAACTTGAATGGATTCAACTTTAATAACTCAATTTTGGATCACCAAGGACGAACAATTGACACCTGGGCAGATTTATTAAATAGAGCAAATTTAGGAATTGAAGTGATGCACGAGCGTAATGCTCACAACTTCCCCCTAGATTTAGCCTCTGGCGAAGCTCAACCCATAGCCTTGGCTGCTCCTGCTATTGCTAGCTAATTGCTCTGTTTTTACTGCTCTTACATTTGCACCCTAAATTTAGGGTGCTTTTTTATTAGCCCAATTTTTTCTACTGTTCCCTGTTCCCCGTTCCCCGTTCCCTATTGTTTTAAAAAATAGTCTTTGTGTTTTGCAAGGCTCTGATACTTTCGGCTTGTTGAAGGATTCTTTCACTAATGCGATCGCAAGCTAATTCACAAAGGTCAAAAATCATCGGATCAGCAATCTCATAGAAAGCACTAGTACCTTTAGGCTGACGAGTGACAATTCCCGCCTGGGTTAAGACTTTCAGGTGCTTCGATAGATTGGCTTGTCCCAAACCTGTTGCTTCCGTAAGTTCCATCACATTCATTGGGCCTGATTTCAGACAAGCCAAAATTTGCAGCCGACTTGCTTCCGATAGCATTTTAAAATAGTCAGCAACCGCCGCAAATGTATCTGAATCACCTTGAGACAGCTTAGTTCTTGGCATAGGCAGATGCAATAGTCACTGTGCTTTATTCCTAATTCAAAATTAAACACCCAATTTTGACACTTTCTAAAATTAATTGACACTCTCCGCCCTAAAAGTGCGAAGATTCTACATTCACAGACTCGCCGTTAGACAGCAGGCTTGCGCCAACCGCCCAAGAGGGCAAATCTCCTGTAGCGTAAGTTCCGGTATGCCCTACCGTACTGAGTCCTCGCCTCAAAATATTGATTGCTGCATTGATATCTCTGTCTTCCACATATCCACAATGGGGACAGACATGAGTCCTTGTAGACAGAGATTTATTCACTTTTTCGCCACAATTAGAACAATTTTGGCTGGTGTTGTGGGGAGGAACTGCAATAGTTACTTTCCCATATTTATGACCAAAATATTCTAACCATTGCCTAAAGGCATACCAACCAGCATCAGAAATTGATTTAGCTAGATGTCGATTACGTACCAAACCCTTCACGTTTAAATCTTCATAGGCTACCAAATCGTTAGATTGGATGACGGAGTATGCTAATCTCTTGCAATACTCTTTTCGCTGCCTACTTACTTTTAAATGCTTACGAGCATATCTATTTCTAGCTTTGTGGTAATTGTTCGATTGTCTGACGCGAGCTTTGTTCTTCTCTTTGCTGAACTTCTGAGACTTTTTGCGGTTGGCACGGTTTAACTGTTTTTCTGACTGACGGTAGAACTGGGGTGAAGGTTCAATATTACCTTTGTTATCTGCAATGAAGTATTTCAATCCCAAGTCGATACCAACTACTTGATTTGTAGGTTGGCTTTCTACTTTGACATTAATATCAATTGCAAATTGAGCATAATAGCCATCAGCACGACGTACTAGGCGAACGCGCTTGATTTGCTGGATATCGTAATAGTTTAGGTCGTAAGTCCCTTTTAGTTTAAGAGTGCCTATACCTTTCTTGTCTGAAAAGGTGATAGATTTACGAGTTTCTGAAAGTTTCCATCCAGATGATTTATATTCAACTGAACGACAGTTTTTCTTAAACTTAGGAAACCCCTTTTTACCTTTAACCTTCTTCTTGCAGTTGTCGTAAAACCTAGCTATCGCAGACCAACAACGTTCAGCAGCAGATTGTCTAGCCATTGAGTTTAATTCATCAGCAAAGGGGAATTCAGCAGCTAATACCGCGCAGTATTTATTGAGGTCGTATCTCCCCACTTTTTTGTTATCTCTCCAGTAGCGTAAGCACTTGTTTTGAATGAATTGGCTAGTACGAATTGCTTCGTCTATTGCCTGATATTGCGCTTTTTTCCCTTTGACTTTAAACTCGTAAACAATCATGGCATCGACCAATTAACCACATATTTATGTTAACACGACTAACATAAGATGAACAAATAAATTTGTCCTATCCTCTTATATTCCCCTCATAAATGACGGGGGTTTTACGCATCAAGACTCATAACCCAGTCAATAGGGAAAGATAACCTATTGAGCAATAAATCGTAACACATGACTAAATTACACAAAAGTTTACTAATTTTACTGAGTACCTTAATTATGACCGGTGTGGCTGGTTGTACTCGCTTCTTTGGTGCTTCTGGGGACTTAGTGGAGCGCGTCAGTGATGGTGATACTTTGGTAGTTAAAGATGCTCAGGGTAATAAATTTACGGTGCGCTTCGCTTGTATGGATGCGCCAGAAATACCCCATTCTCGCAAAGAGCAAGCTAGTAAAAAAGCTAGCGATCGCAATCAATTTAATTGGGGCGTGAAAGCACAGGCTAGATTAGCAGAGTTAGTCAAACAAAGTGGCGATCGCGTTAACCTGACAATTACAGATAGCGATCGTTATGGACGCAAAGTAGCTGAAGTCCGGTTAAGCGATGGTGTTTTTGTTCAGGAAGTTTTATTAAAAGAAGGATTGGCTAAGGTTTACCGTCCCTATTTAAATAAGTGTCCCAGTAAAGATTTAGTGCAGCAAGCAGAAGCTCAAGCCCAGCAGCAAAGAATTGGGATTTGGGGTGATACTGATTTTACAGATCCTTGGCAGTATCGCAGTGTGAGTAAGAGAAAGTAAGAGACTTCCAATTTAAACAATATCATCTCAGTGTATAGGCAAGGGGGCAGGGGAGATCCAGAAAAAATATCGCCTAACTAAAAAATAATGTATTTTCTGGAAGTATCTAAAAGGTTACTGTATACCAAGCAGTAGGTATTTAATTAATCATAAGAATAAGTCTTTTAAAAATTGATACTTCGTTATTTATGTAATATCTGTGTAGTGGATTTTATCTAATTACTGGAATAATTATAAAACAACTTACCTAAATGATAAATCCCATTATTCGTAATTGCTGAATAATGGGATTTGTCTTTATATTTTCTTTTTAAGAATTAGATGATTCTTTATTAACTTTACACAGAATGAGAAATATTAGCTGGTAAATTCTAGTGATAGCTTTTGAATTTGCCAGTTTTTGCTTCATTTAATTGGTTATTCATTTAGTAGTAATTTAGATAAATGATTGTAATCATTGAATTATTACTATATATGGCGGTGCATTTAAATCATCTAATTTTCAGACTGACATTAAAGTTTTTAACAACTATTTTTCCCTACTGAATAGCTAGAGTAAAAAAATGAACTTAGTCAACTTAAACAATTCCTATCAACTTTCATCTATTCAACAAGGAATGCTGTTTAACAGTCTGCTTGCTCAAGAATCGGGAGTGGATATTGAGCAGGTGGTCTGTTTAGTTAAAGAAAAAATTGAGATTGACGTATTCCAAAAAGCATGGCAAACAGTTTTAGCAAGACACGCAGTTTTAAGAAGTAGTTTTGATTGGGAAAACGGACGAGAACCTCTGCAAGTTGTCCATCAAGCAGTAACCATTCCCTTAAAACAATATGATTGGAGTAGCTTATCTGACACAGAACAATCCACTAAATTGCAAGCTTATCTGCAAAGCGATCGCCAAGAGGGTTTTGAGTTAAATGTCGCGCCATTGATGCGTCTAGCATTATTTCGCTTGGGAGCATCTTGCTATCAATTTGTGTGGACATTTCACCATGCTTTATTAGATGGTCGTTCTTTGTACATCATCATTAAAGAATTGTTTGCTTTTTATGATGCTTTCTCTCAAGGAAAAGATTTACAACTTCCTTTACCTCGTCCCTATCAAGACCACATTGCATGGTTACAGCAACAAGATTGGTCTAAGAATGAAGGCTTTTGGCGAAATTTACTCAAAGGTTTTACCGCACCCACACCTTTATTAGTAGATTCAAACCCTCGTGAGGAAAGCGGTTTTGGTGAACAAACAATCCGAATTTCACAAACAACTACAAAAATGTTGCAGGCTTTTGCCAAACAACATCAATTGACACTCAATACCCTAGTGCAAGGTGCTTGGGCTTTATTGCTGAGTCGTTATAGCGGCGAGTCTGACATTGTTTTTGGTGCGACAAGAGCCTGTCGTCACTCCTCTGTAGCTGGTGCAGAGTCGATGGTGGGACTGTTGATTAATACTTTGCCGGTGCGTGTCAAGGTATCTGGGGAAAAACCCCTTGTCAATTGGCTCCAAGAATTGCGATCGCAGTGGGTAACTTTGCGAGAGTATGAACATACTCCCCTCGTTAACATTCAACGATGGAGCGATGTCCCTGGTGGAACTTCCTTATTTGACAGCATTGTAGTATTTGAAAACTATGAATTGAATTCGGCTTTGCGCTCTCAAGGCCAGAGATGGGAAAACTTAGAATTCCGACTCGAAGAACAAACTAACTTTCCTCTGACATTGGTTGGCTATGGAGAGTCAGAATTGTTATTGAAACTCAAATATGACCGTCAAAAATTCGATGATGCCAAAATTTGTCGGATGTTGGGACATCTTCAGACGATATTGGCGAGTATGGCGACTGATTATAGCCAGAATTTAGGACAACTACCACTATTGACGACAGCAGAAACACACCAAATCTTGGTGGAGTGGAATCATACACAAGCAGATTTTGCAGATCAACTTTGTATCCATCAACTGTTCGAGGCGCAAGTAGAAAAGACACCAGACGCTATCGCCGTAGTTTGTGGAGCAGAACAACTCACCTATCAAGAGCTGAACTGTAGAGCCAATCAGTTAGCTCATCACCTGCAACAACTAGGAGTCAAACCAGGGGTATTAGTTGCTGTATATTTAGAGCGATCGCTAGAAATGATTCCGGCTGTTTTAGGGATTTTAAAAGCTGGTGGTGCATATGTTCCCCTAGAACCGAGTTTTCCCAAAGCACGCATTCAATTACTGCTGTCTTCTTTGCAGATTAACTGTCTAGTCACCCAAACTAGCCTGTTAGCTAATATTCAGGAATTAGAACTAAACGCGCTACAACATTTAATCTGTTTAGATAAATCTGTACATAACGCGATGTGCAACTTATTCTTAGAACCTCTCCCCGAAACAGAGAGAGCCTTTGATTCTTACTCCCCTTCCCTTGTAGGGAAGGGGTTGGGGGTTAGGTCTGAGAGAAACTCGCACACAGCGTTATATAGTACAGTAGGCAAAAAACCAGAGAATCACCAAGAAATCTTTTCCCCTACACCCCTACACCCTCATACCCCTAAACCCTCAATTTGGCATCGTTCTGATTTAGACTTACTCCCAACCGAAAATTTACCAACATCTGCCAGTTCTGATGATATCGCCTACGTGATTTTCACCTCCGGTTCTACAGGTACACCAAAGGGGGTTGTAGTTCGTCATCAACCAGTAATTAACCTGATTGAATGGGTGAACAAAACATTCAATGTGAATGCTCAAGATAGAGTGTTATTTATCACTTCTTTATGCTTTGACTTGTCAGTTTATGACATTTTTGGACTGTTAGCCGCAGGTGGTTCAATTCGAGTTGTTTCTAGTCATGATGTGCGAGATCCAGAAGCTTTACTGCATATTCTCTGCCATGAGCCGATTACATTCTGGGATTCTGCGCCGCCTGCACTGCAACAACTAGCCCAATTTTTCCCCAAGGTGCAGGAAAATAATTACCTCCCCCAATTGCGTCTAGTATTCATGAGTGGTGATTGGATACCTGTCACCTTGCCAGATTTACTTAAAACCACCTTCCCAGGTGTGGAAGTAATTAGTTTAGGGGGAGCAACAGAAGCTACTGTTTGGTCAAATTATTATCCTATCGGCAAAGTCGAACCCCATTGGAAGAGTATTCCCTATGGTAAACCCATCCAAAATGCCCAATATTACATTCTGGATGATTACCTCAATCCCTGCCCCATTGGTGTGACCGGGGAGTTATATATTGGTGGAGAATGTTTAGCCTCTGGCTATTTAAATCAACCGGAACTCACAGCCCAAAAATTTATTCCCAGTCCCTTTGGCAATTCCAAACTATATAAAACTGGAGATTTAGCCCGTTATTTCAGCGATGGTAATATTGAATTCCTGGGTCGGATTGACCATCAAGTGAAAATTCGCGGTTTCCGTATCGAGTTGGGCGAAATTGAGAGTGTACTAACACAACACGACTGTGTACAGGAAACTGTAGTGATAGCGAGGGAAGATGAGCCAGGAAATAAGCGATTGGTGGCGTATGTAGTCATAAATGGCGATTCTGCGACCACAATGAACGAATTGCGGCGATTTTTGCAAACAAAGCTGCCAGAATATATGATTCCATCGGCTTTTATTGCGATCGCTCAAATTCCACTCACTCCTAATGGTAAAGTAGACCGCCGCGCTTTACCCATCCCAGACCACAGCCGACCAGAATTAGAAAAAGCCTTTGTCGCGCCGAGAAATGCTATAGAAATCGAGTTAGGGCGAATTTGGTCAGAGGTTTTAGGTATTGAGTCAATTGGCATCAGTGATAACTTCTTTGATTTAGGCGGAAATTCCCTGCTGGCAGTCAAATTATTTACTCAAATTGAAAAGAAATTTGGTCAAAAACTGCCCCTGGCTACCCTATTGCAATCACCGACAATTGAGCAATTAGCTAGTATTCTCAGCGCATCAAATATCTCAGTGTCTTGGTCTTCCTTGGTAACTATTCAACCAGGTAACAATACGAAACGCCCTCTATTCTTAGTTCATGCCCTTGGCGGTAATGTGATTGGTTATCAAAATTTAGTGCGTCATCTCGGTACAGAACAACCAGTGTATGGACTGCAAGCACGAGGACTTGATGGTAAACAAGCACCTCACACCAGAGTTGAGGATATGGCCTGTGACTACATCCAAGAAATTCGCAGCGTTCAACCCCAAGGCCCTTATCTATTGGCTGGTTTTTCCAGTGGTGGGACAGTTGCTTATGAAATGGCGCGTCAGTTAGTAGCATCAGGCGATCGCATCGAATTACTGGCAATGTTTGATACCTATAGCCCCAGTCTATATATCAATAATCCCTCGCTTTTGCGGACACTGTATGTCTACTTGCTCACCCTATTACGACTGCCATCTGTAGATAGATGGAACTATGTTTTAGCAAAAATAGATTGGTTTCAATCCATGTTAACTGGTAAAACGAGTAGCAAATTTGACTTGTGGAATGAACATTCTTTTACCGAAGATGCCAATCCCTACAACATGGCATTAATAGAAGCTCTCAAACAAGCCACAATGGCAGATTATGTACCTAAACCCTACGCTGGTAAAGTAACTTTATTTACTACCAAAGAAATCCTGAGATGGTGTCAGTTTAAACCCTGTAGAGGTTGGGGTGAAATAGCTAGACAAGGGGTAGAAATTCACGAAGTCCCTGGCACACATTTAGGTATGTTGGGAGAACCAAGTGTGCAGATTCTAGGTGAAAAATTGAGAAGTTGCTTAGATAAAGTACAAGCAGATCATCAAGTAGAATCAGTAAACTTGCAACAGCTGCAGTGGATACTTCAAAACGAAAATTATCGAGAGCTGGAACATCAGCGTTAGGGACTTCCAATTAAAAAGATATACCATCACGTTTATGGCAAGGGGGCAGGGGGCAGGGAGCAGTGGGAAAGACAGTTGTTTTGGAGAAAATAAATTGGATAGTTTATTTTCTGGAAGTCCATTAAATGAAGTAGGCTGCATCTACAATATTTGCTCAGATTCTTATGGATGTCCTTGAAAACTGCCCTCTGCTATACTGTCTCAATTAATGTTGCGATCGCCCTAACTAACTCGTCAGGATCGATGGGTTTAGATATATGCTTTTGAAATCCGGCTTGCAGAGCTTGTTGTTGGTTGATTTCTCCGGCATAAGCGGAAAGTGCGATCGCTGGTATAGTTCCTCCTTGTTGGGGTGAGTATTGTCTAATTTGCCGCATTAGAGCATAGCCATCCATTTCTGGCATACCGATGTCAGACAGTAATAAATCAGGCACAGCTTGATTTAAGCAGGTCAACGCCTGTAATGCTGAAGCTGCTGTGGTAACTTTTGCACCAGCTTGTGTGAGAATGAATTCTGCCAACTCGCACATATCTGAATCGTCATCTACAACTAATATGTGCATACCTCCGAGGCTGAACGGATTTTTCATATGACTATGATTTGAAGATAGCTCCTGCTGAACAAAGTTTAACGGCAATCTGACTGTGAATGTTGCCCCTAAATTCTGTCCTGGACTATCGGCCTGAACTGTACCGCCATGCAGTTCTGTTAAATGACGGACGATAGCCAGTCCTAATCCCAAGCCACCGAATTTTCTAGTGGTTGCGCCGTCCTGTTGACGAAAGTATTCAAATACATAGGGTAAAAACTCTGGGGTAATGCCGACACCTGTGTCTTTCACTTGAATTTGAGCATACATCCCTACCTGTTCTAGTTGCACTTCTACTTTCCCTCCCAAAGGAGTAAATTTCACGGCGTTAGATAGCAAATTCCAGAACACCTGTTGTAAGCGGTTGGGATCGCCGGAGACTGTTCCAGTGACGGGGTTGAGTATGGTCTGAATTTGAATACTCTTGGCTTCTGCCGCTAGTTTTACTGTTTCTAGAGCAGCTTCAATGGTGCAAGCTAAATTTACCGATGCCACGTTTAACGAGATTTTTCCTTGGAGGATGCGGGATACATCCAATAAATCCTCAATCAACTGTGCTTGCAAATTGGCATTACGTTCGATTGTTTCTAAGGCTTGCTCGGCTTTTGTGGGATTGAGCCGCTTATTTCGCAACAGTCTTGTCCACCCTAAAATCGGATTTAGGGGCGATCGCAATTCGTGGGACAAGACAGCGAGAAATTCATCTTTAATTCTATTAGCCGCTTCTGCTTTGGCGCGATCGCTTTGGGCTAGGCGGTACAATTGAGCATTCTCAATCGCTAAGGAAGCCCGTCGGGCGAGTTCCTCGGCTAATTGTAAACTGCTTTGGTCATAGCGTTTTCCTGACTCTGCCGAAATAAAAGAAATTACCCCCAGAATTCTCTCTTGAGTTCTTAATGGCACTGTCATGAAAGATGTAAATCCCACGGAGCGCAAAGTTGCTAGATGTTCCGGATCACGGGCTACTTGTACTAGTAACTCATCGGGAATATCTGCTAATAAATCTGATTTACCGGTGCGTAATGTCCACGCCGCACCCCTAGGCTCATGCAAGTTCAAGGGATATTTTTGCCTGATTTGGTTAGCCCATTCCAGTTTGTCAGGCTCCACATGAGCGACTGCAATCTGCTCAATAGAACCATCTTCTCTAACTATGTGGACTGTACACCAATCGGCTAACTCTGGTACTGCTAGTTGTGCGACTCGCTCTAGGGTAGTTTGGTAATCAAGGGAAGATGCCAAAACCGCGCTAGCCTCTGCCAAAAAGTGTTGGTTACGCTCTAACCTAGCTTGCTCCGTTACATCTACCACATATGCTAAAACGTCTTCTACTTCATCGTTGGAGTTGGTTGTTGGCAGATAGTAAACATTGTAGTAACCAGGGGAGCGATCGCTGCGACCAGGAGGATTGATCGCCAAACCAGATGAGATAAAGCGATTGCCCGTATTGTAAATTTCCTCAAAGACTGCCACTATTCCAGGGTCGGATTGACCAAAAAGTTCAGGAACTGAATGTCCTAAATGTTGTTCACGAGTGAGTCCGTTGATTTGAGCTAATGCTTCATTAATAGCAATAAATCGCTGTTTGTTATCTAATAAAGCCATTCCCACTGGGGAGGTTTCAAAAATGGTTGCTAGTTGACGTTGTGCAGTTTCTACTTGCTTGCGGGCAATGCGTTCACGTTCTAGCAATTGTTCCCGTTCTTGTTCAGCTTGCTTGCGTTCGGTGATGTCAACAACAGCACCAATAGAATTTTTCGGTTTCCCTTTCAAATCGTAGGTAAACTGTCCTCTAACCTCTACCCAATGAATCGAGCCATCTGGCCAAAGCAGGCGATATTCATGATGGTACTCTTGTTTTGTCTGCTTGGCTTGTAGGAGTTTAGCATTGGTTTGTGCTAAATCATCTGGATGTACCCGACTTGCCCAAAGTTCATAAGTGGGTTGACACTCATAGGGCTGGAGACCGAACACTATGAAGTGTCCTGCTGACCAGGATATGACACCAGTTTGTATGTCCCAGTCCCATGTCCCCATGCGTCCGACTTTCAGCGCGAGTTGCAGGTGCGCCTCATTTTCTCGCAATGCCTCCTCAGCACGCGATCGCTCCACTGCTAACCAAGTTTGTTCGGCAATTTGCTCCATCAGTGCCACTTCCACCTCTGTCCACTGACGCACAGCATTGTGGTGTAGCACAAATAAAGCTACAAACTTTCCTTGTTTCACTAACGGCACACATAAAAGAGATTTAGTTTCAATTGCCCTAAAAGCAGCTGCACCTGCTCCCCTAGTCCGGGGATCAACATCCACATCATCCACAACAATTGTTTTGCCTTGTTTGAGTTCTGCAATGATTTCCCGGCCAAAAGCATCCATGTGGTGAGAACCAACTATGCTGTTCACACCATTACAGTAGTCGCGATCGACAATGACATATTCTTGAGTGGGATCAATTTCGCCATAGGTACAACGCGTAACTTGGAAATACTGCCCTGTGGCACGCACCACCTGCCACATAATTTCCTGCGAGTCTGAAATAGCGCGAATGGCATCGTTTAATTGAATTAAAAATTCCTGTTGTCTTTCTTTTTGTTGCAGTTGTTCGAGCAGTTGTTTCCGCTCTGTGATATCAACAGAAACACCAACCATGCGAACTCCCCGCCCAGCTGCATCTAGATAGACTCTGCCTTGACTACTTAGCCAGCGCACTCCATCGCTCGCAATTACCCGGTACTCCTGCTGATAAAAGGTGTCTCCGGCAGCTGCCCTTTGAGCAGCTTGCAAGACTTGCAGTTGATCATCTGGATGAATCACAGCAAAAAATTCCTCTGCTGTGCCAACTTCCATTCCCCAAATTGCCAGGGCATTGGGAGAACACACCACATGATTTGTCATTAAATCCATGTCCCAGGCAACTATCTGGGCTGAGGAGAGGGCAAGCTGTAAGCGTTCTTCTGTCTGTCGCAGGTTTTCTTCAATCTGCTTGAGTCGCGTTACATCTTGAAACATCCCAATACAAATAGCGGGATGTCCATACATAGCTGGTAAGGTTTCTCCCCAGACAAGCGTTGAGCGAATACCACCTGGTGTATGCCAATTCATTTGATAGTTTTGTAGCTTTTCTCCTTGTGCTAATAACACCGCAGGCATTCTTTCTGTAGGGATGCGATCGCCATTGGTATCGGTGCAGTAGTAAGCATCGGGATATTCATCCAGGGATTTGTTTTTCGGTAAATCGCCCCCTGCTAGTTCGTTGGCAATGCGATTAGAGAAGGTGACTTTGGCTGTGACTGGTTCAATAAATACAGTTGGTGTGGGCATCAAATCCAACACAGTTTCTAGCCATTTTTGTTGATTTTCTAATGCTTCGGTTTGCTGTCTCAGAGCTGTTTCGATGCGCTTGCGCTCGGTGATATCTTGAAACACAGCCACAGCTGCGACAATTTGATTTTGGCTATTGAGAATCGGTGCCGAATTGACGCTAATCACAGTTTGGCTACCATCAGCTTCTAGCCGCATTTCTTCGTTAGAGACAACCTCACCTGTTTTGAGCGATCGCGCTAATGGATAATCATAAGGTGCGTACATCTCTCCATCTGGACGAAAGGCTACAAATGGGGTAATGGGTACGTAGTCTTCTAGTTCCATATACTCTTCATAGCCATACCCAACAATTTGTTTGGCTTGTTCATTGGCCAGAACTAATTTATCAGTTGCCGCATCAGCAATCAGCACACCCGTTGGCAATTGCTCTAAAACAGCTGCAAATCGGCTATGTTCCATCTCCAACTCAGCAAGCAACCGTTCCCGTTCGGCTTCGGCTTGTTTGCGTTGTGTAACATCACGAAAATACACTGCCACACCCTCAGCCGACGGATAGGCGTTGACCTCTAACCAATAGCCTGAAGGTTCACCAAATTCTTCCCATGACACAGCAACTTGTTGGGCGACTGCTCGATGTAGTGCTTCATATGCTACACCACCCACAAGTTCAGGAAACACCTCCTGCCAAACGTGTTTACCAATCAATTCTTTTGGTGTTCTGCATAAAATTTTAGCGGCTGCTTGATTCACATAGGTGTAGTGCCAATTGTGATCAAAAGCAACAAACGCATCTGTAATGCTTTCGAGGATATTTGTCACTCGGCTTTCAACTTCTTGGGCGGCGATGAATTGGGCGTGTTGTTGCTGGGTAACTCTTGTGTCGGTCATGTCCCGACTAATGACAATCACGGAAATGGGTGTTCCCTGGGCATCTAATTCCGGTACTAACCGAGCCTGATAAAACCTTGTACCAAACGGGGTGGTAAATTCAAATTCAATTTCCTGTTCTTGAGCAGTAGCAAACACTTGGCGTAAATGCTCTTCCCAAAATAGGTATATGGGGTCTGACATAAATTCCGACATGGATTTACCCAAAAGAGCATCCCGCGAATATCCCAAGGCTTGCTCGCCCATGCGGTTAACATACAGATAACGAATTTGCGAATCGAAACGGGCGATCGCATCCGGGGCATTTTCTAGTAAAGCTTCTAATTCCCGTTTTTGACGCTCTAAGGTAGCAATCCGTTCTTGTACAAAAGCGTTTTCAGCAATTGCCCTCATTTCCTGGCAATCGGGATATGGCTCATTTCCTAGACTGCGGGCAAAGTATTCAATCAACTCCGAACGCGAAATCCCTTGCTTTTGTGCTTCCTCATCAAGCGATCGCCACGCTGTATTGGTAAGGGATACGCTAACCCGTTGTTTGTTTTCCAATTCCCAATTGCTAACAAACTTACCTGTAGAGTCTCGCTTCATTTAGATTTCCCCGTAGGCATACACGGTAATTCATATTAAATAGGAATTACGTCCTCACAAGAATCTTTCTTGAGACTGAGGTTTTTATTTCCAGAAAAGTTGAGGATTTTTCGCTCCCTTCAAAGTTAGTTTATGCAGTTCGTGATGCTTTCTTAGATGAAAAATTCAGCGACACCTACTCCCCAGATATCCGACTTCTATGAAAAGTCGGGTATCTTGTTTATCACGAATAATTTAGGACTGCTATATTATGCTGAATATTGGTGGATGCTAATTATTGCATGAAAATAGAGTGATATCAAAGCTAGTTATTTTCAGTTATTTTAGAAGTTGGTGAATTAAGAGAGTTTAAGTAATGATAAAAAATCATATGCCAATTCCTGAACCACACCGTTCTTTTTTAGAAAAAATGCTCAATAAATTACAGACTGATGAACGCTTATTAGGTGTGGCGATCGCAGGTTCATATTTAAGTGGAGAAATGGATGAGTATTCTGATCTCGATTTAATAATTGTGATCGATGATGTTTATTATCACAATATCTTGCAAGAACGTGAAATTTTTGCTAGTCAGTTTAGTTCATTACTAGCAGCTTTTACTGGTGAACACGTCGGGGAACCCAGATTATTAATTTGTCTTTATGATCATCCTTTGTTACACGTTGATTTTAAATTTTTGCGTTTACAAGAATTTTTCACAGACAGAGTAGAAAATCCGGCAGTTTTGTGGGAAAAAGAAAATTTACTAACCCTAGCTGTTGCCAATCATCCATGTCACTATCCACCTGTTGATTTGCAATGGATTGAAGACCGATTTTGGGTATGGATACATTACTGCGCCGCTAAATTAGGTAGAGGCGAACTGTTTGAAGCCCTTGATTTTTTAGCATTTCTCCGAGGGCAAGTTTTAGCACCGTTGGCAAAAGTCGAGGCTGGAAGATTACCTCGTGGGGTAAGAAATCTGGAGAAAGAAATTCCACTCCGACTTAGGGATTTTTGTCAGACTATTGCCGCTAAACATGATCGATATGAAATTGCTCAAGCACTACAAAATACTATTCACTTTTATCGTCAGTTGCGTGATGCCTTAAATTTACCGGATTTAATTGTGCGAGCAAACGCGGAATTTGCCTCTACTCAATATCTGCAAAAGATTATTGATAATTTTGATAGTGTTAATTAGCCATTATTACTTGTCTAAATTAGAGGCTTTGCTTTGCTGAATTTGGCTGTATTTATTTGGATTCATCCAAGTTTCTAAGCGACTAAAAGCTTGAGAAGATAACAGCGTTAAACATAGATAAACTATGGCGACTGCTGCATAAATTTCAAACGGACGATAGTTGGCAGCGACAATCAATTGTCCTTTGCGAAATAATTCTTCAAATCCAATGACTGCGACTAAGCAAGTATCTTTTAATAAACTAATAAATTCATTTCCTAAAGCTGGTAACATACGCCGAAAAGCTTGGGGGAAAATTACCAAACGCATTGTTAAGATAGGATTTAAGCCTAATGATTTAGCTGCTTCTGCTTGTCCTGGTTCAATTGATTGAATACCTGCACGAACAATTTCAGCAATATAAGCTGCACAATTTAAACTTAAGGCAATTACCCCAGCTACTAAACGATCAAATGTGAAAGTAAAATTCAGTTCTTGAGCAATGGCCGGGATGCCAAAATAAATCATAAAAATTTGCACGAGTAAAGGCGTACCCCGAAAAAAGTCAACATAAGCTCTCGCTAACCAACGCACAGGAGTAATTTTAGAAAGGCGCACAATACCGATTAATGAACCAGCAATTAAACCCAACACAACAGAAATAATTGTAAGTTGTAGGGTGATTAATGCACCTTGTAATAGAGTTGGTAAAGCTTGCAAAATTAACCCAATTGAAGCAAATATGCCCCCTTTACCTGTGGTATTTTGGTTAGCAAATGGTGATTTATCTGGTAATTGTGGCGGAGTAGAGTTAAACCATTTTTGATAAATTTGATTATAAGTACCGTTTTTTAAAACTATATCTATTCCGTTATTAATGAGTGATAAATTCGGTGAATTTTGGGCTGTGGCGATACCGTAATATTCCTCTGTAAGTAATTGTTCTACAACCTTAATACCTTTGAGATTGCCTGTATTAATAGCATATAAAGTTACTGGTGCATCATTAATAACTGCATCTACATTACCATTCAGTAATTCTTGTAAGGCTAGAGGTGCAGAGTCAAAACTGCGAATTTCTGCACCTGGGATACTTTTGGCTTTCTCTGCGCCGGTTGTCCCAATTTGGACGGCAATTTTTTTATTGTTGAGACTATCAAAACCTGTAATATTGGGATTATTTTCTCGAATGGCGATCGCCAATCCGGCTTTAAAATAGGGACGAGAGAAAGCTACAGCTTTGGCGCGTTCGGCGGTGATAGTAATAGAACTGATGGCTGCATCTACGGTTTTGGCTTGCAAGGCTGGGATAATGCCATCAAATGGCAGACTTTGAAATTTTACTTGCAAGTTAGCAGATGAGGCAACTGCATTCATTAAATCAATGGAAAAACCCTGCAATTCTCCACCTTGTCCTTGAAACTCAAAGGGTGGAAACGCTGGTTCCGTCGCGACTCGCAAAGTTTTACTAACACTCGAATTAATGCTACAGCCAGAGAGTAAAACACAACTCACACACACAACTAGACACCAACACAGCCAACGCCTAAAACTGAATCTAGCCATGTGATGCTTACCCCCTGAGTGAGTGATGTTAGCGGTAGCGCGGCGTTTAGCCGGTGCTGAGTGATGAGTAATGAGTGGTGAGTAATAAGTAATAAGTAATGAGTAATGAGTGTATGCTTAATTTGGATGGGTGACAACCTTGCTAGGTTTAAGGAAATTGGTGTTGTCGGAAGTCAGTATCGGCTAAACGTCGCGCCACTTACTACTCACAAAACTCAGCACCCAGCACTCACCACTCACCACTTTTAAAGATATTCCCGCAAGAAGTCAAAGGGATCGTCTTCCCAACATGGTTCAGGAATCATGAACAACAAATTGGTGTTGATGTCAGCTTCAATTTCTTCGCTATCGTGTCTGTCAAAAAGTTCTGTGAGAACTTTCCAGTCTCTTTCTCTAAGAGACGTAAACACCGGGGCGTAAGTCTGTGGAGTGTTTGGATATGTCACAGGTGCAATTTGCGTCAACTGATACAAAAATTTAGCTTCGGGAGTGCTAGACAATTCACATTCTAACTTGCTCAATTAAAATCTCAAATATACAGACATTTGCTTTTTATTACTTGATATTTCTCATCAAAAGTAAATTGCACCCATTACATATTTACATCTAAATATACTGAAAACAGCACAATTATTTCACAATTGCCTCTATAAATTTGACACCAAATACTTCCGTAAAAGCTTGGGTGACATGAGGGCGTACTTCATCGCAAGTAATTCCAGGAATCCATTCGGCTAAACTACCAACTGGTTTATCTGCGATACCACAGGGAACAATGCGGCTAAAGCCTGTCATATCAGGACACACGTTTAAAGCAAAACCGTGCATGGTAATCCAACGACTGACTTTAATTCCAATTGCTGCCACCTTACGCCCTTCTAACCATACACCAGTCAAAGGCGGAATGCGATCGCCTGCTAAATCGTAAACTGCAAGGACGCGAATGATTACTTCCTCTAATTGTCGCAGGTACCAATGTAAATCTTTACGATAACGGTGCAGATTTAAAATCGGATATCCCACTAATTGTCCGGGACAGTGATATGTCACTTCCCCGCCACGTTCCGTTCTGTAGACCTCAAATAACTGCTGATTTACGTCAAATTTGAGGAATTCTGCGTTGCTACCTTGTCCCAAGGTGTAGACAGGGGGATGTTCTAGCAAAATTAATACATCTTCCAAATCAGGGTGATGAATCCTCTCAGTTACGAGCGATCTTTGCCATTCATGGGCTTTTTGATAAGGTATCAGTCCTTGATTGTATAGCAAACAATCTTTTACTTGTGCTGACTCATTACTACGGCTCATACCGAATATCAACTGTATTAACAACTAAATATATTGCAAGTTCTAGGAATATATTCAACAATTGTCAAGCTATGCAAAGGATTTTAAAGGAACATCAAGGGAATCATCTTTGGGAAAAACAAAGTGCTAGTTTGAATATATAAACACAAAGGTGTTGGGAGGAATTCCTACAACAAGCATCACGCCAAGAGAAGAGGAACGAATGTACTGGCTGATGAATTTCATATCTTTTTACATCTGAAGGACTTGTATACTCTCACAAAAAAGCAAACAAATCTCCTTTAACAAACAAAAAGTAACTACTATGGGTTATGTAAAGTTTGTTTTGATGCGTCAGTTAGTCAAAACAGCCATGAATGAGGCTACCTTAATTGAGAAAAAAGGCGATGAACCTAATTGTCTAGCAATCAGTTAGAGCGATCGCCTAATTTGGGGCAAGCGAATCGCAGCAAATCAAGGAGCAGAGTCAAGAGTATACATGAGAATAACTATATAGATGCAAAAAATGGGAGTAAACAGACTAGTACACAAAGGCAAAGGTAAAAGGGTGCAAGGTGAAATCAAGAAAGCCGATTTTGGGGTTTTCTCCTACTTTGACTTAGTGCTTTTTTACACTATGTCGTACTTGCAGTACGTTTTAATATTCCTCAATAGGTGTTGGTGCAGTGACATAACTTACCGCAATCTCTTTTCATACTAAGACGACATCACATTAAATATTGAGCTATCGAGCGGGAGAGTTTACATGAAGCTTGTCATCCACGGCAAAAATATTGAAATTACCGATGCGATTCGAGAATATGTGCATCAAAAAATTGAAAAAGCAGTTAGTCACTTCCAGAACATCACCAACGAAGTGGATGTCCACCTTAGCGTAGCTCGCAATCCCCGAATTAACCCTAAACAAGCGGCTGAAGTCACTATATATGCAAATGGTAGTGTCATCCGCGCCGAGGAAAGCAGCGAAAACTTGTACGCTAGCATTGATTTAGTTGCAGATAAAATTGCCAGACAACTGCGAAAATATAAAGAAAGAAAACAAGACAAGAAAACTCAAGCTCAACCCACTAATGAAGTAGTTGTACCACAACCGGTCGTTGCAGATTTAATCGGCGATCGCACTCCCGAACTCCCCCAAGAAGTTGTTCGTACCAAATATTTTTCCATGCCACCGATGACGGTTGCAGAAGCCTTAGAGCAGTTACAATTAGTGGGACATGATTTTTATATGTTCCGCAACGCAGAAACTGGTGAGATTAACGTCATTTATGAACGCAATCATGGCGGTTATGGCG
Source organism: Nostoc sp. CENA543 (assembly GCF_002896875.1). Classification (GTDB taxonomy): domain Bacteria; phylum Cyanobacteriota; class Cyanobacteriia; order Cyanobacteriales; family Nostocaceae; genus Trichormus. Next base: position 5,874,135 of record NZ_CP023278.1, read on the forward strand.
TAATTCAACCCCGAAACAATAACGGCCATACCCATCATACCAACGGTAAAAATGGTAAGGTGGCAGTTAATATGGTGATGCCAGAAAAATCTCACAGTAGATAACTAGATATCTCCCGACTATCCAGTGATGCGAAGTTGATTTTGCCAATAGTCGGGAGATTCTTAGCTTTTTTAGGACGCTATTGTATTTAACCAAGTTTCTAAATCCGCGATCGCCTGAAAATCTAACAAAGCTTCTCCTAGATGTTCTACTTGTTCTAAAGAGAGAGTTTCTACCCGTTCTCGCATTGACTGCGGTAATTCTCCCACACGACGAGTTAAGAGCCTCAAAATAAGCGATCGTTCTCGTTGTTCTCCTCGTTGTTCTCCGATTTTTTCACCTTCGGAAAGAATATCTTGATAAATCACTGATTCGCGCATCATACCCTCCCGAAATAACTGTTGAATCAAGTCCTTTTTGTATTTTAACCCCGCTAAAATTTGAGTGTAGGCGGAGACTTGAGATTTTTCTTCTGGTTCAAGTTGATTTACTCGCTGTACAACTTGTTGTAATAAAGTTTGCGGTTGAGTAGTTGCAGCTAGTGGTGCTAATGGTAGCAAAGCTGGTTCATCAAGAAATAATTGGGGATTTTCCTCCCACATCCGAATTACACGATATTCATGACGCGTATTTTCGACATGAAACACGGTTTCAATTACTTGATCAGGTGCAGGTGGAAGTAATAACACTACAACCTGTGTAATTGGTAAACGATACAATCGATACAAGCGCACCCAGTAATCAAGCATTCGCAGGGGTAGAGGTGGCGTAGATTCTAGTTTAGTTTGAAACTCCAGGTGCAGAATGCGTTCTTGGAGTTGTAGGAATGTAACGTAATCTGCGCGTATGGGTTCGATACTTAATTCGGTTTTGAGAACTGTAACAGCAGTTTGTGGTGTACCTAAAACCCAACTAGCAAAAATATCAGGATTTTTTTCAGAGAGTAGCTTGCACAGGTTATCAAATGACATTGAGAAAATTAAGACTTAGTAATTAAAACAACTGAAGAAACAAACTAGTTCAAGCAAGTAATAAAGATGAAAATTTTTATTAGAGGACTAAAGTCCTTACTACAAACAATTACTGACTAAGTGCTGAATTATTGAGTAATTTTATTTTACTCATTACTCATTACTCAGCACTCAGCACCGGCTAAACGCCGCGCTACCGCTAACATTACTCAGCACTCTCAAGAAACTGTCACAGTTGCCTTCAGAGTAAAAATCTTCTCAATTACATCTTCGACAACCTTATCAGGTGTAGAAGCTCCAGAAGTAATGCCAACAACAATTTCCCCGTCTGGTAGCCAGTTGTCTGTAATGACTAAATCCCCAGTTAATTGCCGATGTTCAATTGATGTTCTAGACTTAATACGCCCTACGCTATCTATATGATATGAAGGTATCCCTCTTTGTTGGGCAATTTGTTGCAATTGGGTGGTGTTGGAAGAATTAAACCCACCAATTACCACCATAAAATCTAATTTTTGTTCCACTAATTCCAACATCGCATCCTGGCGTTCTTGGGTAGCGTCACAAATAGTATTAAAACTTTGGAAATGTTGATTTAATTCAACCGGGCTGTATTTCTGCATCATGGTATGCTCAAACAGTTTACCAATCTGCTCAGTTTCACCTTTGAGCATGGTGGTTTGATTGGCGATACCGACGCGTTCTAAATCTGTGTCAGGATCAAAACCTGGGGAACAAGCTTTAGCAAACTTTTGTAAAAATTCCTGGCGATCGCCCCCATATAAAATATAGTCAGCTACATATTGAGCTTCTTGTAAATTGAGAACGATTAAATATTTACCAGCAAAGGAACTGGTAGCAACAGTTTCCTCGTGCTTATATTTACCATGAATAATTGAGGTGTAATCACCTTTTTTGTGCTTTTCTACGGTGTTCCAGACTTTGGAAACCCAAGGACAGGTAGTATCAACGATTTTACAGCCTTTATCATTGAGTAGCTGCATTTCTTGGACACTAGCCCCAAAAGCAGGTAATATCACTACATCTTCTTGACCTACGACAGAGAAATCTTTTTGAGTACCATTTACAGGAATAAAGCCAACTTGCATTTCCTGCATTCGCTGATTTACAGAAGGGTTATGGATAATTTCGTTAGTAATCCAAATGCGTTCTGTGGGAAAGTGCTTACGGGTTTCGTAAGCCATCGCCACAGCGCGTTCTACACCCCAGCAAAACCCAAAAGCTTGCGCCAGGCGGATAGTGACATCGCCTCTTTGCAAAGTGTAATTGCGATCGCGAATTTCTTGAATTAGATTACTTTGATACTCAGATTTCAATTGGGTAGCGACTTCAGCCTGATGACCAAATCCTTTACGGTTGTAATTCTCGGAGTGATTTAGTGAACGCTTAAAAGCTTTTGTATCCATAATCTCTTATTTTTTTGTATCTCCTCTTTAATGATTCTCTCGTGCCAAGACGCATATTGAGAAAGTAAAAAGTCAAAAGGTAAGAGAATCTTTTCCTTTTTTTACTTTTGCCTTTTGCCTTTTGCCTTTATCAGTCCCCAGTCCCCCGTCCCTTCTGATAAATCTGCAACGCAGTGCGCCACACTAGATAACCTGCGGGACTCAGATGTAAACCATCAGTAGTTAATTCAGTCCGCATATTACCTTTTTGATCCGCGAACAAGGAATATAAATCTAGGTATGCCACACCTTCTTTCACAGCGATGCTTCGTAACTGCTGATTTAACTTTTCAATCCGACTGTTGGGAATCGCTAGTAATTTCTCTTTTCCTTCCCAAGTGGCTGCTGCTCCTCCGTGGGGCAGAATTGATTGGATAAAGATTTTGGTTTTGGGATGATTTTTTCGCAGGTAAATGATGATTTGCCTTTGATTGTCTAAAATGACTTGATCATCTACTCCCCGAATCAAGTCATTGATCCCAATCATCACAAAAATCGTCTCTGGTTGTGTCTGGTCAAATAAATTTAATCTTTTCAATAATCCATTGCTGGTTTCACCGGAAATTGCTTGATTAAGCCAATTTCTATCTTGGGGTAATAATTCCACAGGAAACCACAGACTCAATGAATCTCCCACTAAGACACTCAACTTTGATGGACGCTGTTGAGCAGCTACTTGGGCTTCTTGGTTGAGGATATCTACCCATTGTTGATAGGTGAGTTGATGGCGGCGGCCTAACTCTGGTGTTGGGGGTGGGTTTTGATTGGCTGGAACTGGAGGAGGGGCATTACTGGAAACGGCGGTCAATCCCTGCTGTCGCCAAATCAGCAGAATGACCGCCAACATAAGGATGCCGTTGGTTGCCAGTAAGAAAAACGCCCAGACCGGAAAGGTTTTTGCAGTAGTGGACACGACTAGCGAAATCTTCCTATGATTTGACTCAGATTTTAAATCGCTAGTAAGATAATCGCACTATTTTCAGCAATTATTCGGAGATAATGCGATCGCCAAACTCGGAGTTATAACCTTCTTCTCCGTGTTCATTGATATCCAAACCCTGGTATTCGGCTTCTTCTTTGACTCGTAGCCCCACAGTAGCGGCAATAATTTTGAGAATTAGCCAAGTTCCCACAGCTGCAATTACATAAGCAATCGCAATGGCTGCTAATTCCACACCTAATTCCCCAAAATTACCCCGTAACACGCCATCTTTACCAAGTGAGTTAACTTCCTTAGTGGCAAAAAGGGCGGTTAAAATTGCTCCAACTGTGCCACCTACACCATGTACAGGATAGGTATCTAAGGCATCGTCAACATTCAGCTTATGTTTGAAACTGACCGCATAGAAACAGACGAAAGCAGTGATAAAACCAATCAAAATTGCTGATAAGGGAACAACAAACCCGGCGGCTGGTGTAATCCCCACTAAACCAGCAACTGCCCCTGTTGCTGCCCCCACTGCTGTAGGTTTACCGCGTAAAGTGGCTTCTAAAATCAACCACATCAAAGCCCCCGCCGCCGCCGAGGTGTTAGTAGAAACAAAAGCAGTCGTAGCAACGTTGGTGACTATATTACCGGAAGTCCCGCTAGCTACAGATAAAGCACTGCCAGCATTAAAGCCAAACCAACCAAACCACAGCAAGCCCGCACCCAATAAGATGAATGGGACATTGTGGGGAGGACTGAGACGGTCGGGGTGAGTTTTGCGTGGCCCTAAAACAATCGCTGCAACTAGCGCAGACACACCAGAACTGATATGTACAACTGTACCACCAGCAAAATCTAGCGCGCCTAAACCGCCATATAACCCCAATAAACCACCTTTAGCCCAAACCATATGCGCTAAAGGGGTATAAATCAAGGTTGACCACAGCAAGACAAATAAACAATAGGCGCGAAAACTCATCCGTTCAGCGATCGCACCAGAAATCAACGCTGGGGTGATAATAGCAAACATGGCTTGATAAATCATGTATGCTTGATGGGGAATCGTCGGAGCGTAAGAAACTACATCCACAGGTGCCGAACCTTGCAAATAGTTGGTTGTTTCTAGCCCCACACCATTTAAGCCCAACCATTGTAAGCCGCCAATAAATGGCAACCCAGGCGCAAATGAGAGACTATAACCCCATAGCACCCAGCTAACTCCCACAATCGCCATCAATACAAAACTCATCATCAATGTATTGAGGATATTGCGCGATCGCACAAAGCCACCATAGAAAAATGCCAATCCTGGTGTCATCAACAACACAAAAGCAGATGATACCAGCATAAACACTGTATCCCCAGTATCCGCAGATGGGGTACTAGCTGGTGTTTGGGCAAAGGCATTACCCATAAAAGGAGCTATTAGCAGTAGTAGGGTAAGAAACCCAATCCCTAAACATTTCTTGATCACGTCTTTTTGTTTTTTCCCTTGAAGAGCAATATCCTTGTATACTTAGTTACATTTGATTACTTTTGACTGGAAATTTTTGTCTTCCAGATTACTTGGATTTGGGTTTCGGGAAATCTTAACAAAAAAATAATCATATTCATAGATAAAATCTATGGAACTACTATGTAGCTTTTGTCTCTCAATGATTTTCAGAAATACGGGGACTGGGGATTGGGGAAAGAAATATTTTTTCCCTACACCCTTACACCCTTACACCCTTACACCCTTACACCCTTACATCCCTATACTGCTGAACTTGCATATTCCACAACGTTGTATACTCGCCACCATGTTGTAAAAGCTCTTGATGGGTGCCATCTTCTATTAATTGACCAGCTTTCAGCACTAATATCCTATGAGCCATACGTACAGAGGCTAGTCGATGCGTAATCAAAATGGTAGTCTTGCCTTCAGTTAGTTCTACAAAGCGCAAATAAAGCTCATATTCGCTGCGGGGGTCGAGTGCGGCTGTGGGTTCATCTAACAGCAGGATTTGGGCTTGCTGACGCACAAAGGCACGGGCTAGGGCTAACTTTTGCCATTGACCACCAGATAATTCTGTACCACTAAACTGCTTACCCAAGGGTGTATCCGCCCCTGTGGGAAATTGGGTAACTAGTTGGATAATATCGGCTTTTTCTATAGCAAATCTTAGTAAATCTCGATTTTCAAGGGCTTGGAGATTACTTAAAGCGATATTTTCTCCTAGGGTGAGAGCGTAACGACCGAAATCTTGAAAAACTCCAGCTATTTGCTGTCGCCACTCTTGTAGATTTAAATGCTTTAGGTCTACCCCATCAACCAAAATTCTGCCTTTAGTGGGGTCGTATAACCTGGTGAGTAACTTGACGATAGTAGTCTTACCTGCGCCATTTTCGCCAACGATCGCTACTGTTTCACCAGGGTGTAGAGTAAAAGAGATATTTTTCACAGCCCATGTTTGAGCATCTGGGTAGCGGAAATAGACGTTTTCAAAGGTAATCCCAGTCAGTATGGGATGAGGGGTTTTCTCTCCAGGTACAGTCAATAACATGGGACTTGCGCTGTCGAGAAAATTAAAGAATTGCTGCATATATAAAACATTCTCCCAAAGTTCCAGTCCATTACCGACAAATGCAGCTAAATTCTGTTGGAAGTAAGTTAAAGATTGAACGAATAACAACACACTACCTGGACTAAATTCCCCTTGAAATGCTTGCTTGACCACCCAGTAAAAAGCAAAGCCATTTCCCAAAGTGCTTAAAACAGCTAAACTGGAAGACCAAAAAGCTTGTTGACCTCGTAAATGGCGCATAGAGTTGTGTAAAGACCCAAATGCTTGCAGATATCGCTCAATAAAAAATTCACCTAGCTGAAAAAGTCGCGTTTCCTTAGCGTAGGTGTCAGTTAGCATCACTGATGTGTAATATCTCATTCTGCGGGCTTGGGGGCTATTTTCAAATAGAGTTAGCCAAATTGCTTTGCCGTATTGGGCAGAGACTACTACTTGGGGTACAGTAGCGATCGCAATCACTAGAGGAATCCAAACAGCTAGGGGAATTAATAACCCCACCATCACCACCACCGTGACCAGTGACCGACCCAACTCCACTAAATTTTCTAATAAATTCAAAGGTTGATAGCTAACTTGTTCTTGCAACAGCTGTAACTCATCATAAAATTGAGCATCTTCAAAACGGTTGAGGTCAGGTAAACTATCGGCTTTACGCATCAACATTAAACTTAAGTGTGCTGTCAACTTATCATTGACATTTCCTTGGAGTGCAGTCCGCCAAGGATCAAGGAGTGTTTGTATTAATAAAGCTCCCACCCATGCAGCCACTAAAGGTAGTAAAATTTCCCACCCCAATGCTTTACCGGCAGATAACTCTGTTGCTATCGTATCTATGACTAATTTGGTAATCCAAACACTCACAGCAGGTAAAAACCCCTGCAATAAAATCACGAGCATTAAGATAGCAATTTCCTGTGGTGCAGCTTTCCATACTAAGGGTAGAGAACGCCATAAAGCTTGAGTGTACACATCCCACCTACCTCTGATACCAATTTTGGATTTTGGATTTTGCGTTCGCGTAGCGTGTCGAAGACAAAAGTTCTGTAGGCGGGTTTCCCGCCGTAGGAAACTTTTCAAGACGGATTTTGGATTAAAAGCCTAGATTTTTAGGCTGTTCCAGAATCTCGAAACAATACTACCTATCCCAATTTTGTATGCTTTTGTATTTTCATTAAAGTTGATTTTTAGTTGATGATTGCTGCAATGTCTGTAATTTATTATTCTAAAATTCTTTAATTTATCGTAAATCAGAGGGTTTAAGACCCCTACGTCTATACGTAGCATATTTTCAGTGGGGGTTGAAATCCCCGACTGAAAATGTCTTTAATTTTGAATTTTGAATTTTGAATTTTGAATTGTTAAGTATCTACAACCTTAGTATTATCTGGCATAAAATAAATACTTCTGAAGATATAACATTAAAAATAATCAATAACTACCTCAGAAAGAATAAAAACATCGAAAAGAAGATATCGTTGATATTGTTGAAGAACTCAAGTCATTAAAAATCAAAGTCATTTATTGATTTCAAAAGCAACAGTTACTTCTCAAAAAATGAGATGAGAAGAAAATTAAATCTCCGACATAATCCACTAGCTAAAATCAGCAATTAACTTTGATTTATGTGGACTAGTCATACTCTGAATACCAAGATGTGAGTTCTCTGTTAATTTGATTAGCAAAATAATAACAGGTAAGAAATTTCTGTGGCTTTAGCAATTAGTAATTTCTGAATAATCCTTGCGTTTAAATTTGCTAAAAAAATATTAACAGATGAACATCATCCCTATTCAATACCACGAATGCAGATTTTCCGAAAATTCCAATGAGTTTAGGTTACAAGGAGTAAATGATGATGTTTACTGATGTAAAATTGCTGGAAAAAACCATAGAAATGCGTTTAGCAGACAGCGACGATAAACTTGAACAGGTTTTACTGTCTGACGCAGAGATCACTGCTTGGGAAAAATTAGCTAGTCAAGGAGTGATGCCTCCTATTATCGGTAATTGCGGAGGTTGTGGTGGTTGCGGTGGCTGCGGTCGATGTGGTCGCTGTTTCCGTTGTTTCCGTTGTTTTCGCTGTTTTGGCTGCGGCGGTTGTGGTAAATGTGGTGGGGGCTGTGGTGTTGCCTCATTACCAGATGTAAATGTAGAAGAATCGGAGATGAATTTTGGTTATTAATGTAACCAAATTTTAGCTATCTAACAAACATAAAACTGTTGCTTTTGTTTATTTTATTAAGCCTGATTTTTTGCTGAATTCGGATATAATCAACTATGCAATTTCATGATAATCAAAAGTTGCGATTACTGGAACATCTCCTGATTCATGTGATGCCTTCCGAGTCTGATTTAGACCGAGAAACGATGATATTTAACACAACACGACGCACTCTCAAAGTCGATGGTCAAGCATTAAAAGATTTAGAAAATATTGTTTTTCCCTTACTAGATGGAACACACACCATCGGAGAAATACGTGCTGCTGTGTGTGAACAAATTACAGATACTTCTCTCGATGAATGTTTAACGTTTTTGATGAACAATCGCTTAGTTGAAGAATATTCAGAAACTACATTTGCTTTAAATAATCACGAGCAATTTTTACCTCAATTTAGCCTGTACCATGAACTAGGTTTTCAGCCAAAAAATGCTCAAGAACGTCTAGCTAATGCTCGTGTGGCGATTTTTGGGTTAGGTGGCTCAGGTGTAGTAGCCGCAATTAATCTAGCAGCCTGTGGTGTGGGATTTCTGCGCCTGTGCGATAGTATCTCTACATCTGCTTATGATGCCACGATTATGGCTAATTGGGGATTGAGCCAGTCTGGTAATTTGCGCGCTGTGGAAACAGCTAGGCAGATTGCAGGTATGGGAGGATTTACCGCCATTGAGACAGTCACGGATATTTTGAACGATGATGATACAGTCAAGGCTTTATTAGATGATGTTGATTTAGCTATTGTGGCCACTGATGCAGTCTCAGTGAATTTAGCCTATCGTCTCAACCGACTCTGTTTAAATATGCAGTGTCCATTACTTCCTGGGGGAGCTTTTGGAATTGAGGGTACTATTGGCCCTTTAGTTGTCGGCGGTGATAGTCCCTGTTATCTGTGCTATCGGATGCGGTCTATTGCTTGTGCTAAGTTACCAGAAGCACAATTACAACTAGAAAGACACTTAGACCGCGATCGCCGTTCTCAACCCCAATGGCGGGAAAATTTGCCCATAGGTCACACCTTGGTGGGTAGTTACTTAGTGCTGGATGCAGTGAAGTTGTTACTAGGTTTACCAATCACCACACAGGGTAAGTTACTCCATCTAGATTTAATCACCACCAAACTCACTCACAATGTGGTTCTCAAAAAGCCTGGCTGTCCTCACTGTTCTTCCCATTCCCCATTTTGAAAATCATGAACGCAACAGTTGCTAGCCCAAACTGGCGAGATTTAGTCAGTCCCCACACTGGTATTATTCAAAAATTAGACAGATTGACTAAACCCTATACAGAGTTTGAACTGCCTGTGTTGTGGCAAGCGGAACTCTCGCACTTTAACATCTATAAAGCCACAGATGATTTACGTTACGGCGTAGGCAAAGGGATGAATGATGAACAGGCTATTATCGGTGCTGTGGGCGAAGCTTTAGAACGTTATTGTGGTAGCATTGTTGACCGCAGACAAATAATTATCGATAGTTACGAAAGTCTCGCGGATGTGGCTATCCCTCCCCAAGTTTTTTTCTCGTTTTCTCAGCAGCAATACTCTGACCCCAATTTTCCTTTTCCGACTTTCGACCCAAAAATACAGACTTCCTGGGTTACTGCTGTGAATTTGCATAGCCAACAGCAGATTTTACTCCCAGCAGCCTCGGTTTATCTCAATTTTTGTAGTCATCAGTTAGGGGATTGTATCTTACCTGTCACAACTAACGGTATGGCCAGTGGCTTATCTGTGGAGTTTGCCGCCTACCGTGGTTTGTGTGAGTTGATTGAACGCGATGCTTTCATGATTACCTGGTTAAATCGTCTCCCAGTCCCCCGCATTGATTTTACTCATCAACCAGGCATAGAAACTGCGATCGCTCGTAACTATGCCAGATTTGGCATAGAATTAATGGCGTTTGACTTGACTACAGATATTCAAGTACCAGTGATTGCAGCTTTTGCAATTGACCGTTCCGGCGAAAGTCCAGCTTTAGTCACTGGCTTAGGATGTGATTTAGACGGTGCCACAGCCCTTCGCAAAGCTATCTTTGAAGTTTGTCAAATTCGCCCCCATGATATTAGCCGTATGCTGGCGGGAGATGGTGCCAATCTCCATCAATATCAAGATATCCAGGATTTAAAAGACCATAGTGCTTTCTTCTACACAACCGCAAGACTGGGGGAATTAGATTTTCTTCTACACCATAACCACGGGCGAGAAATTGCCGATTTACAGACTTGTAGGGACTACACAGAATCAGAAAGGTTGCAATCAGTGGTGCAGAAACTTCATCAAGTTGGTGCTGAAGCTTATTTAGTAGATGTCACCACCCCTGATGTCGCACCACTAGGTTTTCGGGTAGTACGGACGTTAGCCAGTGAATTAGTACCAATATATTTTGGCTATGGTCAAGAACCCTTGGGAACTCAGCGTTTGTTTACAGTTCCAGAACGTTTAGGCTACAGTCGCCCTCATCACCTAAATCCTTGCCCACATCCCCTAGATTGAATCGCCATTGACAATAGGAAATTGCATATCCCCCTAAACCCTTACACCCTTACACCCCTAAAACCCTACACCCTTACACCCCCATACCCTTCCCTACACCCTTTCCCTCCATGTACAAAGTCAACGAACCTCTAGAGTTAACCCTGCTTTACCATTTGAATTCCCCACCACCAGACGCTTATGCTCAACCAGTACCTGCTGGTGAAATGCGTTATTTACCAGATGCGCCCGTTTTAGAATTACCTCCAGTACCCAGGGATAATCATCTGGCAAGTTTGTTAAATAAACGTCGTTCAGTGCGTGCATTTCAAAATGTCCAGATGTCACAAACTGTACTGGCACAGTTACTAGATTCAGCCTGTGGAATTAATGGTCTGCGTCAGGTACAGAGTTACACCTATGAGGGCAGAAATGCTCCCTCAGCTGGTGGACTCTATCCTCTCGAAATGTTTGTATCTATACAGGAAGTTAATGATTTAGCTGCGGGTTTATATCACTATGAACCGCGTGGTCATGGTTTACATTGGGTGAACGAGTCAGTCCCCCATGACTTTATTACACCTCTATTAGATCAGGATTTTATTACTCACGCCAATGCCTTATTTATCCTGACTGGTGTGTTTATGCGATCGCTTTATAAGTATGGCACCAGAGGCTACCGTTTTGTTTTATTGGAAGCTGGTCATCAAGCTGAAAATATCTGTCTGATGGCTGTAGAGTTAGGACTTGGTAGTCTTTGTCTGGGGGGATTTCACGATTCCAGCATCAACCGTATTTTGGGTATTGATGGTCAGCGTCACGCCGCACTCTATTGTATTGCTGTTGGTACTGAAAAAGTTTAAACCCCCAACTTCAGTAAGAAATTGGGGGTTGAGAATGCTTGTAATTCTAATTTGCTTTATACCGTGCCAGGATAATCTTCACCGGATGAATAGCCTTCGGGTTGACCACCTTCTGCAAATCCACCAGGGCTGGCTTCCTTGAGGAATCCACTGTAAGCTTCCATACCGTGTTCGCCAATATCCAAGCCTTCCAGTTCTTCTTCTCTGGTGACGCGAATACCCAAAGTAGCTTTGAGAATTATCCAGAAAATGCTGGTAAGAAGTACAGTCATCCCACCAACGGAAATAGCACCTAAAAACTGTACACCTAACTGTCCAAAGCCACCACCAGCGAATAAACCCTTAGCAGGGCCAAGTCCCTCACCATACCAGGAATAAACACCAGGGCCAACAGACCACAAACCAACAGCCAAAGTACCCCAAACACCACAAACTAGGTGAACGGATGTAGCACCTACTGGGTCATCAATACCGAGTTTGTCAAAGAAGGTGACAGCAAAAACTACGATTACACCAGCTATTAAACCGATAATAAAGGCACTGGGAAGACTAACAAAGGCACAAGGGGCTGTAATTGCTACCAAGCCCGCCAGAATACCGTTGATAATCATTGATAGGTCTGGCTTACCCAAATACAACCAAGCGGTAGCAGTTGCTGCAATTCCACCGACTGCACCCGCCATGTTGGTTGTTAAGGCAATGTGAGTAATGGCATTGGGATCAGCCGCCATTGTTGAACCAGGGTTAAAACCAAACCAACCCAACCACAAAATCAAACAGCCTAGAGTGGCAATACTCATATTGTGACCAGGTAAAGCCACAACTTTACCGTCTTGATATTTACCAATACGGGGGCCAAGGAAAGCTGCTCCCATTAAAGCTGCCCAACCACCGGCTGAGTGAACTACTGTAGAGCCAGCAAAATCCCAGAATCCTTGTTTGTATAACCAACCACCACCCCAAATCCAATGTCCAGTAATGGGGTAGGCAATACCTACCAGTAAAAGGCTGAAAATTAAAAAGTCAACAAACTTGATTCTTTCTGCTACTGCACCAGAAACAATTGTGGCGGCTGTTCCCGCAAACACTAATTGGAACAAGAATTTAGCAGCTAGAGGTACACCAGCCCAGTTTAAAGCACTAAACACACCTTGATATTCTTTTGCAGTGGCGGGACTGTTATCTGCTCCTGCTAAAAAGAACCCATTTAACCCGATAAAATCGTTGCCATCGCCGAACATCAAGCCAAAACCAATTGCCCAAAAAGCAACGGTAGCTAGCGCAAACACAATTAAGTTTTTGGCGAGGACGTTAACAGCATTTTTTTGACGACAAAAGCCGGTTTCTAACATACAAAAACCAGCATTCATGAAGAATACTAAAAATGCTGCGATCGCTACCCAAAGAGTGTCTAGGGCTACTTTTAATTCTGCTGTTGTTGGCCCGGCTGCTGGAGTTTGAGCAACGGCAACATAACCCCATCCCAACACAATTAAACAAGCTAGGGGTAAACAAGCCTGCCAACTAGGAGATAGTCGCTTAATTAAACTGAATAAATCGGTTTTGGATTTAAAATGCAGGCTTTTGGCGGAATTCCTGGTAGAAAATCGCCTATTTTTTATTTTTGATTTATGTTTGTACATGGGTTAAAACAATGCCCTCCCAACTATCCTTGATAGCTATAAACAGATTGAGCCAACAGATTCCTTGCTCACTGCAAATCAGTGGTTCTGATGTTTTTTTCAGACCTTTTAACTGGTCAATCAAAAACTCAAAATAATTTATCTAGAAGTTTAGAGAACTAATGACACTTTTGTAAATATTTTTGCAAATATCCTTAAAAATTTATGATGTAGTTTCTGCAACAGTCAAGTATTCTTCATTCAATCTTTAATCATGAAAAATACCATTAGATGCGGCGATCGCTTGATTTTGTCAAGTTAATCTTCATCGGATATGAAAACAGAAATTCATCATCAATTTGTGCCACACCTTACTACTATTGGTTTACTTTTGTCAATGAATTAGTCTCATTACTTTATTCATTCTCAAAAGAGCTAACATCTGAGCTTTTGGGATAGTGTTTTTTATCTTCTGACAACTTCTCCACTGGATAAATATCAGGACAAACTGATGCACCATGTTCATGAACATCAATTCCCAGGCGATCGCCTTCTGAATTAACCCGTAAGTGTCCCAAGGCTTTGAGAGAGCCGAACATCAAAAAGCTAAAAGCAACTGTAAAGACTGCGATCGCTACTACCCCTAAAAGTTGTATCCCTAATAGTTCAATCCCACCCCCTAACAATAAGCCTGCTTTTTTATTCAAAGTTAGTTCCGGCTGTCCTAAAAAACCCACAGCGAGAGTTCCCATCATGCCGTTAATTCCATGTACGGAAAAGGCAGAAACAGGATCATCAATTTGCAGTGACTCAATTAGATCAATCCCCTGCACTAACAAAATGCCAGATGTTAACCCAATCAATACCGCCGCCCAGGGTGCAACATAAGCACAAGCAGCTGTAATCGCTACTAAGCCACTTAACGCACCATTTAGGCAATACTCTAAATGCCATTTTTGAGTACGGATGTACTGATAAATCATGGCTGTGAGTGCGCCTGCACCACCAGCCAGTGTAGTGTTGACTGTCACTAAGCCAATTAATCCTGTGTTACTTGTACCCAGGGTTGAACCAGGGTTAAAGCCATACCAGCCAAACCACAAAATCATTGTTCCCAAGGTTGCTAACCCCAGGTTATGGGCTGGTGGTGGTGATCCCCAAGCTGAACGTCCAGGACGTGGCCCCAACAAATATGCCCCAACTAAAGCCGTCCAACCTCCCACGCAATGCACAACAGAACTACCAGCAAAGTCATGATAGCTGAGTTTAGATAACCACCCATTCACATTCCAAGCCCAATGGACAATCATGGGATAACTAAATGCTCCCATGACAGCACTGTAAATTAAGTTGCCAATGAAGTCAGTTCTACCCAACATCGCACCGGTAGTGATAGTGCTGGCAGTTGCAGCAAAAGCAAACTGGAAGAAGAACAAAGTATAGTTATTGATTAGAGCCTTAGAGCCAGGCACACCCATCGGATAAACACCATCACTATTAGGAATTTGGCTCAAAAAGAAAGTGTCTATACCTAACAAACCCCCGACACTCGTACCGTAGGCAATACCAAATCCTATTGCCCACCAAACCAAGATAGTGACAGCTGCATCAATAAAGTTTTCTACCAGGGCGTTAACTACACCTCTTTGTCGAGAAAAACCAGCTTCCAACATAGCAAAGCCAGCTTGCATAAAGAATACTAAGAATCCCGTAATGAGTACCCAGATAGTGTCTATCGAGAATCTTAAGGCCTCGATTTTTTCTCCCCCAGAGGATAAATTAGCACTATCTGTTGCTTGCACAACGGTAGGGGCAAAGATTGCCAAGATCATTGAACCGATCGCTAACACGATGATGCGTTGCCAAGGTCGAATACGCTTATTCATTAGCTCAATATTTTTCCTGCTTGAAAAGCGATGATTGATCATGGTAGCAGACTGATCAAAACTCTTTGATTTTGATCAGCAAATCTAGCGATCTAGTTTTCCCTAACACTGCATCTATTTTTTGCTCTTCTCCACTCCATTTCTTTGATAGAACACAGAACAGACAGCAGCTAAAATCTACTGCATATGATTTCTTCTTGAATAAATTGCATTTTATAGTGTTTTAATTACAACATTAGTTCTGTATTCTAAAATACATTTTTATTATTTTTTCAGAGAATTTAACTAAAAATTAAGCCCAGTCTATGAAAGAAATACCTTACTGCGAGCGCGATTCAGTCATATCCACAGGTCACTCATCCAAATTCTATGAAATTAAAATACAAAATATTAAGAATATTAAATGATGATTCGCCAAGTGCTGGTGATTAGCAACTAGATTATAGCTAAGTGTATAAGACTACACTTAGCTATAATCTAGGATCATTTATGCACCTGTTTTTTTGTACTTATCCTGGTAGTTGCTTCTTCAGAGCCTCTAAACTAGCCCAACGGCTATCAACGGGTTTGTCTAAACTCTCGCCTGCCGAATTGAGAATCCCTGGACAGTTTAAATCACATAACTGACGCTGCGGCAATTCTAAGCACATCTGCTCATATAACCATTCACTGGGATGGAAATAACCGTTGGGTGATAGAGTTTCCACTAAATCTTCCATCGCCACTTCCCTTTCTAAAGGCAAGTTCTGCTCTTGATTTACGGCTTCATCTAACCAAATTACTTCTTGAGCATTCACCACTAAACGGTGATTATATTGCTGTAAGCAACGATTACAGGTACAAGTAACAATAGTTTCTGCCTGCGCTGAAACATCTAAATAATTACCATGATGCTGCACGCGGACGCGACCGCGAACTGGTGTTAACGTATCTAGCCCAGGTAGAAATTCTTTAACTTGAATTTCCTCTGTACGCTCCGGTGCTTTAGTTAGCTGCGGAATAAAAATTGCGTCCATAGGATTTGTGAAACATCATCACGAAAATTTATGTTGATCATCAGCAATCCTGCTGATAATCCATATATAGTTTAGCTCTTAACAAGAATATTCTGTACTGCTTCAACTGTTTAGGGTTCAAAGCCCACAGGACGAACAACTAAATGCCGATGGGGTTCTTTGCCACGACTAAAGGTTTCTATATCAGTTAATTCTTGAAACAAGGTGTGGACAAAGCGTCTTTCCGCAGAACTGAGGGATCTAATTTCCACTTCTTGACCTGTGGAACGGACTTGTACAGCTACGGCTTCCGCTATTGCTTGAATTTCAGCTTGTCTTTTCACTCGATAGCCATTCAATTCCACAGTGTAAGAGGCTTGTCCGGCTTCTGATTGGTTGATGTTCAGCGTGGAATTAGCCAGATATTGAATTGCATCCAACACTGAACCGTCAGCACCAATCAGAACGCCTATTTGCTCTGGGGTAAGGTTGGT
This sequence comes from Nostoc sp. CENA543, assembly GCF_002896875.1. Classification (GTDB taxonomy): domain Bacteria; phylum Cyanobacteriota; class Cyanobacteriia; order Cyanobacteriales; family Nostocaceae; genus Trichormus. Next base: position 5,890,660 of record NZ_CP023278.1, read on the forward strand.
TTCGTCAATTGTCAACCAGTAGCTATCTATGGCTGGGGAATCTTCTTCTAGAGAATGAGGCGTTTCTACACTACCTCTAATCTCTGTTGATATCCCCGTGAGTTCCAGCAGTGATTTTAACCACTGCTGACCTCGCTGCATGGGAATATTGCTCATCTATTAACCTGTGGTCTTTTTCTTGGAACTTTTTGGCTCAAAAGGTAAGGTCTTTTGTGCCGCCACCGCTTGTTTTTCTTGGGTGTCTACGATTTTTTGTAGTTCCTCTGGTAAGGGTTCACGAGAGAGGATGTAAGTTTGCAGGGTTTGGAAGATATTTCCAATCACCATGTACATCAAAACCCCAGCCGGCAAGGGGAAGAACAAGAACATCCCAGAGAAGATTACAGGGGTGACTTTGTTAACTGTATCCTGTTGGGGATTGCCACCACTAGAGTTCTGCCCAGAAAGCATTTGGCTGACGTAGAGGCTAATACCAAAGAAAATAATCATCGCCACAATATCCCAGTGGACTGTTCCGTCTGGGTCAATTGCTCCGACTCTACCCAAGGCATCAATGAACAGGAAGCCTTTATCTGCGGCTAAACCAGGAATTGTCCCTTGAATGGTGACATCGCCTGGCTGTAGAGCTTCTATGTTGCCCTCTGCATCGATTTTGATTCTGTCTTCCCCTTTGGTAATTTTCCATTCGGGGATTAACTTGGTGTCTGGGTGTTCTGCCAGCAGTGCTGGGAATGGCTTACCTTCAAGGGTTTGGTATTGAATCTTGGTGTTTTCCCCTACTGTTAACTTGTTACCACTAGGGAGAATCGCTGTAACTTTGACGTGTTCTCCATCAGCCACATAAATGTTCTGAGGAGGAGTCACAAAGGCTTGGGGTTGAATTCGTTCGATTTGTTCGGCGGGGAGGATTTGCAGGTTAACAGAATAGTTAACTCCCGCAAATGGTGAACCCCTCAAAGTAGCAAATAGTGCTAACAGGACTGGCATTTGCAGTAAGAGTGGCAAACATCCTGCTAAGGGGTTGCCAAATTCCTTCTGCACGTTCATCATTTCTTCCTGCTGCTTTTGCGGGTCGTCCTTGTAACGTTCTTTAACTTCCGCCATCCGCTTTTGCATCAGAGGTTGTACAATTCGCATCCGCCGCATACTGCGAATTGAACCAGCACTCAGGGGGTAGAGCGCGAAGCGGATTATCAATGTCAAGGCAACGATCGCCAATCCATAGCTAGGCACAATACTATAGAACAAGTCTATGATTGGCAGCATGACGTTGTTTGAGAGAAACCCGATACCAAAATCCATTATTCTGAATTCAACCTGAGTTACTGTAAATTGATCTGAATCTAATTTATCTAAAAAAGGGAGAGTAGGGAGTAGGTAGTTGTGAGTGCTGAGTGCTGAGTGCTGAGTGTTGAGTGAAATTTCTCACTCTGCACTTGATCCTCTTGACTCAACACTAATTTTTCCCTGTTCTCTACTGGGGTGTGTATTGAGGATTTTTGGCAGCAATTCTTTCGTTGATGTAGTCGTAAACTTCACGAAAATTAGGGATTGCCCGCATTTCTAAACGGCTACCATTTCTTAAGGTGACTACCATGTCTCCCCAAATACCGACTCCACGGGGAACTTTGACAATTTTGACAATTTCTGAGTAAATTACGTCAGAGCGATCGCGTCCCATCCAGCCACCCATAACAGATATTCTGCGATCGGTGATGCGGTAACGTAACCACAAGGCTCTCACTATTGCACCAACTGTAAGTGGTATACCAACCACAGTAAAGCCAATCAGGATATTTAAAATTAAATCCCCAATGTGGGGGCCGCCTTCATAATAAACTTCTTCACGAATGCCCATTTAATACCTCGGCTTTTGCCAACAACTGCTCTAATTCTTGCAGAAATTGTTGGCTTCCGCACTCATCTCCTGCTGCTGTTGGTTTGACAATTAACACCAATCTCCATCCTGGTGCTATTTTCGGCAACAGTTGTTGCAATGCTGCCGTAATTTGACGCTTGATGCGGTTACGCACCACTGCTTTTTTACTCACTTTTGTGCTAACTGAAATGCCTATTTTCGTACTGGTGAGATGGTGGCATTCAGTCCCTATAGAGTTTTTAGGGGCAGTAGCCAAAGAAGACTCTTTGGCAGATGACGGTTTCAAAGCTCTCAAAGTTAAATGAGAACTGTATCGCCGCATTCCTTCTCGGAAAACTGCCTGAAAATCTTGACGGGATTTTAATCGATGTGCTTTCGGCAAGGCCACAGCTTAAAATGCCCTAAACGGTCAAACGATGCCGTCCTCTTCTTCTTCTAGCTCTGATGACGTTTCTACCATCAGGGGTTCGCATTCTGGCACGAAAGCCGGAAGTTCTTTTTCTCTTGCGGTTAGTTCCGCCCAGAGTTCTTTGCATACTATTCTCCTCGTAGGTGATTTTTATAAAAAGTCACAATCTAAAAATATATCATAGTCATTAGTCATTAGTCATTAGTCATTAGTCAATAGTTTAGAGATGGCTTATGGTACTTTTGTACGAGTGAGTTTAAACAAGCTATCTGTTTTTCAACGTGAGTATCTACCAAAACTCGCCCCTACTCACTGTTGACTATTGATTGTTGACTATTGATTGTTGACTATTGATTGTTGACTATTGACTATTGACTATTGACTATTGACTAATGACTATTGACTAATTAACTAATTGTCAAAATCCAAGAACCGATGTAGCGCAGTAATGGTAAATCTCCTGGAGAGAGAATTTGACAGTTGAAATAATATGTACCGCCAGAGGATGGATTGCGAACGTTGGAAAATACTAACTCGACTCTGCTACCTGCTGGTACGGGTTCTTCGGGGAAAATTTCAATTAAACCGCTTTCTTTATTCCATTTGACTTCCGAAAGGGGGACTTTCTTTCCTCTAACTCTGACTTCAATTTTTTTAGTATCAAAACTACCTTTGTAGTAGTTAGGATAAGTCACAGCAAATTGCGCTGCTGCTAGTTTCATGTTTTGGGCGGGAATTCTCAGTATGTATCTATCTATGCTACTTGTCTGTCCGCCAAAGTCTAAACGGAAGGGTAGCTGGTTTTCCCGCTTAACGCCGCTAAACAGTACAAATCCTTGACCTTGTGCCAATACCATAGTCGGTAAGCCAGTAAGTACACAGCCAGTCAAGGCTAAAACGGAAAGTAAACGGCGCATAATTCTAACTCCTCCACCAGAGAATGATGTGTAATTGGGGTTTTCGTAACTAAACTTTACTATTGCTTTGCTCAAAAAAGACGTAACTTAGTAAGGAAAGTGCCTTTTACGTGCAGAGGACTAGAGATAAGACAGGGAAGAAGGCAAAAGATGTTTCTGATATTGCAGCTTTGTAACTCAATCTAGTCAGTAAATTTATCTATTCTATGGGTATTGTAACATCCATTCATAATTGGTCATTTAGCACCAAATCTCATTGTTAAGTACGAATATTCTGCTTTTATCTCTATATTTCTGGACTCTAAGTTTTAAATCCATACAAATACTGTAGAGATTTTGATTGTGTTGCTAAATATGTATAAGTGTATCTTAATTTAGGTTTTTTGTTATAAAAATTGAGCGATGTAATTAGCGATCGCCTGTTAAGTTGGGATAAGTTGATCAAAATAGACTCACAGATTAATCAATAATCATTGAAAACTATTGCCAAAATACCGAAATCAATAATTAAAGTTTTGTTGCAGATTGCGAGATGTCATCAAAACGAGAATTTTCCATTTCAGATCCCTAAAAAAAACTAAAGACATCGAGATAAAATTGCAGATTAAAACTAAGATTTGCACTAAGTAAAGCAATTGGTATCTATCAGTAAAGGTTAAGATTTGTCAGCATTAAAGTTGAACTTAATCTGGCATAAAGGTAGGAAATAAAGGGAAGTTAAGGTTTTAATTCTAACAAAAAAGCCACAACTTATAGTTGAAGGCAGTAGTTATGATTTAAATCCATAGTTAATTGCAACAGTTGCAGATTGTGCAGAGATTAGGTATTTATCTCCAGGAGATTTCATGAAAATAGCAGTTGCTAAAGAAATAGAAGTTTGTGAACGGCGTGTAGCATTAAATCCTGATACCGTTGGGCGATTAGTTAAGCAAGGTTTGGAAGTTTGGGTGGAAGCAGGCGCAGGAGAAAGATCATTTTTCAGTGATGCAGCCTATGCAGCCGCAGGAGCTAAAATTATTGAGCATCCTGAACAATTATGGGGCGAAGCCGATATTTTATTGAAAGTTAGTCCTCCTCAAACACGAGAAGACGGGCGTGCAGAAGTTGACTTTATGCACGAAGGGGCGGTGTTAATTAGCTTTCTGAATCCTTTAGGAAACCCAGTCGTAGCGCAGCAGTTAGCTAATCGGCGGGTAACGGCTTTGAGTATGGAGTTAATTCCACGCACCACTAGGGCGCAAAGTATGGATGCTTTATCTTCTCAAGCTTCCTTGGCGGGTTATAAATCAGTGTTAATTGCTGCCGCCGCCTTACCGAAATATTTTCCGATGCTGACAACAGCCGCAGGCACAATTGCCCCAGCCAAAGTATTTATTATGGGGGCTGGTGTGGCAGGATTACAAGCGATCGCCACTGCTAGACGTTTGGGTGCAGTGGTAGAAGCCTTTGATATTCGTCCGGCTGTCAAAGAGGAAGTGCAAAGTTTAGGCGCGAAATTCGTAGAAGTGCAGCTAGAAGAAGAAACAACCGCCGCCGGTGGTTACGCCAAGGAAATCTCAGAAGCTAGCAGACAACGTACCCAAGAAGTTGTCACCGAACATATCAAAAATGCGGATGTAGTAATTACTACTGCCCAAGTACCAGGGAAAAAAGCACCACTGCTAGTGACTGCGGAAATGGTAGCACAGATGAAACCTGGTTCTGTGATTGTCGATTTAGCCGCCGAACAAGGTGGAAACTGTGCTTGTACTGATCCTGGTAGAGATATTGTCTGGAATGGTGTCACTATTATCGGGCCGATTAATCTCCCTTCATCCATGCCAGTCCACGCCAGCCAACTCTATGCCAAGAACTTGACATCTTTGTTGCAACTCTTGATTAAAGACAAAGCATTAAATGTAGATTTTGCTGACGACATCATTGATGCAGCCTGCATCACCCACGCTGGAGAAATTCGCAATCAACGCGTTAAAGATGCGCTACAAGATGCAGTGTTGAGGTAACGGGAATAGGGCATGGGGCATGGGGCATTGGGCATTGGATGAACATCTCACCCCTAAACCCTTACACCTTTATACCCTTACACCCCTAAAAAATAAGGAGATTGCAATGACAGAGGCATTAATTGCGGCTTTGTTTGTATTTGTATTGTCATCTTTCATCGGTTTTGAAGTCATCAATAAAATCCCACCAACGTTACATACTCCCCTGATGTCAGGCTCAAATGCCATTTCGGGGATTGCTGTGATTGGGGCGATAGTCGCAGCCGGAGAAAGAAGCACCAATCTATCTGTAATTCTCGGTTTAATTGCGGTGATATTAGCGACAGTCAACGTCGTTGGTGGCTTTCTGGTGACTGACAGAATGTTGCAAATGTTCAAGAAAAAGGAGGTTAAAGCGTGAGCGACTTTTTACCAACTGGGATTCAGCTGACGTACTTAGTCGCTGCGTCTTTATTTATTCTGGGGTTGAAAAAACTCGGTTCTCCTGCCACTGCACGCAATGGTAATGTGATTGCGGCGGTGGGAATGCTGCTGGCGATTGTCGCTACAATGCTCGACCAGCACGTATTGAACTATGAGATGATTTTGTTAGGCTTGGCGATTGGTTCGGCAATTGGTGCGATCGCAGCTTACAAAGTCCAAATGACAGAAATGCCCCAAATGGTGGGTTTACTCAATGGTTTAGGCGGTGCAGCTTCCGCATTAGTTGCGGTGGCTGAATTTTGGCGATTTTTGGATACTGGCGCGCCTGTACCTTTAGATGTCAACATTTCCATGTTATTGGATGTGTTAATTGGTGGTGTCACCTTTACAGGTAGTTTTCTCGCCTTCGCTAAACTGCAAGGATTAATTAGTGGTTCGCCAATTACATTTCCCCTACAACAACCATTTAACCTGTTGTTATTGGGTGCTTATGTCGCGGGTAGTGCCTACCTCATCATCACACCAGATAATTTACCTGTATTCTTAGCAGTTGTTACCGTCTCTCTAATTTTAGGTGTGATGTTCGTCATCCCCATTGGCGGTGGCGATATGCCCGTTGTAATCTCCCTGTTAAACTCCTTATCAGGTATTGCGGCGGCGGCTGCTGGTTTTGTGGTGATGAATAATATGTTAATCATCGCCGGTGCGTTAGTAGGGGCTTCTGGTATCATCCTCACGGAAATCATGTGTAAAGCCATGAACCGTTCCCTCTTCAGCGTACTGTTTAGCGCGTTTGGTTCGGGAGGTTCTAGTGCGGCTGGTGGTGCGGCGGCTGGTACAACAGATCACACCGTCCACAGTATTGATCCCGAAGAAGGGGCAATGATGTTGGGTTATGCTCGTTCTGTGGTGATTGTTCCTGGCTATGGGATGGCTGTAGCCCAAGCACAACACAGTGTGAGAGAATTGGCAGACCAATTAGAGCGTATGGGTGTTGATGTTAAGTATGCCATTCACCCTGTCGCGGGCAGAATGCCGGGACACATGAATGTTTTGTTAGCTGAGGCGAATGTGGCGTACACCCAGTTGTATGACATGGAAGATATTAACCCTCAGTTTGAACAAGCAGATGTCGCTTTAGTCATTGGCGCAAATGATGTAGTCAATCCGGCGGCGCGTAGTGATGTTAATAGCCCTATTTACGGTATGCCGATTTTAGAGGTAGATAAGGCAAAACACACCATTGTAATTAAGCGCGGGATGAGTGCAGGTTTTGCTGGTGTAGATAATGAGTTGTTCTACAAAGATAAAACCACAATGCTGTTTGGTAGTGCAAAAGATATGGTGTCTAAGTTGGTTGCGGAAGTGAAGCAACTTTAGATAGCTAAGAATAATAATTGATAGCTTTGCTTGCCTTGGGGGTGTGATACCTCTGAGGCAGTTTTTTTATAGATAGTTAAAAAACTCCTGTGGTACTAATGTGAGTTCACCAGATTTAAACCGAGAGATATCTATCCATAATGCTGTATGTTGATGATTTTCGCCTTCAGAAAATACTAGACTTTCTAGTTGATAAAATCGAGAATCGGCAAAATCACACTGATATAATTGAATAATTTCATGTCCTGGCTGACCGTCGTATGTAAATATATTTTCTATACAACCTAAGTAGTGAATATTAGTTAAATCAGCTTGAATTTCTTCTTGAAATTCTCGTTTTAATGCTTCTAAGCTAGTTTCGCCAAAGTCAACACCACCGCCAAGGGCTCGGTAAAATGTAGATTGTTTTACAGGGTCATAACCTTCAGAGACAAAAATTCTCTCATCATCTCGAATTAGCCCCAAGGCTATAACCCTAATATCACGTTTCTTGCCCATTTTTGTAGTTAATTATCGTAAATAGAGTAAGCACGACTTTCACTATCTTCGACAGGCCAATCTTCATTTTCTCCGCCGATATATAGGGATTCCAGAGTGACGTATTCTTCACTAAGTTGAGTTAGTGCATTAATCAGAATATCTAAAGCGATCGCATCACTCGTTCCCAAGTCAAACCAACAACGTCCCCACTGTCCTTCATACTCAAATTCGCCCATATTGTGCATGAGAGCTAATAAGCTTTTGTCATAACCTTGGGAATCATAATCCATATAGCTGATATCTAATCCAGTTTCTTGAACTTGCAGATTTTCAGCATTAAATGCGCCTAATTTTCCCAAGTAAAACCAGGAGTTAAATACTTCTTCTATATACTGTTTTTCTCGTTCAGAAGGAACAGTGGTAAATTTCAACCAAATCCAAACATCAAAGGGGTTAAATTCACGAAATTGGATGTGCATATTAGTCAATAGTCAATAGTCAATAGTCAATAGTCAATAGTTTTTTCCCCTGCTCCCCTGCTTCCTCTGCTACCTTCAAATACTTTTTAAACTGTTAACTGCGCCGTCGCGTTCGCGTTCTATTTGTCTAACTAAATCTTTGGGGAGTTGGGATTTCTTGGCTAAGGCTTTGTCGAAGTTAGAAATCGCTTCTTGAATTAGTTGCTGGTTTTTGCCTTGTCTTCCTTGTTCTCTGAGAATTTGAGCTTTTAGATAATACAACTCTGGGTTGTCTGCTGCAACTTTTAGGGCGCGGTTGGCGTAATTTAAGGCTTGGGGGTACTGCTTTAAGTCACGGTAAGCGATCGCAATTCCGCGATTTGTTAAATATTCGGGTGCGGCGTTCTTTTCTAAACGTTCAATTGCGTCATCTGGATCTGCAAAGGGTAAACTTACAGATAGCATCAAATCCATGTAACCCTTGATTAAATTCAGTTCTGGGTCTTGGGACGAAATCGCCTCTGCTTGATTGAGGTATTGATACACTTGTCTAAGGCGGCTTAAGGCTTTGGGTGCGCCTTTGATTGTCCCTTCACGCGTCAAAATCACGCCACCTTCTAAAAAATGACCGACAGCTATGTAAATATTCCCCCTTAATTCGTTAGTAGCCAGCAATTTGCTTCCTGCTTCTAGGGTTTTCTTACTGTAATTATCTAGTCCTATTAAATCTCCATTCATGTAAGCTAGAGATGCCTTCATGGCATAGACTAAAGGCTCATCTGACTCGCTCGATGCTGCTTGTTTAAGATAACGCTCGGCGGTTGGGTAATCACCATTGAAGAATACTGCTTTAAAAGCAGCCTCCGTGTTTTTGCCAATGTTATGGGGTTGATTAGCGCGGAAGGGATCGCCGGCTAAACTAGGATTTACCCCCAGATTGAGGGCGATCGCTACGCCTAAAGTCGCCTGCATTAGTCTAGTAAAGAGGGAAAATCTCAGCATTGGGGGAAAAAAGAAAATTTTAGTCATTATCAGCCTCAGAAAAATTGCGGTTTAAATAGTTCGATATGTTACTTAGAATATTGAAAATATGTAACTAAAAATCGCATCTTTGATATGGCTAAAACACTCTCTCCAAAAAGACTGTCATAATTTTTTCAAGTTCCCATATTGGTTGTAGCTATTACTTATGAATAAAATTGCCACAATAGGAAACAAGCGGATTTTAACTGTTAAATTTGAATTTATTTATAATACTTGGATTTATCCATAATTTACTCCCAATCCCCACTTCCCAATCCCCACTCCCCAAGCAACGCCAAATTTTTGGTAATCTTAACAAATGCTCTATCTCAGAAATTTAACTTATCATCCCACAGCTTGCCCTACAGCAATTCTGAAATCCATTAATTTGGAGTTACCCACCCAAAAGCTAGGATTGATTATTGGCCCTAGCGGTTCTGGTAAAAGTACCCTACTAGAGATTTTGTCTGGACTAGCTGAACCCACATCAGGCGCAGTTTTTTGGCGAGAACAAGAACTCATTTCCGAACAGCTACAACAGTTAGCTGGCCTAGTTTTTCAGTTTCCAGAACGCCATTTTTGTGGCGGGACAATTTTGGAAGAATTGCGTTTAGGACATCCCGAATTAGGGACTGAACGAGTGAGACACGCCCTAAGCGAAGTAGGATTAGAGCATTTATCCCTATCCGCCGCACCTCACGCCTTAAGTGGAGGACAGCAACGCCGTTTAGCCTTAGCCGTACAATTAATTCGCCAACCCAATTTATTATTATTGGATGAACCCACAGCAGGCTTAGATTGGTCAATGCGTCGCCAACTAGTAAGTTTATTAGCAAAACTCAAACAAGACTGGACATTGTTAGTAGTAACACACGACGCAGGTGATATGCTGGCGATCGCAGATTATTGCTGGACACTCAATCACGGTGAATTAGAATCCGTAGATCCGGCTGTATTGGAGGCTAAAGTAAAAGAACCTCAAGCCGCAGTGTAAGTTGGGGAATGGGGACTGGGGACTGGGTGGACAAGGTGGACAAGGTAGACAAGGTAGATTTTACCTCAATGCCCAATGCCCCAGGACTAATGACTAATGACTAATGACTAATGACTAATGACTAACTCATTGCCAACAATGGCAGAAATTTGGCAGCAAACTCTCAATTGGCAACCTACTGATGAACAGCAAGCGCGTTTTCAGCAGTTATATGAATTAATCCTTGAAGGGAATCGTCAGTTAAATTTAACTCGCATTACTGAACCGCAAGAGTTTTGGGAAAAGCATCTTTGGGATTCTTTGCGGGGAATTGCACCACAGCAAAAATTTATTTCGTCTCTGGAAACAAGTGCATCTGTCATTGATATTGGTACAGGTGCAGGTTTTCCTGGTGTGCCTATAGCAATTGTTACACCTAATTCTCAAATTACACTTTTAGATTCCACCCGCAAAAAGATTACTTTTATTGATAAAATCCTGAGTGAATTAGGAATTAATCATGCTCAAACTATTGTGAGTAGAGCCGAAGAAATTGGTCAGCAACCACAGCACCGAGAAAAGTATGATATAGCCTTAATTCGTGCTGTTGGTAATGCTTCAGTTTGCGCTGAATATACTTTGCCTTTACTCAAACAAAACGGTTTAGCAGTAATTTATCGCGGTACTTGGACAGATGAAGAAACCACAGCTTTGCAAGATGCGGTTAAGCAATTAGGTGGTGAGATTGAGTCAATAGAACAGTTTTTTACACCTCTAAGTAATAGCATTCGTCACTGTTTATATTTACGAAAAATAACAATCACACCTGCTAAGTTTCCCCGTGCTGTTGGTGTACCAACTCAAAAACCATTATGATTTGAGTTTGCTGAAGTTAAGATTATGCTGATCAAAGAAAAGCATTAGACCAGTGCAGAATAATTCCATATTTGCACAAGTATTTTTTCTTGCTTACGCCGACGCTCAAACATATCGAGAATTGAATATGTACAGAAGGTAGTCAAATCACGAGATAAGTCTAATTGGATAGTTGCTGGTCTTCCAGGTAATTCCAATAAAACTTTAGATTCTCCAGTAGCTATATCAAGAGACTTTACCTTACCTTCTAGTCCACAAGAAAGTAAAATATTGCGTTGCCAATCAAATGCAATATCATAAGTTCTTGCCATTCGATTAGGAGGGTCATCGAAAGTAACAACTTCACTAGAAGTTGAAACAATGGAAAGAGGTAATTTTCGTTGTGAAGATAAAACCTCATTCCACTCAAAAACTCGCACTCCTTGACCCATAGCACATAGTAACCAATTGCCATCTGGGCTGAAGTCCATTTTCACAATCATTTCGTTAGGATCAAAACTGTTTACGCCTTCACCTCGTTGGACACTAGCCATCCATGCTGCCATATCAAATGCTGCGGTTTCTAGGAATTTAACTACCTTTTGAGTATTCAAATCAATAATGGCTAATTTTGATCCTCCTTCATCAGCCAATAAATAACGACCATTAGGATGAATTGCAATTTTAGAACCATGTCCAATTTTAATTATGGCAATCTGTTCTAAATTCTTAATAGAAGTCACGATAATTTCACCCTCTGAACGACTAATTAATATTTCCTCATTGGGAGTAAATTGAAGACCATTAGTAGCACGAATATGAGGAATTATTTGCAGCAATTGTTTGTTTTCTAAATCATATAGAGTTGCTTGCCAAGATCCACTAGCATGACCTACAGCTAAAAATTTTCCAGATGGGCTAACTTGCATGACATAAGGATTTTCTTCTATCGGCAAATCAATATTTACTGGTTCATTATTCCAAGGCGCAGTATATTGTTTCATTTCTAGAGGTTGATTTCCTAGTCCACTCCAACTTATGAAAAAACCACCTACATTATCGGGGGTAGAAATTGGCGTATTTGGAAAATACCCACTTTGAGGAGGACTTGGAACTGTCAATAATAAAATACCTGCTTTCTTTAATGTGGTAAAAGCGTCATCTATCTTGGCTTTTTCTCTCTGCTGTCGTGCTAATTCAATTGCGGGGTCTGGAATGTGAACAAATTCTGACCACCGTTCAATTTCTTCATTATCTTCATCCTGAAGATATTCATAACAAGTTTCCGCATTTTTGACGTTGAAAAGTTTAGCAAACCAGTAAAATTTGCTAGCAGCTTCAAACACTTCATCATAAGGTAATTCGCTGATATCGTCAGAGTTTGCACCGACTTCTAACTGTCGCCAGATTTCTAAACTTCTTTGAGTCAGTTCTTCCCATTCCTCCTGAGAAGAAACTGTCAAAACTTCAGCAATATGTGCAATTGTTATGTCCTGATTTGGTAGTTCAGTTAGTAAATCAGCAAATACTTCTGGCTGACCACGTAATTTTTCACTTTCTTCTTGGGGTATATCACCAAAATATTCTGGGTCTGAACTATATTGATCAATTAATTGATGATTTCTGTAATATTCATAATAGAAAAAATCATCATGATAAAGGCTCAGATTAAGTATATGACCTGGAAACTGTTGAGCGATCGCCCTAGCAACCGTAGGGTCTTGTCCATTCTCTGAAGCATAGACACTAATCCAACCGTTAATACAGGGAGAAATTAAAAATTTGAGTTTCTTTTCTTGTATTGACAGATGTTTAATAATCTCGATAATTTGCTCAGTATCGGTTGAGCGAATATGAATTGAGCCATAATATCTACCCATAGGATTTTCCTAGAATCCGTGACTATCTTAGTCTACCCATGATGAAAATATTCAGTAGCATCTATTCAGGTAAGATTGTTATGTTAATTCATCTAACTTAATATACAGATAAATGTAGTATAAATCCTGGTAATACATCTTCACCTAATAATTCTGTAGGTAAATTTTGTAATTCTACTGCTTTTCCTAGACGATAAATTTCTACTTGCTGCTGTTGAGGATTAATCAACCACCCTAATTTAACCCCTGCATCCATATATTCTTGCATCTTCTGACGGAGGGTTTCTAAATCATCGGTTGCTGACCTTAATTCAATTACAAAATCCGGTGCAATGGGGGGAAATCTGCGTCTTTGTTCAGGAGTTAATGCTTCCCATCGTTGCTTTTGAATCCAGGCGACATCAGGAGAGCGATCGCTCCCGTTTGGTAATTTAAATATAGTAGAAGAACTAAAAGTATAACCAAGTCCCGTTTGTCGATTCCAAATTCCTAAATCGATAATTAAATCTGCCTCACGATTGCCACTTTCACCGCCTGCAGGTGGCATAATAATTAACTCTCCCTTAGCTGTGCGCTCAAATTTTAATTCCTGGTTATTTTGACATAGTTGATAAAATTGCTCATCTGTAAGATGAACAGTTTCTAGTTTTAATCTCAAAGGACTAATAACCATATAAATAACCTAGTTCGATTGTGTTTTCTTGAGAATTTATGAACCTAATAATTCATCTACAGTGACATTAAACCCTGTGAGTACAGTTTGAGTTTTCACAACTTCACCAGAAATAAACACTAGTCGCTGATTTTTAGTAATAACAATAATCCAGCGATTTTCAGGAAAAACTAACCAAACTTCTTCACAACCAGATTGCAAATATTCTTGAGATTTAGCAATCATATCTTCTGCTAAATCTGTAGGGGAAATAATCTCAGCTATTAAAGGAAAGCTTTGGGGTAAAACAGCAGGTTCACCATACTGCTGCATCAATTCTGGAGTTAGATAAGCCACATCAGGACGGCGACCTTGTTTATTGGTCAGACAAGGTACTTCTGTATATACTTCTCCGCCTTGTCCACTAGTTTCTTTGTAATTTCTCCAGTAAGTAGCTACTTTTGCTTGTATGCGGCTGTGTTTTAATGTCACTTCTTCTTTCTCCAGTAATTCCCCATTTACCCATTCTGTACCTTCTGGGGGACTTTGTAGCCAATTTTCTAGGGAATAATCAGTGGGAATATTTTCTTTAATGGGAGTAATAACCATGACTTTTTATACTCATGAGAAGTATATTTTCATGATAATTTATCTTTAGGTTGTCCATCTGATTTTAAATTTTAAATTTTTGTAGGATGGTGAAATTTCATCCTCATAGTTAACAGAAATTAACTGAAATATTTGCTAACTGCATCAGCAAATTCAAAAAATTTAAGTAGTTCTACGGCTGCTTCAAGTAACATTGCTAAATCGTAGGTGGATTGACGGTTAGCGATCGCATCTTCTCAACTTAGCTGTATCAAGCAGGCGATCGCTATTACTGTACAAGTCTATACCAAGTCGCCAGCAGTAAAAATTACATATTTATCTGGTGACATTAGTATAATTTGTGTATTATTGAAATAACTCTTGTCAGGCAAATATCTTCTTCAATAAGACTTAACAAGAAATCATGGAACTTTTTAAAGTATATTCACGTAATCAAGCATCGATTATTTTGACATTAATTACTGTCATAGTTGCAGCAACAATTACAACTATAGACACCCCTAGCTATGCTCAAAGCACAACCTTTTATTGTGGCAAGAGTAAAGGTCTACCAGTCACATTTGCTCGAACACAAGACGGGAGAAAATTACCTGTGATTCGTTGGACTTCCAACAATTATTTTCCACCACCTTGGACTGCTCAACGTCGATGCGTGGAAGTATCCCAGAGATTTCAAAGAAGCTATAACAACAGGACACTAAAATATATTTCTAGTGGAATACTGAACAAACAACCAGTAGTTTGTGCTGGTATTAGCAAAGATACCGTTTGTACAAGTGATAATTTGTTATTTACCCTCAAACGAGGTGCAAACCCTAAAGCTGTAGTAACTAGGATATTAGACAATCGAGGGTTAGCAGATGGACTCGTTCACAGTGAAAGTGAAAGTGACGATATCACTGTTGATTTTGATCTATACCTTGAACGTGTAGAACCAGAGAAATAAACAATTTACCCCTGGATTGACTAATTTGATAAATTCCTGAAATAACAATAATTCTTCCTAACAATTGGCTTAATATCTTTAACCTTTTGGTGTTTACTCAATTAATTGTGGATTTAATATGAGTTGGCGCATCTTCAAGTTGATTACCTGTATTAGTGGGTTGTCAATTTTGCTTTCGGCTTCTACGACTGAGGCCTTTATCAATCCTGAACATCTTACTATTACACAACCTTTTACTCAATTAACAGCAGAACAGTTACATCAAAAGGCTAATAAAATTAGTGTAAAAATCCTCTCAACGGAATATTTGGGTACAGGGATAATCCTCAGTGAAAAAAAATCAGTCTATACAGTATTAACTAATGCCCATGTTTTAAGAGCAGATAAGCCTCCCTATCGAATTCAAACAGAAGATGGTAAAACTTATCCAGCAAATATGCTAAAAAAAGTAAATTTTCAAAATTACGATTTAGCATTACTGCAATTTACTAGTAGTAAAAAAACTTATCATACAGCAAGTTTTGGTGCCTCTCCTAAAGTGGGAGATGAGGTGTTTATTGCAGGATTTCCTTCTACAGAAGAAACAGAGAATATCAGCTTCACATTTATTAGTGGTAAAGTCTCCCTTATCTTAACAAAAGCTTTAGAAGGTGGTTATCAAGTAGGATATACCAATCGCTTGGAAAAGGGTATGAGTGGTGGTGCTTTGTTGAATAATCAAGGTGAAGTGGTTGGTGTCAACGGTTTACACGCTTACCCTTTATGGGATATACCTTCTGTATTTATTGATGGCTCACAGGCTGAAGAACAATTACATCAGCAAATTACACAATTGAGTTGGGCTGTGCCAATGGATAAAATTGTATCAATGATGCCGCCATCTGATAAACCCCAAACCGTGAAATAAAAACTACATATCATTAAATATAATTATAAACTTGCTTAATTCTAGGATGATATGACATATGCAATTTTGAGGCAGGAGACAAAATAATGAAATTGCATTACATACTGTCAAGCACACTAACAAGTATCTCAATTATCCTGTTATATCAACCAGGAGCGAAAGCAATTTGTAGTAATAATCAAGTAGATGCGATCGCTGAAAAAGTTACTGTATTAATTGACAGTTCAAAACCAGGTTCTGGGGTAATTATTCAACATCAAGGAAACACTTATACAGTTTTGACTGCTTATCATGTAGTTAAAGACCGGAATCTGAAGTATGAAGTAGTTACACCAGATAAGCAACGCTATCAACTTAACTATCAGACAGTAAAACGTTTAGCCAATCATATTGACTTAGCAATTGTACAGTTTAATAGTAACAGCAATTACCTCAAAGCCAAGATTGGGAATTCGGATCTAATTAAAAGACGCAGTAAAGTTTATGTAGCTGGTTTTCCTGTTAAAACAGCAGGGGTAAGAGTATCTATTTACGATTGTCGCAACGGCGAAGTTATTGCAAATACATCTCAGGAATCTCCAGGAGATGGCTACACTTTGATTTATGACAATCCCACCTTACCAGGGATGAGTGGTGGGGGAGTGCTGAATTCTCAAGGAGAAGTAATCGGGATTCATGGGCAAGGCGAAGCTGCCAAGAATGTCGAATTTGATCGGATAAATCCTAGTATTGGTACTGTGAAATCAGGTAGAAATGCAGGTATTCCCAGCCGTATTTTTTTGCCATTATTAGCCAGAATGGGCGTAGATGTAGAACTAAGTACATCAAGAATAGAACTACCAGGAAATCCAACAATCGACAGGTTGAATGAATTATTAGTTCAAGGTAATTGGCAGGAAGCTGATGAAGAAACAAAGTGGCTGATGTTACGCATGAGTCAAACTAATGGGGTGCTAAATGAGCAAGGTATCTCTCGATTATCTTGCAGCAATCTTAGCCAAATTAATCATTCCTGGATGACGAACAGTCAAGGGAGATTTGGCTTTTCTGTCCAAGCACGAACATGGAAAAATTTATTTGGCAACAAATTTGAATCTACTAATAAGTATTTTGAGAGTTTTGCTACTGAAGTTGGTTGGCGTTATCGCGGTAGATTCTTATCAAGTAGCCAAACTAATTATTCCTTAAATGCTCCTGTTGGACACCTTCCTAGATCATTTTTAGATGGGCCGATTTGGGGACGATTTATTGCGTATCTAGATACTTGCAAGATATAATAAATACAAGTAGTTATTTACTAAATAAATCTCCAGAAACTATTATTCACATAAGTCAAATATGCACCGTAAATCACATTATTTATCTAAATTTTTCAAGATATTTATACTATCAACTCCCTTATTAATGACTCAATCTTTGCCTAGCTTGGCGCAATCTTTACCTACTAGCGCAGAAGTTGGTTTTGAAGTAGAAGGTCAATCAGAACTCAATCAAATAGTTTTACCTTTATTTAGGTATGTGGGTGAATGTCCTAGCTCGGAAACTTATATAGGTAAAGTTAAAGCCTGGTTTACATCTTCAACTGAACCACCAAAAGTTGGTAGAAGAGTAATTATCAGAAACATTTCCAGGGGAATGTCTCCTGATAAATTTCCATTCACTGACAGGGATTATAGTAATGGAAGAGCTTCCGAATCAACAGAAATAACTTTCGGCACTAAGCATCGTAATAGTGTATTTGTTGTCAAAGGTAAGGAAAATGAATTTGAATATGAGATTAGGCAAGATAATTCAGTAATAGAAAGGGGAGAATTTACTGCTTTTGTGAGAGGTAGTTCTACAGTTTCTGAAATTACCAGAAATAAAATAGAAGTGGATAAAGGATACTGTAGAGTCGATGCCCTTTTTTGTCCTAGAAATCAATGGGTATCAAATAAAGTACGCAGGTGTCCTGGCGAAAATTAAGACTAATTTCACAGGGAATCTTCACAAATTTAAGGAATGGACATTTGTGATCAACCAGTTTGTTGAAGATTTGGTTAGTCTATTACTGTGCTAGCTAAATATTCAACAAATTATTTTTGTTAACTTTATAAAAACTTTATAAATTCTAGAAAAGAATCGAAAAGATGGGTAGGTAGTTTTAAATGAAGTGAACCCAACATAGACAAGATTTTGACAGATTGATTTGAAAAACGAAATTCAATCTACATTTGTAGTAATTATTTTTTGAATTGGCATTACTATATCAGTAGTATACAATATGCAAATTATGAGCAGCAAAGATTGTGCCAAACATCAGCCATAACATAATCTAAATTTATCCACATCTGACGTGTTTTTAAAAGCTAATTAATCTCTAAAGATGTCAACATATTTTGTACTTCTCCAATGAAACTGTTATAATCACCCAATTTAGCTGTATAAGTAATTGTATATGCTTGATTACCTTTAACTAGTAAAAATTTGTGTATTTTTAAATTAGTTTTATTATCCTTGCCAGTCAAAACTAACTGAGTTACTGTGTTTTTACCTATCTGTGTGTTCTTCTCTTCAAGTATATTTGCTGCTTCTAGAGTTTTTTTGATTTCTTGTTTAGTTTCATTTTGAAAGCTTTTCAATCCTCCAGAATACTGCTCAATTCTAATTGTAATTTTCTCTAAAAATTTATCAGAATTATTTTGTTTGGGCGAAATAAAATTAACTATTTCTTTAGTGATTATGTTATTCACATCTTCCTTTTGCCAATCTCTTGGGTATTTTAGCTTGATGCCATATTCATGATTTTCATATGTCAGTAAATCTTTGGGCTGGCTCATATAAATATAGGCAATTATTAAAACAATTCCGGCACTCATGATGATGCCTATTGTTTTAGGTAGAAACTTAATAAAATTAGAATGATTTTTAACGGGATGTGATGATTTAAGATTAACAGTTTGATGTTGCGTTACTGTTTTACCAGAACTAGATAAACTTTGAATTGCTTGCAGTGCTGAACCTGCGGACTGATAACGCTGGCGAAAGTCATAACGCACCATTTTATCTAAAATGTCCCCTAGTTTTTTGCTAACGTTGGTGTGCTTGCGCCAAATTATTTGACCTGTTTTAGAGTCTTCTTCTAATTCATCAGGCAATAAACCTGTGAGTGCTTGAATACCAATTATGCCTACAGCATAAATATCGCTACTCAGTTGTGGCTTACCCTTTTCCTGTTCTCTTGGCATATAGTTGCGTGTACCAGCCACGGTGGGATTTCGCTGACTTTGAGTTTTGAGGGTAGTATTATCCATTTCTTTGACAATACCAAAATCAATTAAAACTATTTTCTGATCTGAGGTACGTCTGCGAATGTTATCAGGTTTTAAATCGCGGTGAATTACTTTAGATTCATGTACAAATGCTAAAACTTCTAAAATTTCTTGTAAAAGTTTAATTACCTGATTTTCTGTCAGTGGTTTTTGCTTAGGAGGTAATTCTTCAGTGATGTCATGACCTACAATTAGTTCCTGAACTATATAGGATTCTTGATTTTCGGTGATGTGTGCTAAAAGTCGAGGAATTTGGTCATGATTGCCTAATTGTTTTAGTGTCTTTGCTTCTCGCTCAAATAACTCTTTTGCCTTGATTAAAGTATTGGGATCATTACTTAATGGCGTGAACTGCTTGACTATGCAATGCGGATGTCCAGGTATATCAATATCTTTGGCTAAAAAGGTCGTTCCAAATCCTCCTTGTCCTAAACGCTGGATAATTTCGTAACGTCCTTTAATAATCTTGCCCATAAGATTCACCCTCACCTTCTCTTCAGAAAGTCACTGTTGACTCCTGTCTGGTTCATTGTGGCACACAATACCAAAGAAGATGGGAAAAAATATGCTTTTACGTGATATCTGAATAGTAAATTAAAAAGATTAGCCAATCACTTCCTTAATCATTAAAGTGATGAGTTGTTATTAAG
The DNA here is from genome assembly GCF_002896875.1 of Nostoc sp. CENA543. Taxonomy (GTDB): domain Bacteria; phylum Cyanobacteriota; class Cyanobacteriia; order Cyanobacteriales; family Nostocaceae; genus Trichormus. The sequence continues at coordinate 5,910,415 of NZ_CP023278.1, forward strand.
GATGAGAAAATATATCAAATAAGTATTTTGGGCTTGATTCATCTCCATAGCCTTCGGAAAAGCTATTTTATCTGGTAAATATCTCTGATTGGGATGCTCCCCAAAAATATGGTTATAGGGCGGGATGTTCCCGCCACTAAAATTAACCGAAATGTTTGATAATTGCGTCAGCAAATTCAGAACATTTGAGTGGTTCTACGGCTGGTTCAAGTAATCTAGCTAAATCGTAGGTAACTTGACGGTTAGCGATCGCCTCCCCTAAACCTTTCTTAATCAGGTCTGCGGCTTCTTGCCAACCCAAATATTCCAACATCATCACACCCGATAAAATCACCGAACCTGGGTTAATTTTGTCTAATCCGGCGTGTTTGGGTGCTGTCCCGTGGGTAGCTTCAAAAACGGCGCAAGCATCGCCAATATTCGCGCCAGGCCCCATTCCTAAGCCACCAACAATGGCAGCAGCCGCATCAGACAAATAATCACCGTTTAAGTTCATTGTCGCCAGAATCGAATATTCATCTGGTCTGGTTTGGATTTGTTGGAAGATGCTGTCAGCAATCCGGTCATTGACCATGATTTTTTCTTTCCACTTGCCATTCCCGTGGCTTGACCAAATTGAGTTAAGAACTGTTTCTACTTCCTTGACAATTTGGGCTTTCTTCTCTTGGGTCAGGGCATCAAAACCAGGATCAATCAGACGGGCGTTTTCTTCTAGGGAAATATTGGCATTTTTCTCTTTGTTGCTGAGAATCCAAGATTCCCTTTCAGTGACGCACTCTTGGCGGAATTCGGTGGTAGCTAGTTCATAACCCCAATCCCGAAACGCGCCTTCGGTGTACTTCATGATGTTACCCTTATGCACCAGTGTTACCTGTTGCTTATGTTTGGGTAATGTCAAGGCGTGTTTGATGGCGCGACGCACCAGACGTTGTGAACCGGTTTTACTGATGGGTTTAATCCCTATACCAGCATCGAGAGGAATTTGCTTTTTCCCGTGTTCTGGGGTGGCGGGGATGAGTTCTTTGTTGAGAATGGAGATTAAGCGATCGCCAATTTCGCTACCTTGCTTCCACTCAATCCCCAAATAAATGTCCTCTGTATTTTCCCGATAAACAATCACATCTAGCTTTTCGGGGTTTTTGTGAGGCGATGGCGTACCAGCGTAATAACGACAAGGACGCACGCAAGCGTACAAGTCAAAAATTTGTCTGAGTGCCACATTCAAAGACCGGATACCACCACCCACAGGAGTGGTCAAAGGGCCTTTAATCGCCACACCATACTCCCTAATAGCTGTGAGAGTATCTTCCGGTAAATACTGATAAGTACCGTATAAATCGCAGGCTTCATCACCAGCGTAAACCTTAAACCAACTAATTTGACGTTTACCCTGATATGCTTTAGCTACCGCCGCATCTAGTACCTTTTGGGTGGCTGGCCAAATATCAATACCCGTCCCATCTCCGCGAATAAAGGGGATAATGGGATTGTCTGGTACAACAGGCTCACCATTTTTGAAGGTGATTTTTGCACCAGTTGTAGGGGGGTTAATCTTTTCGTACATACTTCACACACTCCACAAAGATACGCCGCCGGCGAGAAGATTCTTTTTGTCTAGGCTTGCAAATTTTACTGTAGATATTGGGGATTGGGGACTGGGGATTGGGGATTAGGAAAACTTCTTCCTTGTCTTCCCTGACACCCTTATACCCTTACACCCTTACACCCCTATCTTCTTGATGAGCAGACTTTCCCCCTATTTCCCTTGTACAGCATTTAGGGATTCCAGTACAGGTTGCAGTGAAACTGTCGCAATTTTGTACGATCAAAAATAGTAAACTACTTTTCGCTATCACTGCTTGAATAGATTAAAGCTAGATAGCCAATTGCTTTTTCACGCTTCCATTAACATGAGTAACAGCATGACAGACCCAATGATTGTATCAAGCACTGGTAATGAGATTGATTCCCTAAGAGAAAAGTTAATCGCTGGGTCTATCCAAGTCCAACAACAGATCATCCCACAGTTAGCTGCTTTAGGTAATGAGGGATTGAATGTGTTAATGGAGTTTTTATTGCAACGTCGCGATCGCCCAGCGACTTGGATTGATGGCAAAGCTTACCATTGCCTTTACAACTGTGATGCACCCCAAGTCCAGGAACTTCTCCAAAATCACTTTCCTGAAGGCATTGTACCTCTAAAATCAGATGCAGGTGTGAATTACAATCCTTTGCAACAATTACTAGCTGCTCAAGATTTTCAAGCAGCTGATCTGATGACAATTCAAAAAATGTGTGAATTGGCAGGGGAGACGGCAGTGCAGAGAAAATGGTTATATTTTACCGAGGTAGATAGTTTTCCTTCAGTAGATTTACATACTATCAATAATCTGTGGATCGTTCATTCTGAGGGGAAATTTGGGTTTTCAGTCCAGCGTGAACTCTGGTTGAGTCTGGGTAAAAATTGGGACAATCTCTGGACTAAAATCGGCTGGAAAAGTGGCAACAATTGGACAAGATACCCCAATGAATTTACTTGGGATTTAAGCGCGCCTAGAGGACATTTACCACTTTCTAATCAATTGCGGGGAGTGCGTGTCATAGCTTCGTTATTCGCTCATCCTGCATGGTCTAAGTAATTTAGCAAAAATCGAGTTCATTATGCACAATACTGCCAAGCGAGAATTTTACGTAATTATTGAACGCGATGAAGACGGTTACTATATCGGAGAAGTACCACAACTCAAAGCTTGTTATAGCCAAGGAGAAACCATTGATGAATTAATGACGAATATTAAAGAGGTAATTGAACTGTGTTTACAATCTGAAAATAATGAAGTAATGCCTGAATTTATTGGTATACAAAAGGTAGTAGTTTAATGCCAAAAATGCCTATATTAACAGGAACGGAGGTGATAAAAACTCTTGAGAAAATTGGTTTTCAAGTAGTACGCCAGAAAGGTAGTCATGTCCAGATGGAAAATGAAGATGGACGCTTAGTAACTATTCCTGTTCATCCTGGTAAAACAATTGGTAAAGGTTTACTCCGCAAAATACTACGCGATGTTGAATTAACAAGAGAGGAGTTTATTGCTTTACTAAATTAATTTAAATAGGACAATTACCTTAGTCATAGCTAATTCCAAATATCAAATTGCATCATGGCAAAAGTTGTTTTAGAAGATATCAAGCGTAGATTTAACAACGTCACCGCCATTGAGGATATTTCTTTTGAAATTCCCGATGGTGAGTTTTGGGTGTTAGTCGGCCCTTCTGGGTGTGGGAAGTCTACAATTTTACGGACGATCGCAGGCTTAGAAACAGCCACATCTGGCAAACTCTATATTGGGGAACAGTTGGTGAATAATATCCCAGCTAGAGCGCGAGATGTGGCGATGGTGTTTCAAAATTACGCACTGTATCCGCACATGACGGTGGCGGAAAATATCGCCTTTGGGTTGAAAATGCGGAAAGTTGATCAGAAAATCATTCAAGATAGAGTGGTGAGTGTAGCGCGATCGCTCTCTTTAGAACCGCTTTTAGAACGTAAACCCAAACAACTCTCTGGTGGACAACAACAACGGGTAGCATTAGGGAGAGCGATCGCCCGTGAACCACAGGTATTTTTATTAGATGAACCACTGTCCAATTTAGATGCTCAACTGCGAGACGATACCAGAGCCGAATTAAAACAGCTACATCAAAAATTTGGTATCACCACAGTTTACGTCACCCATGATCAAGTCGAAGCCATGACTTTAGCTGACAAAATTGTGGTACTCAATCGGGGCAGAATTCAGCAAATTGGTGAGCCACAAACTATTTATGCTCGTCCAGCTAATCGGATGGTGGCAACATTTTTAGGTAGTCCACCGATGAATATTTTACCTGCAATTTATAAAAATAATTGTTTCGATGTCAGTGGGCAATTAATAGAAATTCCTGCATTTATTCAAGAGAAATTGCAGATTCCCCAGGGACAAAGTATTGATTTAGGTATTCGCCCAGAATACATGACTATTAGTGATGACTCAGGACTGTTAGTCGAAGTGAAGGTGGTAGAACCTTTAGGAAGGGAAACCTTAGTCCGTGCTGGTTTACCTGATACGACAACATTATTGAGTATTCAGGTAGAAGGAGATGTGCGGTTAAATCCAGGCGATCGCTTGCATTTACAACTCGATTTACATCAGTTATTTGTCTTTGATCCCAAAACCGGAGATAGGCTTTTTCCCCTAGATTAACTGGAATTTCATATTAACTATCAAATGCCTCTAGATACACATTCATATTAGAGGTAAACTTGCATCTGGCTATATTTAATTATTGTCCTTTGGATTTTTTAATAGCAAAACTAATACTGCTCCTGAAAGAATCCCACCAAACCAACCCCAGAGAGTATTTACTAATATCCACCAACCTGCTTGCTCAACATATCGCCGCAGTATCCACCATTGAATGATCCCCACAATAGGGCCTACCCAAAGTAGGGAATATTCAGGGAAAGAGCCAGTGATCAAAACAGCAATGCAAGTACCTAATGTAGTTCCTAATAACCACCATTTTTCTGAAATGGGGATGCGTCGCCGCAGAACTAACAATTGCATAAAACCGATGGTCAAACCCATCGTTGCGGCTACTGCTTGATAACTCAAGAGTAGGTTAAGAGGTTGTACAGTCATTTGAGCGATCGCGCCAAGAATCATCCCTCCAAATAAACCCAGAACATTCACTAACACCCATTGCAAATAAAAGCCTATCCCTACCTTGGGACTTTCTTTAGGAACAGCAGCTACACCAGGCGTAGATTGTTGGGGAATCTCTTGACGATATTGCAGGGGAACAGCAGGTGGAGGTGAATACAGGGGAGGTTCAGTATTAATAGGTTGTCGTTGGGAAGGATTACCAGGAAACGTTAGTGTGTATCCCGGATTAGTTGGTAGTTGTGTAGGTGCATAAGCTGCATTTCCCAACTGCTGTATTGCGGCTAAAGCTTCCACCGCCGACGGGTAGCGTTGACGAAAGTCATAGCGCACCATCATATCTAACACATTAGCTAAAGCTGGACTCACATTTACTAAGTGTCGCCACCTAATTTCCGCCGTTTGGATATCTTCTTCCATCTGGTGGGGTAACAATCCCGTTAAAGCTTGAATACCAATGATCCCCACAGCATACACATCACTGCTTAACCTGGGACTACCCCGACTCTGTTCACTCGGCATATAACCAGCAGTCCCAATACCCACAGTCATTTTAGTCACACCTTCACCAGTCACCACCTGCGTACTGATTTGTTTCACCGCCCCAAAATCAATTAGCACAACTTTGCCGTCACTATTGCGGCGAATCAGGTTTGGCGGTTTGATATCGCGGTGAATAACTTGATTTTGGTGAACGAAAGCCAGTGGTTGCAGAATATCTTGCAGCAGGGAGACTGTATATGCTTCACCATACTGTTTACCAGATGTGAGTTCATCACTTAAGGGATGACCATCAATATATTGCTGTACGAGGAAAAATTCTTCTTGTTCTTCAAAATGCGCTAATAGTTGGGGAATTTGGTCATGAGTCCCTAACTTGTGTAGTAATTGTGCTTCTGATTGAAATAACCGCCTAGCAACCTGTAATGTCATGGGATCAGTTGCCATTGGTTTAAGTTGTTTGACTACACAGAGACTGTCATAAAGCTTCGTGTCTTCCGAGATAAAGGTTTGTCCAAAACCCCCAGCCCCTAAGACTTTGGTGATTTTATATCGTCCATCGAGTAACTGACCCAACATATTAGGCAATTCGCACAGAAGAATGTTTGTATTTTAACCCCACTCCTAGATATGCCAACCTGTGACTATTTCGTAAACCATTAAAATAGTTAATCTGTTTCGGATATGGCGTTTGTGTAGTATTGAAATTTAGTAACACCGCTAATTCTTGTCCTATAAATCTGAAACCTTGTAGCAGAACGTAGACGACTAATGTTAAATCTAGTAACGTTGAGCGGTAAAAAATCAACGTGAAAGCACAGGTATTTAGAGGTGTAAATCAACTCTCCTACGAAGAAATCCCCGTACCCAGTCTCGAACCAGATGAAGTGTTGGTACAGGTGCAAGTAGTTGGCTTATGTCAGTCAGATATTAAAAAAATTCGTTATCCTCTCTATGAACCACCGCGCATCTTTGGCCATGAAACCGCCGGAATTATCGCCGCAGTAGGTTCACAGGTGTCAGGTTGGCAGGTAGGACAACGGGTAGCAGTAATGCACCACATCCCCTGTATGCGTTGTGCCTACTGCATGAATGATAACTTTTCCATGTGTGATGTCTATAAAAACATTTCCACGACAGCAGGATTTAACGCCAGTGGCGGTGGCTTTGCTGAGTATGTGAAAGTTCCTGGTCATATCGTCCAGAATGGTGGATTAATTCCGATCCCCGACGATATCAGTTTTGAGGAAGCCAGTTTTGTTGAACCTACCAACTGCTGTTTAAAGGCAGTGAAAAAAGCTCAAATTGCCCCAGGACAAACGGTATTAGTGACCGGTGCAGGGCCGATTGGCTTAATGTTTATCATGTTGGTGAAGTATTTCGGGGCAAAAGCGATCGCCACTGATTTATTACCCTCTAGAATCGAAAAAGCCATCAATGTCGGTGCAGAAGCCGCCTTTGATGCCCGTGATCCCGATTTAGCAGCCAAAATTCATGCCCTGACTGGCGGATTAGGCGTTGATGTCACATTGTTAGCCGTACCTAGTGATAAAGCCTTCTTTCAAGCCCTAGACTGTACCCGCAAAGGTGGCAAAATCCTATTTTTCGCCGAATTTCCCGATGAAGTAGAAATCCCAATTAATCCCAACATTCTCTACCGTCGAGAAATTGATTTAATGGGTAGCTATAGTTCCTCCTACCGCCTACAAAATCTTTCGGCCGATATCGTATTTAATCGTCGCATAGATGTAAAAGCCTTAATCAGCGATCGCTACCCCCTAAAAGATTTATCAGCCGCCGTAGATCAAGCGATCGCACCTACGGCAGAAACTTATAAAATCCTCATTTATCCGTAAATTGGGGACTGGGGATTGGGGATTGGGGACTGGGAAGATGGGGAAGTGTGGGGAGTGTGGGGAGTGTGGGGGGAAAGATTTCTTCCCTATCCTCCCACTCCTCCCACTCCTCCCACACTTCCTGCTTGCCCCCTGCCCCCTGCCCCCCTGCCCCCTTTCTTAATTCAGGGTCATCCCCCTCTCCCCCTCTATGGAAATACCGATTACATTACTGATAGTAGCCTTACTAGCTTTGTATGTAGCCTGGAATCTCGGAGCGAATGACGTTGCTAACGCAATGGGAACTTCCGTGGGTTCTAAGGCGATTACTCTCAAGCAGGCACTCATTATTGCTGGGGTCTTAGAATTCACTGGTGCGGTTTTATTTGGTCATCAAGTGACAGCTACCCTTGCAACCAAAGTAGCCAATCCTGATTTATTTGCCGCTACACCCCAAGTTTTAGCCATTGGCATGATGACAGTGTTAATTTCTTGTGGTGTTTGGCTACAAATTGCCACAACCAAGGGCTTACCTGTATCCTCCTCCCATGCAGTCGTCGGTGCGATCGCAGGTTTTAGTTGGGTAGCTTTAGGCGCAGGGGCAATTGATTGGTCAACTATCGGCTCAATTACTATCGGTTGGATTTTGACACCAGTTATCAGTGGAGCGATCGCCGCTTTATTCTATAGTCAAATCAAAAACTGGATTTTGGATCAACCTCATCAAACCAAACAACTACAAGAGTGGATACCCTGGCTAAGTACAGTCCTCATCGGTGTATTTGGCGTAATTGTTCTACCTCCCTTCACTCTACCCATCAACAATTTTTTAACTACCCAATTCGGCATCCACCTCCCCCCCCAAGATATCGCCCTAGTCATAGGTGCAGTAGCTGCCGTTGTATTGACTGTTGTGAGTTGGCGACAGCTTGAAAAGGTAGGGGGCAGGGGGCAGGGGGCAGGGGGCAAGCAGGAAGTGTGGGAGGGGTGGGAGGTGTGGGAGGATAGGGAAGAAATCTTTCCCCCCACACTCCCCACACTCCCCACACTTCCCCATCTTCCCAGTCCCCAATCCTCAGTCCCCAATCCCCTAGAAACCCTTTTCGCCCGCTTTCAAGTATTAAGTGCCTGCTTTGTTGCCTTTGCACATGGTTCCAATGATGTGGGAAATGCGATCGCGCCTGTAGTGGCGATCGTTTATATTGTTCGCACTGGTCAAGTACCCACCAATGCTATTAATATTCCTGTGTGGATTTTAATTCTTGGCGGTGTGGGAATAGTTGGCGGTCTTGCTGTCTGGGGAAAAAACGTCATTGCGACTATTGGCGAAAATATCATCGCCCTACAACCTAGTAGTGGATTCTGTGCTGAACTCGCCACCGCTACTACTATTCTCATTGCTTCTCGCCTGGGTTTACCTGTTTCTACTTCTCATGCCCTTGTTGGTGGTGTAGTGGGGATCGGTCTAGTGCAAGATATCAAATCAGTGAAGTTTCAAACTCTCAAAGGCATCGCTACAGCTTGGGTAGTGACTGTACCTCTAAGTGCGGTTCTCAGTGCCGTAATCTTTAGTATTGCCAGGATGATTATTTTTTAATATCAACTATTTTTATGAATAATAATTAATATTTTTGCAGATTTTCCGGTTGTGGTCTGCTTTTAGCATAAACACTAGAATGTATTTTGGCAAAATGGCAGCTAATTCATTACAATACTTCTTAAAGGAAATAATTTTAATTTCTTCCTTAACAGAAGATATAAACTGTTATACAAGCTACATTCTATAGAAAGTTACAGGTAACTTTAAAACCCTAGTATTTATTGAGCAATCGGTAATATATTGGCAACCACCTAGTAATCCCTATTGCTAAAAACAAGACAATTATTGATAACGAGTCATAAATTTTCCTCTGAAAAAATCTTACTGAGGCAAACCGAACAGAAAATCAGACTGATGAGTGACAAATTATTCTGTGATCTGAAAACAGACGCAGTATAAATAAGCTGTGAGTTAACCAAATTAGGATTTTAGATTTAAGGTTTTGGCATGATTACACCCACTCTGAGGTGACAGCTTGGGGACTTGAGATTTGTTTTACCAATAGGAATCCGGCTTGAACCATCAGGAAAAATCCAAAATCTAAAATTCGGAGGGTCAAATAGTATGCTTTGCCAATACTGGGGTAAGCATGACAAAATGGCGTTGATATCCGTAAGTCCTGTTAAGATTTTTTCTTTAATTTGACAAAATACCAGAAACTTAGTATTAGCACCACGCAATTTGACAAGAAGCAGCTTTATCGTCAAGGTGTATAGAGGTTAGAAACTAATGGGGCGATTTGAGAAGCGACCAGACAACCCAAGAGTCAGAGGCGACATCTCCAGAGCCGCAGAATCAGCTCTGTGGGCTGTCGTTGAGGATTTAGAAAGTATCCAACAAAGTTTACTTAAGTCCTTACAAGATGAAATTAAAAGATTGCAAGGCGAAAAAGAGCGTTTATCTGAGGAAATTAACCAATTAATTGAAGAGAAAGAACATTTACAAGAAGTTAGACGAATTACAGAACAGCAGGTGTTAATCCGGCAGCTGTCAGAAGCTCTAGCTAAACACATTTGTTCTCAACTGCAATCTTCTTTAGCGAAGATTGCTAGCCAAACCGAAAGTCAAATTGCTGCTCTCAAGTCGGCTCAAGTCGTGAACTCTGAGAATAACAACTTAGAGCAAGCAGAAAAAATGCTGGGTAATCTAGACGATAACCTCACCATCACTTTTAATTCCCTACAACAAGAACTCAAAAATTATCAAAACAATCTTTCCCAACAGTTGTCGCGGATGTACAATCAGCAGCAGCAAGGGGAAACTATTCTAGAAGACTTTGTCAGTCAGCTGCGTAATGAACTCAGTCAAACTATTCAAGAAGCTTCACAGCTAGCCGCTAAATCATCTCTACCTACAGTCATCCAACCGGCAGAAGTTCCATCTTCTAATGTTAGTCCTGTCGTTAACTTATCTCCCCCTACAGTCATCCAACCTGCGGAAGTCCCATCTAATACAGCTTTACAAGCCTCTCAAACAGTAGAGCAGGTTTTTTCCCAACCGATAGAACCTCAAGAATCTATAACTGCTCCCTCCGCACCAGTTATCATTCCTCCACCTGCACAGCAACCTGTTACATCTACAGTTACACCACCCAGTGAAGTCAAATCTCCACCACCAGAACCAATTTCTGTGCTACAGCCAGAAATCTCTGCACCAGAGATCACCCCTATAGAAATTCCATCTTTGCAGCCACCAGAACCGATTTCTGTATTGCAGCCGTCAATACCTGAGACTCAGATTACATCCCCACCACCAGAAAAACTGCCAGAACCTGTTGCAGTAACTCAACCCAAACCCCCATCTAATCAGGAAAAGGCTCAAGAGCCGATTTCTGTACTGCAAGCAGATGTCCCAACTAAGGAAAATCCGGCTCCTGTAGTTAGACCATCATCAAAACGGGGATCATCACCGCCGCCAGCTAGATCCCGTCGTTCTTCTAATTTATCTACAGTTCAGATTGGTTTTTTGCTGATAGTTGCGTCGGCTGTGATGTCATCACTGTACAACGTTGCTATCAAGGGGATGTTTTATAAAACCTCTCAAACAACCTCGGCTGTCTTGGAAATTGCTGGCTTAATTGCACCAACAGTGGGAAATATTATGTTAATTCTCACTTTGCGCTTGATGGTGGTAGTACCATTGATGATGCTGTTAGCTCCTATGATGCACCCCCAAGTCTGGGAGGACTTACAAACCCTCAAGCAATCTTTTGGGAAAAATTCTGGTTCTCCCCGTAGTAGGCGACAAAGCGGTTTGCAGTTAATTATCGCTAGTGGTTGCTTTTTGTTTTTATCCCAGGTTTTGATTTACTTTGCCATTGGTCAAGTCGCTACAGGAACAGCGATCGCTCTATTCTTTATTTATCCCGTCATTGTCAGTCTTTTATCTTGGTTTTTGTTGCGCGATCGCCCCAGTGGTTTCCGCACTACCGCTTTAGGTGCCATCTTTGGCGGGGAATTACTGGTGTTTGGCGGTGCTTTCATTGCTAGCGGCATGAATAACAATAATTTACTGGGAGGGATCACGGCAATCTTAGCTGGAATAGCTTTTGCTTGTTATTTGCTCTTAACTAGAGCTTGTGCCACTAAAATACATCCCGTCTCTTTGACATTTGTCAACTTCGCCACTATGTTGGCTTTGAGTTTCATCTTTTTAATGTTGCCTTTACCCAATAATTGGAGTCTTGCCGTTGATCCCTCTAAGGTACTGGAAATCGTTTTAAGTGCAGCGATTTTAGGGGTCTTGACGCTCGTCGGCTATGTGTGCAATCATCTGGGGGTTGGTAAGTTAGGTGCGCCGCGATCGGCAGTTATTGGTGCTGGTGTACCGATTTTGACAGTTATTTTTGCTGGCTTAGTCCTCCAAGAAACACTCAACATTGTTCAAGTTTTGGGCGTGTTATTTGTTACTTTTGGAGCAGCTGCCTTTAGCTTTGGTAAAGTGAGAAATCCTAACCCATCCTCTGGAACAGAAAATTAATTCTCTGGTATTAACTATTGTCTTAATCCATAAATTTTGATAGCAGGAATTTCATCTCTCTTTTTGATACCCTCAAACTCCCAACATCATGCACAAAATTCTTAGTGTTCATCTTTAACCAAAGAATTTATACCATTGATGGAGAAATTGGTAATTAAAATGCAACCGAAAGCCTGGAGTAAAACCTGAAGCTATGCCATGACAAGTATTTTACTCATATCGCTATTTAACAATTACCAACTAAGTTAGCCCAGTTAACATTCATCCTTTTTAGTTTTATCTTAGTCCCATAAAGCTCAATGTCATGGAATTTTGATAATCAGATTTTGTGAATCCTTGTCTAGTGCTGACCCAGTTTAAATATTAAAAAATAAAAGATTAAAAATAAATTAATTCACATAATTTTAATGACATGATATCTGAAGATAGAATATTATGTTGTGAGCAAATAAACCGTATGGCGACAGTCGAAAGCTCTACCTAACTAAGCATCTGTGATTTTCCCTCTATGCAAGGAACTCACTTGCCACCAATCAGCAGGGATGTCGCACTTCATGGTAAGAAAAATCGCCCTACTTTTTAGACGTTCAATAGGTTGCCAAGTGGCTATCTGAGAGTAACTGCTCCTTGTGGTCTCTGAGAATATACCGATTAGCAAGTTTTTCCAGAGTCCGCAAGTCACTGACAACCTGAAACGTTCTGGAACGGTAAATCCAGTAACTATATTCAATTAACGCTATCTTCCAAACTTGGTAGATAGCCAAAGTTGTTGGAGATAATTGTTACAGAGAGTTACTAAATAAAGGGCAACAGAAAATCCGGATATAGCAGAAAGTCCTTGTAGGTTACTTATTAGAGCCATAGATTATATAGTTCGTTAGTGCCTGACAAAGCTATCATGGGTAAATTCTGGCAGTTAAATCGCTATTTTTCGGTAAGATACAGAAATAATTCTCGTAGTCTCACGATTACTACTCGTACCGAACTACAGTATGGAGGAATGGGTAATTTGAATACAAATTATTAGTTACGAAACCCATAATATACATTCTGGCGTGGAGAGAACACCTGCCATTAGGTGTATTGCAATTACTTTTTTAAACTAACTTAGTGTGTATTCAACTATTTGTAATTTATGAGTAACGATATCGATCTGATCAAACGTCTTGGCCCCAGTGCGATGGATCAGATCATGCTATACCTGGCCTTTAGTGCCATGCGGACAAGTGGGCATAGACATGGCGCGTTCTTAGATGCAGCAGCTACCGCCGCTAAGTGTGCGATTTATATGACTTATCTAGAGCAAGGTCAAAATCTACGGATGACAGGCCATTTGCATCATCTAGAGCCGAAACGAGTCAAAATTATCGTTGAGGAAGTCAGACAGGCTTTAATGGAAGGCAAACTGTTAAAGATGTTGGGTACACAAGAACCCCGCTATCTGATTCAGTTTCCCTATGTTTGGATGGAGAAGTTTCCTTGGCACCCTGGTAGATCCAGAATTCCTGGGACTAGTTTAACCAGCGAAGAAAAGAAACAAATTGAGCAGAAATTACCCAGTAATTTACCCGATGCTCAGTTAGTCACATCATTTGAGTTTGTCGAGTTAATTGAATTTCTCCATAAGAGATCGCAAGAAGACTTGCCACCAGAACATCAAATGCCTTTGAGTGAGGCCTTAGGAGAGCATATCAAACGTCGTCTGCTCTACTCAGGCACGGTGACACGAATCGATTCACCTTGGGGAATGCCTTTTTACGCCCTGACTCGTCCCTTTTATGCTCCAGCTGACGACCAAGAGCGTACCTACATCATGGTAGAAGATACTGCCCGATATTTTCGGATGATGAAAGATTGGGCAGAAAGAAGACCGAACGCCATGCGTGCTTTAGAGGAATTAGATATTCCGCCTGAAAGATGGGAAGAAGCCATGCAGGAATTAGATGAAATCATCAGAGCTTGGGCAGACAAATATCATCAATCTGGAGGTATCCCCATGATTTTACAGATGGTATTTGGCAGAAAAGAAGATTAAAAACAAATCAAAAACAGTGATTTGTGCAACCAACCTAACAATCAGTAACACCACGAAAACGTTCCTCAACATCACAAACGAGCATCTGCATAGCAGCTACAAACGAGATTTTGCTATCTTCAAAACAAGTGGGATCTCAGACTTTGGGATAAATTGGCTGAACTAGCAGATAGCTATCGTCTGTGCTAGATTTAAGTTTTAATGATTTTGGTTAAGCAGAACTCGTCTCAGAAACCTGCAAAATCAATATATCAAACTGTAATAATTTTTCGCTACACTGGGCTGATTTTATATCTTGCCACTTACTTTTAGATTTTGGATTGATCCCCAGCAATCAAGCCAGGGGTTTGGAAGATTTTTAAATTTTGGATTTCGAGGTGAAGATGCAAAATCTGCCTGGTAAAGTTCTGATCGGAGGAAACATCCGATCAAAACTTTCGGCGAAATCTAAAATCTAAAATTCGGTCATTAGTTGTCTAAATATTTAGATACCTAGACTTTGAAAAACTGTTTGACCTTCAACATTAGAATTTGGATGGTGTGTTTGGCTGCACTGGTGAGAGTGAAGTAGGTGCAAAACCAGTCACGCGATCGCTACCATTAATACAGGTATTCAACACCTCATTAGGCGCAAGCTTTGTCTCAGCGCGCAAACCAACGACACACTCAGCAAAACGCACTGGTAGTAAACTGCGTCCGCAGTAGTTCAGCACATCTGGATTAATTGCTTCTTGAGTATTCTTACTAACTGAAACTACACAGGTAGCTAATTCCTTTGGTCGTCTGGCTCTGGTGCAGGTAGTTAAGGCATCATTAGCACTAATTTCTGTGCGTTGATCAATGAATACCACACAAGCCGATAAGTCTGTGGGACGCAAAGCTTCAGCACAAGCTTGTGAAGCCGCTTGCTCACTTACGCCAACACCTAAAAGTCGGCCTGTACAGGCGCGATAATCATTATATGTAGTAGCCATACTAGGGAAGCTCATCACTACAGAGCCACCTATAGCTAATACTGGTGCGATCATCCGAATCATACTAGTTTTCCAGTCCATTTAGGATTTCCCCCCACTAACCTGTGTTCTGCACATTGCGATCGTCTGAACACTCAAAGTTATGCTAACTCAAATGTGCAACAAATCTTTGGCTAATCAGGCAAAACCAAAGAACAGGAAGAAAAATCTTTTATTTTGGGGATTGGGGATTGGGAAAGCAGGGGGGCAGGGAGCAGGGGGAGAAAAACTAATGACTAATGACTATCGACTGTTGACTATTGACCATTGACTAAAAATTATTTTTGCAATTCTCAATAGCGAGTATTTATAATAGTATGTCTGGGTAAAATTTAAACAGGATTAGATTAAGGAAACTCATGTCCCGATATAGAGGGCCACGGCTTAGAATTGTACGTCGCTTAGGCGAATTGCCAGGATTAACTCGTAAGAGCGCAAGACGCGCTTATCCTCCAGGTCAGCATGGTCAGAACCGCAAGAAGCGTTCTGAATACGCTGTCCGTTTAGAAGAAAAGCAAAAACTCCGTTGTAACTACGGTTTAACCGAAAAGCAGTTACTACGTTATGTGCGGAAAGCTAGACGTGTAACTGGTTCTACTGGTCAAGTGCTGCTGCAATTGCTCGAAATGCGCTTGGATAATACCGTTTTCCGCTTGGGTATGGCTCCCACCATCCCAGCTGCTAGACAGTTGGTCAGTCATGGTCACGTCACAGTTAACGGTCGTGTAGTAAATATCCCCAGCTATCAAATTCGTCCTGGAGAAGTAATTGCGGTCAGAGACAGAGCGCAATCTCGGAAGTTGGTGGAAACGAATTTACAATATCCTGGTTTGGCAAATCTTCCCAATCATTTGGAATTTGATAAAAACAAACTGGAAGCTAAAGTAAACGGTGTTATTGAACGCGAATGGGTAGCTCTCCAAGTTAACGAACTGCTGGTTGTGGAATACTATTCACGACAAGCCTGATATACTCCCATCGCCAACTGCAACAGCAGTGTGGCGTGGGTTCATGTTTGTTTACTATGCTTTTCGCCACCTTGTAATCAAAATTTCAACGCTGATTGGCAATTTTGTGATCCTGCTTTGTCAATTTAGCGGTTTTTTTATGTCTGTGCTTAGGATTTCTTTTCGTTGTTGGCGATGTTTAACGTGGTGATTTGGCTGTCTCAATCTTCAATAATGCTGTAGTTCTAAGGACTAAAGTCCTGACTACAAACTTTTTTACTCCACAAATTTGAGATTTTCTCAGTATTTTGGCAAGCTGGCAGATGATATTCTTCCCTGAGATGGTTGAAAATTATCTGTGATTGAATGGTAATGTCGCTCAAAGAGATTTTCACTCAGCAATTGACGAACTGATAAATACAAAGCTGACTCTAATGGAGATGCGATCGCCTGTTTGACATGGTACTAATATTTGAGTCAGCTTATATACTCCCCAATAACTATGCAATTAATTTTCTGGCAGGGTATAACTCATGCTCAGATAGCTTCCGTTTTATCCACACCCATTAAAGACCCAGTACCAGTATTTTTGATGATTTTGGGGATTATGCTAATTGCCCCGCTATTATTTGAGAAAATTCGGCTACCAGGAATTGTAGGTTTAATTTTGGCAGGGGTGTTAGTCGGCCCTAATGGCTTGGGATTGTTGGCGCGAGACAGTACCATCGTCTTGTTAGGCACTGTGGGCTTATTATTTCTCATGTTCATGGCTGGTCTAGAAACTAGCTTAGATGACATGAAATACAACGCAGATAAGGCAGTAATCTTTGGGTTAGCTACTTTTGCTGTACCGATGGTGTTGGGTACAGTAGCCATGATGAGTATTGGTTATGGGGTTTTACCCGCAATTTTAGTGGCTTCCTGTTTTGCTTCCCATACCCTGCTAGCATTACCCATTGCCAGTAAATTAGGTATTATGCGTTCTCAAGTGTTGACTACGACTTTAGGCGGCACTTTAATTACTAATATTTTGGCACTATTGGTGTTAGCTGTAGTAGTCCGGGCGCATCAAGGTAGTTTAACTTTGAGTTTTTGGTTATTTTTGATCCCAGCCTTGATAGTCTACACTTTTTTGACTTTATGGGGTGTACCCCGTATCGGTCAGTGGTTTTTTCAGAGATTTGGTCATGATGAAGGGGCGGAATTTACCTTTGTTTTAGCTACCTTGTTTGTGGTGTCCTTTGGGGCAGAATTGGTGCAGATCGAACCAATTATTGGGGCGTTTTTGGCGGGGGTAGCCATTACCCAACTGATTCCCCAACTTAGCCCGTTGATGAACCGCATTCAATTTATTGGTAATACCTTATTTGTTCCCTTCTTTTTGATTTCCGTGGGGATGCTGGTGAACCCTGGGATTTTGATTAAAGATCCGCGATCGCTGTTAGTATCCGGTGTGATGGTAGCTGTGGCTATTGTGGCTAAATATCTACCTGCTTGGGGTGCGGGTAAGTTATTCGGCTTGGATTTTAACAATATTATGGTGATGTTTGGGCTATCGGTAGCACAAGCCGCATCAACTTTGGCAGCCATCACCGTTGCTTATAACATTAAGCTAGTCGATGAATTAACGGTAAATGGCACAATAGCCATGATTTTAGTTACCTGTATTGCTTCGCCTTGGGTAACAAATCAATGGGGACGCAAACTCAAATCAGAATCCGTGAATGTGCAGAAATTAGCAGATGATCATATAGGCGATCGCGTTTTAGTTCCGGTAGCTAACCCCAGTACAGAAGATAATCTCCTCAAATTAGCGATTATTCTCGCTAAATCAGCCAATGGAACGCTGTTACCTCTCCATGTTTTACTCGAAGAAAATACCCCTATTTCCCCAGAAGCGAAAACCAGACAAAACCAACTATTATCCACAGCCGAAATGATTGCTCATGCAGCCGTGGCAAATGTTGACCCCATTGGGAGAATTGATGAATCTATTGATAAGGGTATTGCCCGTGTAGCAGAAGAAAAACAAGCCAGCGTCATTATTTGTGGTTGGAAAGGCTACTCTACTTATCAAGAAAACTTATTTGGCAGCGTGATAGACCGGATTGTACAGCGTAGCAGCGTCCCTGTGTTGGTGTCGCGTTTTCCTTTACCTATTGAACACACCAAGCGGGTATTGTTAGCATTCACCACCGAACAGACACGAGAAAATTCTTTTAACCAAAGTATTGAACTGGCCAAAAGTTTAGCCGCAGAACTCAAAGCCTCTCTTCAGTTATTACAAGTTGTCTCAGCTAAGGTAAAAACAGGCGATTTACGCAATGTTGAACTACCACCAGACACACCGATTCAACAAGTACGAGGTAATTTCGTCAGACAGGTTTCACGATTACTCAAAACCAATGACTTACTGTTGTTAAATGGTGGAGTCGAACACAAAACCCAACTCATGGCTTTATTTGGTAAAGCACCAGAAGCGATCGCTCATAATCACCCAGAAATTGCTATGATTATTGCTTACTTTCCGTAAGGGTATATGGGTGTAGGGGAAAAGCAGAACAAAGTTTAGCTCAATTCTCTATTCCCGATTCCATTTCCTATTACTTAGGCATTCTTGAATTTTGAATTTTGAATTTTGAATTTTGAATTGATTCATGATTTACCCCGTCATTTGGCAGAATAATTCAGTCATACTAATTGACCAAACCCGTTTACCTAATGAGTATGCTGTGGTGGAAATTCACCGTAGCGAAGATATGGCGAAGGCAATTAAAACAATGATTGTGCGGGGTGCGCCGGCGATAGGTGTGGCTGCGGCTTACGGGATGTATTTAGGGGCGCGGGAAATTGTCGCTAGCGATCGCCAAGAATTTCTCACACAATTAGAAAAAGTGGCTGATTTATTACGTGCTACTCGTCCTACGGCGGTAAATTTATTCTGGGCGATTACTCGAATGCTGCAAACTGCCCAAACCACCCCAGGAACTGTAGAAGAAATTAAACAGGTTTTACTCCAAACCGCCCAAGCCATCAACGCGGAAGATGTCCAAACTTGTCAGGCGATGGGGGATCATGGGTTGCAAGTATTGCCCAAAACACCCGCAAAGCTGACAATCCTAACTCATTGTAATGCTGGGGCTTTGGCTACTGCTGGTTACGGTACAGCTTTGGGTGTAGTGCGTTCTGCTTGGCGTGAGGGACGTTTAGCGCGGTTGTTTGCAGATGAAACCCGTCCCCGCTTACAAGGTGCAAAACTTACAGCCTGGGAAGCCGTGCAAGAAGGTATTCCCGTAACTGTAATTACTGATAATATGGCAGCCCATTGTATGCAGCGAGGTTTAATTCATGCTGTGGTTGTGGGTGCAGATCGGATTGCAGCTAATGGTGACACTGCTAATAAAATCGGCACATATAGTTTAGCGATCGTCGCTAAAGCTCACAATATTCCTTTTTTTGTAGCAGCACCCCTTTCGACAATTGATTTTGAGTTATCGAATGGGAGTCAAATTCCCATTGAAGAACGTCACCCAGAGGAAATTTATCAAGTTGGTGATACCATTCTCACACCATCTGGGGTGGAATTTTATAACCCCGCTTTTGATGTCACCCCAGCCGATTTAATTACCGCCATCATCACAGAAAATGGTGCATTTGCTCCTCATGAATTGAGCAATGCCAAGATGGGATAGGAAAGAGAAAAATTTGAGATTTTTTGTTCTTATCTAATCAGGGTTTTGCAAGTCATTAAAATAAATATTTGTAAATATATATTGACATTATCATTTGTTTTCTAGACAACCGAATCTAGAAGAATAATTTGTCATACAAATATTTATGAATAAATTAATTATTGCTATTTCTGTAATTTCTACATTGGTGATTAGTGGTTGTAATGTGGAGATTAATCATAATGTACAGGCGACTCCTAGCACTCAAGCAACGCCAGAAACAACACCAAGTCCTACTCAGGAAAGTAGTACCCCAGAGAATACTGTCACAGCTTCAGAAACACCTGAAAGTGGTGAACCTAATGATAGTCCCACGGAAGCTGAGAATTCACAGCCAGAAGTTGGCACAGTGAAAGAGTTAGTCAATGGTGATTTGAAATGTTATGTCACTTTAATAGATGAAAATGGTACGGAACATAATGTAGGTGCAACTTTTGAAATTTGTGCAGAAGAAAGCCAATTTTTAAATCAAAAAGTCCGTGCTACCTATGAAGTTGTCAAAGTCAATGATTGTCAAAGTGTTGAACCTTGTGGAAAAACTCGTGATGAATCTTTAATTACCAAAATGGAAATTTTAGATAATTCTTCAGACAATGAATCTGAGAATCAGTGAAATAAGTAGAACATGGTAAATAATTAAATATTTGTGGAGAGAAATTTAGTTCTCTCTACGAGACGCTCCGCAAACAGAAAAGGACTAAAGTCCTTACTACGAACTGAAATCTAGTATTTTTATATTGCTTAATTCTGGTTTTTTCTAGTCGTTCTACTTATCAGAGCTAGTGACAACTCAAATGATTTTTATATAAAACAATTAAGTTGTTTTTGTGTTTTTAATAGAATATGCTGTGCTGTGCCAGTTTTGGCAGCTTTCTTTAACCAATATTTAATCTCATGAGCATTGCCTAAAAAATGGTCTGCTTTCGCGATATAGCAACAACTGTACGCCATATCAGTGAGATCATTTCCTTCTTCTGTTAAAGGTAAAAGCATTTCTTTACCTTCACTGTATCTACCTAATTCTATTAAAATTGCTCCTCTAGTTCCTTGAATAGTTTTAATATCACTAGCTAGGGATAATGCTTGAGCAGACCATTTATCAGCTTTTTGAAGGTATTGTGTTTGTTCATGATCAATCACAAACGTTACTAAAATATCAAGGATATAAAGTTGATCTCTAATGATGAGATGATCATTCATTAAAATTTGCTCAAATAATTGCATCGCTTGGTCAAAATTACGTTTTTGTAATTCTGCCATAGCTTTATATAATATATGTAATGTTTTTAAATCGTTATTAAAAAATTCATTTGCAGCATCATCTCCATTTTTTGTATATCTGGCTAAACCTAACTTTTTCTGAAGAAATTGCTCATTAGTTTTAGTTAAAGCATCTAATATTTGTTTACCATCAGTGGGATGACTCCTGCCGTATATATTGGATTCATATGGCAAAAGATTGCCAGTAAATAAAAAGAGCTCATATACACTTAAAAAGGCTGCTGGATTGTATTCATTAAAAAAGAGGTTGCCGTATTTGCCAAAAACCATGATGAATATAAACAATAAACCATTCATCATTGGCCCGGCTAAATACATAAATATCAACTTAGGCTTCAAGTTTTCTAAGCTCAAGTTAGAGGTATAGGTAATACCACCACTGGGAATCAAACAAAATTCTATTTTGGATTCTAAAAATTTGAAGTCTAATATCCTCTGTCCACTGCCGATTTTGACAAAATGGGGATTAAATCCCACTATTTTAGCCGCTATAAAATGCCCCATTTCATGGCAAAAGATGGAAAAATAAAACCATATGCCAATAAGTAATAACTCCATTGACCATATACCATTGTTTTCATCTATTAGTATTCCCAGTTAGTTAATTATTTTTTTAAGTAAAAATACGAAAAAATGGCAATCTCAGCCTAATGAATATTATTGAAGTAGCAGCTAAGACAACTATTAGTTAATAATAAAATGCTGTTCCAACAGGGTAAATTCTCATGTATCCTGGTCAAACACACGTAAATTTCTATTTATGGTTCAGCAAACTTATATAACTGATGTCTTAGTTGTTGGTGGTGGAACTGGCGGGACGGCTGCGGCTATCCAGGCGGCGCGTCGCGGTGCTAAGACTATCCTGGTGAGTGAATTTCCTTGGTTGGGGGGAATGTTAACATCTGCTGGAGTATCCGCACCTGATGGCAATGAATTAATGGCGTTTCAAACAGGAATATGGGGAGCATTTTTACAAGAATTACAACAACGACAACCAGGGGGATTAAATAACAGTTGGGTGAGCTTTTTTAGTTATGATCCCCGTATTGGAGCAGAAATTTTTGCTGATTGGGTGAAAGAGTTAGCAAATCTGCAATGGATTTCTGGAGAAGTCCCCCTAGAAGTATTCAAGCAAGATAACTGTGTTACTGGTGTGCGGTTTACAGATTTTACTGTTGAAGCCAAAGTGATTCTTGATGGGACGGAGTTAGGAGATTTACTGGCTTTGGCAGATATACCTCACCGTTGGGGTTGGGAATTAAAGTCGGAGTGGGAAGAACTCAGCGCGCCTGTTGAATTTAACGCCATTACTGCTAAATATCCCGTACAGTCACCGACTTGGGTTGTCTTAATGCAAGATTTTGGTGCAGATGTTGCACCAGAAATTCCCCCAGCACCAAATTATGATCCTGCATTGTTTGTTGGTGCTTGGGAAAAATATGGTGCAGAGAAATTCTTGAACTATGGTCGCTTGCCGGGTAATTTATTGATGATTAACTGGCCTATTTGTGGTAATGACTACGGTGAAGGGGTAGGAAGATTAATTGATTCAGCACCAAATAAAAGTGATTTTTTACAGGAATGCCGTTGGCATAGCCAAAATTTCGCCCATTTTATTCAAAATCAGCTTGGTCGACGTTACGGTTTAGCAGAGCAAGTTTTTCCTCATAGCCATTCGGCTTTTGCTTTGCATCCTTATTATAGAGAGAGCCGCCGCTTGGTGGGACTTACGACTGTAAAAGAACAAGACATCCTACCAGTTACAGGGGGTAGAGTGGCTGAATTATTCCCTGATAGTATTGCGATCGCCAACTACGCTAATGACCATCATTATCCAGGTTTTGACTTACCACTACAACCCAAATCTATCCGTTGGGGAGGACGCTGGACAGGGACACCCTTTACTATTCCCTACCGTTGTCTCGTTCCAACCACTACAGATGGTTTATTAGTTTGTGAAAAAAATATTTCTGTCTCTCACATCGCTAATGGTGCAACGAGATTACAGCCTGTGGTTTTGGGTATCGGTCAAGCCGCAGGAATGGCGGCGGCGATGTGTGTAGAGTTAAATTGTCAGCCACGCGATTTACCCATCAAAGCTTTACAGGAAGCATTATTACAGGATCAGCACGCCCCGTCTGCTATTGTTCCGTTATTTAATCTTGACCCCCATCATCCCCAATGGCTGCAATGGCAAACCCATTATCTCCGTGAACCCCAAGCTTATCCATATAATGGCGACTGTCCCGCTTCATCAGTTGATAATTACTATCATTCCGAGTCTTACCTCGTATTAACACGGAGTGCAGACTGCTTTACAGGGATTTTCCAAATAGCAAATCAGCAAGATTACCGTTTTACGATCACGTCTCCACCTGTTAATGTGGGGCAAAATTGGCAGCTTGTAACTAGGCGATCGCATATAGACGCGCAACTGCAAAAATTAACTCATCAACAACGCATCACTGTTTGGGGCCATCTGAATCAAGCTGGTAACTGGTTATTAATAGAAAGCATTAAATTATATCCCAGCTAAAAAATTTTTCAGTAAAAAGGACTACTTTTTTTTAGAATTTTCCGGACTCTTTGCAAAAATCTCAGTAGCAGTAAATAAGAAAGTTCACAGAGAGAATTTTAAAATGCGTGCTGCTGTTCCACTTTTAATCTCCAGTTTGGTAGTTGTTTCCCTGACTTTTGATGTATCGCAAATGACAAATAACAATTTTTTTGCTTCATTTGCGAATACACAGAATGTTGTCTCCCTACACAAGAAACCTAAGCGCAACCAACCAGAAGATTCTGCACCTAACCGTGGTAGTGGCAGAAGAGATATCATGAGGTCTCAGTTTAATAACTACTTCCGTGTGTAGTATTCAGTCACTATGGCGTTTGCTCTTTAGTTTCTGTTCCATAAAAAGCAAACTCAACACTGTTGAACTCTTTTAATAGAATCTTTTGCAAGAAGAAAACCTTTAAAATTTTGGTTTTATTACCAATTCACAACTAATTAGTCTGATTGACAGCATCACCAATCTTCAGAGCATTGATACATAAAGCTCGGTGTTACTTCCAGGGTGTCATCCCAATTGAAAATTGATCGATTTGCAGTTGCTGCACAAACTTTTTTAATTATTAGAGTCACACCAACTCCAACCATAATTGCGTAAAAACTAATTTCCATCAAAAGGCAGAGGAGATAAAGAAATCTACAAATCATCTTTATTCCTCTGCCAAAAATTTTAATTATTTATCCTATTCTGACTTGAAAAAGGGGTGTAGGGGTATAGAGGTGTAAGGGTTTAAGGGAAAGACTTTTTCATGTTTTCTTGTGTACGCAGTTCATGACGGCTACTTACTTGCTACTTTGAGATTGATTTTCTCTTTTCTGCACACCATTAATAAACATGGGAACAAACTTATTAAAAAATGCTTCTGGGTCACGTTGCCATGCTCTTTGTGCTGCTTGAATTCTGGTAAATTGTAGGTTTGGTGCTAACAAAGTTTGCGGTAAACGTTCCATGAAATATTGGGGACGCTCCCATACTGGCATTGTATTGGCGATTTCCACTAGGTTAGCAACCCGTCTGAGTTCTGCACCCAAAGTAATATCCATCCCCGACTCAAACGCTGCTTGCTCAATGGCGGCGTATTTGTGTTTAGCTTGCTCCACTTTTTGGCGGTGTTCAAGACTCTTATCTGCTATCTGTGCTAACCAACGATTACCCCAACGGACGTGTCCCGCTTCTTCTGGCAGAATTTTCTCAATTGTTTCGCGGATTTTAATATTTTCTGCTGTTTGAGGTGCTTGTTTGAGAGCGTAAATATGAGCCGAAAAATACTCACAACCCCTTTTTTCGGTGACATTAATGGCGGCAATAGCAGAAATGAGAAAACTATCTAGGTCTTGAGCAGGATCATACTGTTCGCTGTCTAGTAATCTCTCAAATTCTTCTATGTAAGAAGAACCAGGGGGTGTACCGACATTTGCACCTAAGTCTACTAGTAAATCAGTTAACCACATAGCATGACGAGCTTCATCAGCGATGTGATGGGATAAATCTCGAATCAGTTCCGGTGGTTTACCGTTGAGTCTTTCAATTACGTCTGTTAAGTCTTTACAGCTACGCTGCTCACTATAACGATAGCGGTTCAGGGTGATCAGGTGAATCTCGCGATCGCTCACTACTTGTTTGAGTACGTCCCGCGCACTCAATGTATTCTGAAATTTCCGTGGATAAGCTACTGTCATGGTTTAAGGGCAAATTTCTTAACTGTGTTGGATGTCAGAAAGTAACATTTATTCACAATAGGGATCTTAAACTAATTTCCCATTTTAATTTTTTTCTCCAGAGAATAAGACCTAACTTGATTCCAGCAAGCTGAAAAATGGCTGATGTAGTAGTAAATCTTAATTTAGTTATGAAATATTGATATTTCTGTCTGAAATTATGTAAACAAACGTAACGACCAGATCATCTAGCTATAGATAAGTATTTCCTACAGTCTTGACTAAATATGAATTTTAGCAGTAACCCAAGCAGAAAAACATAGTCAGCAAAATTACACAAATGTTAAAAAATATAACAAAAATTCAATTTGGTAGTTTATGTTACAGAATTTTTGCTAATCTAATTAATAGAGAGGAATACAAATTAATCCAATATTTCTAAATCCATAGGGAGCCTGTGTTATGTCTATTCAAGAAAAATCTCGCGCGATTATGATGCGTCAATATCAGCAAGTTAAGAATCGTCAACAATCGATGTTGATGCGCGCAGCACAAGAACTCGGTCTTCCTGCTGAAGAAATGTCCCACTATTGGAATCCCATTCAAGGAAAGATTGACCCCACAACCAGAGCAATCTACGGTCGTAGTAATGCAGCAATGAGCTAGATTTTTGATCAGTGTTTGCAGCCAAGGGAAGTAATTTGTACGAGAAATTACTTCCTTTGATCTATTGACATACACCCCAGATCAAGGAAAATATCTGAGGCTGAAGCGGAAATTACGGACATTTTCTTCATAGAATCAACATAAATTGTATGTTTCGTTGAAGATGGTGCGATCGCATTCTGTAATTTTTACTCTGATGCCCGGAAATAGCGGTGTTTACCAGAAAACATACCGTTGATATTTTCACTGAACTGCCGAGTGTATGTTGTAGGTTGAAGATCGATGGGTAACTCAATTTGTCTAGTTTGTGCTGCGGACGATAACTTTTCTATGCCTCTAGCTGCAACTACTCGTTCAGTTGTGGCTAATCTCACTAATGAACAGCACTTAGTTCTCTATGTTATAGATGGTGGGATTAGTCGAGTTAATAAAAGCAGAATTATCCAAAATCTCAAATCTGAGCAAGTTAGTCTCAAGTGGCTGAAGGTCAAAAAATCAAAATTTAAGCACCTACAGACATCTTCTAGTATTACTATTGCCGCCTATTACCGGATTTTAATCCCAGAACTTTTACCACCAGAAATTGATAAAGCCATTTATCTAGATAGTGATGTCATTGTGAGATGCAGTTTGCAAGAACTGTGGAATCTTGATATTCAAGATAACTATCTTTTGGCAATACCAGATATGGGAGCAACCTATGTTTCCTCACCCAGAGGACTGATTAATTATCAAGAATTAGGTCTTGCACCTGACTGCAAATACTTTAATTCTGGTGTACTGGTGATGAATCTTAAAAAATGGCGACAAGAGAAAACCAGTCAAAAAATCTTTGCATATTTAGATAAATACAAAAAGTATATTCGTTGGCATGACCAAGATGCCATGAACGCAGTTTTAGCAGGTCAATGGGAAGCTATTGATTCCCGATGGAATCAAATGCCATACCTCTTTAAATATCCCTCTTGGCAAAATAGCCCTTTTAGTGAAGAGGAATATGATCATCTGGTGCATCATCCTTTTATTGTGCATTTTGCTTCTCGTGATAAACCTTGGCACGAGAATTGTAGTCATCCCCAAAAGAGTTTATTTTTTGAGCATTTGGATAGTAAGATTTGGTCTACTTGGCAAGATGAACAATTAGCCAAAAAACAAAGACAGCAAAACCTAGATCCTGTTTCCAAACTATATATTTCCTTCAAACAGAAAGTTAAATTTCTCTTTAAAGAATTAATCAAATCTTAGCTAGCTGATTGAAAAAAGCCACCCAAAAGGGTGGCTAAATTATTTCTGGAATTATAGGTTGCCAACAAATGTTAATTAAACGTCGTAATAGAGGTAGAACTCATAGGGATGAGGACGCAATTGTAACTGTTTAACTTCGTTAGCTAGCTTGTAATCAATCCAGTTTTGGATAAAGTCTTCAGTGAATACGCCTGATTCTGTCAAGAAGGCGTGGTCATTCTCCAGTGCTTCCAATGCCAATTCTAGAGAACCGGGGGTGGAAGGAACTTTCGCCAGTTCTTCTGGAGAGAGTTCATAGATATTTTTATCTAAAGGTTCACCAGGATGGATTTTGTTCTTGATACCATCGATACCAGCACACAGCATCGCTGCAAATGCCAAGTAGGGGTTAGAAGTAGCGTCTGGACAACGGAACTCTAAACGCTTGGCTTTGGGGTTAGTACCAGACAGAGGAATACGAACAGAAGCAGAACGATTACCTTGGGAGTAAGCCAGGTTTACTGGTGCTTCATAGCCAGGTACTAGACGCTTGTAGGAGTTGGTGGAGGGGTTGGTGATAGCCAACAATGCTGGTGCGTGTTTGAGAATACCACCAATGTAGTAC
Organism: Nostoc sp. CENA543; assembly: GCF_002896875.1. Taxonomy (GTDB): domain Bacteria; phylum Cyanobacteriota; class Cyanobacteriia; order Cyanobacteriales; family Nostocaceae; genus Trichormus. The sequence continues at coordinate 5,937,783 of NZ_CP023278.1, forward strand.
AGTGCCATGTCACTCAAGCCAGCATACTTGTCGCCGGCAAACAGAGGTTTACCGTCTTTCCAAATAGACTGGTGGGTGTGCATACCAGAACCATTATCGCCAAATACTGGTTTGGGCATGAAGGTAACGGTTCTGCCATATTTTTTAGCAACGTTTTTGATGACATATTTGTAAGTCATCAACCAGTCAGCCGCTTCGATTAACTTCCCAAAGCGGAAGCCCAATTCACACTGGCCACCGGTAGCTACTTCGTGGTGATGCTTTTCAATAGGCACACCTAGTTTTGCCATCGTCAACAGCATTTCTGTCCGCATGTCTTGGAATGTGTCTGTTGGCGAAACTGGGAAGTAACCTTCTTTGAAGCGAGTTTTGTAACCAAGGTTGGGGCTTTCTTTTCTACCGAAATTCCAACGGCCTTCTACAGAATCTACGTGGTAGTATCCCTCGTTGGCAGTTTGGTCATAGCGGACATCATCAAAAATGAAGAATTCAGCTTCAGGGCCAAAGAAAGCTGTGTCACCAAGACCGGTAGAAACCAAGTAGTCTATTGCTTTTTGGGCAATAACCCGTGGGCAACGGTTATACCATTCGCCAGTACGAGGTTCTTTGATGCTACAAACAATACTTAATGTTGGCTCTTCCATGAATGGGTCGATCCAAGCAGTGTTAGGATCTAGCACCATTGTCATGTCTGATTCTTCGATGCCTTTCCAACCCCGAATGCTGGAACCGTCGAAGGGTACACCATCAGAGAATGAACTTTCGTCAATTTGGTCTTGGTACACGGTGAGGTGCTGCCAAGTGCCGAGTGTATCGACGAATTTCAAGTCAATCATCTGGATGTTTTGGTCTTTAATCAGCTTCAAGACTTCTTGTGGGGTTGTCATTTTTACTCCTTCTCTGCCAATTTCTTAACGTCAAACCAGAATCTTGCCAAAGCATCCTGACCCTACTGAGCGGAACAAAGTTGTGACACACCTGAAATATCGTAGATTCTCAACATTAGAGAGTTTTGTAGCCTTTGTTACAGATTCTCTGGATTACAGGTAATATTAACCTTTCTTTCGACATCTGCACAAAAGGGGGAAAGTTAATCTCAGAGGGGTCAACTTTGACATAGAATCCATAAATAATGGAAAGATGGTTTTTGTGCCAAATCTATATTTAAATAGCACAAAAATTTACTGGTGCGTAAGTGCAGCCAAATAAATATCAAACCAAGATAGCAACGATTGGGAGAAGAATGAATGCGTGACGCGGTAACAACCTTAATTAAGAATTATGACGTAACTGGTCGTTATTTTGACCGGGATGCGATTGATAGCTTGAAATCCTATTTTGAGAGTGGTACAGCTCGCGTGCAAGCTGCGGCTGCAATTAACTCCAATGCGGCTGCACTAGTGAAGCAAGCTGGTGCTAAGTTGTTTGAAGAACTGCCAGAACTGATTCGTCCTGGTGGTAACGCTTATACAACTCGCCGTTACGCAGCTTGTTTGCGGGATATGGACTACTACCTGCGCTACGCTACATACGCGCTGGTTGCTGGTAATACCAATGTTTTAGACGAGCGTGTGCTGCAAGGCCTCAGAGAAACTTACAATTCTTTGAGTGTGCCTATTGCTCCCACAGTTCGTGGTGTACAGATTCTCAAGGATTTGGTGAAAGAACAGGTAGCTGCTGCTGGTGTTGCTAACACTGCTTTTGTTGATGAGCCTTTTGACCACATCACTCGTGAATTAAGCGAACAGGATGTGTAAGCAGAGGGACTGGGGATTGGGGACTGGGTACTGGGATGTTTTTCTCAAGATTCAGCACTCAAGACTCAGCACTGTGCCTTTTATCTAAATTTTTGTGAAGCGATCGCTTGTCCTCTAGAGTTAGTCAGGCGATCGCTTTTTTTGTTGCAATTCTTAAATTACTTGCAGATGTTAGGATATCGCCAAGTGATATCGCTCAAAACTTAAAAAATTGAGATTATGATTGCTTCCCCTCAAGAAAATTACCTCGTCACGCCGGAAGAATACTTACAACTAGAGGAACAAGGTCAAGAAAAACACGAATATATTAATGGCTATATCTACGCAATGGCTGGTGCAAGTGACCCCCACGTTACTATTGCAGGAAACTTATTTGCACTTCTGAGGAATCATGTACGCGGTTCTGGTTGTCGCGTTTATATGAGTGATATGAAAGCTCGAATTGAGTCTTTAAATCGCTTTTATTATCCTGACGTGATGGTAACTTGTGACCAACGTGACCAAGAAACACCAAACTATAAAAGATTTCCTTGCCTAATCGTTGAGGTTTTATCTGATTCTACAGAGGCTTTTGATAGGGGTGATAAATTCGCGGATTATCAAGTTTTAGAAAGTTTACAAGAGTACGTTTTAATTAACACTAAACGTCAACGGGTTGAATGTTTTCGGCGGAACGAACCAGGATTGTGGATTTTGCAATCATACACATCAGCACAGGAATCATTCAGTCTCAACAGTGTAAAATTTGAGGGGACAATGGCTGCACTTTATGAGGATGTAGTTTTTGTCAGTTAACCTGTCCTTAAAAAATTAAGGTACGCTTGCTCATTATTTAGTAAACTATGTATCTATTGATGACTGCACAGCTTCCTAACTTAGCGGAAGCATAGAAAGAAGCAGGGATATAGATTACACAAAAGTTATGCCGCTTATAGTTCAGAAATTCGGTGGTACATCTGTCGGTTCAGTCGAACGTATCCAAGCTGTTGCCCAGCGTGTTTACAAAACGGTTAAAGCTGGCAATTCATTGGTGGTGGTAGTTTCGGCAATGGGAAAAACCACCGATGGACTCGTTAAGCTAGCCAATGAAATTTCTCGCAATCCCAACCGCCGAGAAATGGATATGCTGTTGTCCACAGGGGAGCAAGTTACGATTGCTTTGCTGAGTATGGCGTTGCAGGAAATTGGACAGCCAGCTATTTCTATGACTGGCGCGCAGGTAGGTATTGTTACAGAAGCGGAACATACTCGCGCACGGATTTTGCAGATTGAAACCGAACGGGTGCAGCGTCACTTAAATGATGGTAAAGTCGTGGTCGTTGCTGGTTTCCAAGGAATTTCTAGTAATGGTGAATTAGAAATTACCACTTTAGGGCGTGGTGGTTCTGATACTTCGGCGGTAGCTTTAGCGGCAGCTTTACGAGCAGACTTTTGTGAAATTTATACCGATGTACCAGGGATTTTAACTACAGACCCCCGCTTAGTTCCTGAAGCACAGTTAATGGCGGAAATCACCTGTAATGAAATGCTGGAACTCGCTAGTTTAGGGGCGAAAGTCTTACATCCTCGTGCAGTGGAAATAGCGCGGAATTACTGTGTACCGTTAGTAGTGAGGTCTAGTTGGACTGATGACCCTGGAACTTGGGTGACAACTCCCCCACACGAAGAGCGATCGCTGATTAATTTGGAAATTGCCCGACCTGTAGATGCTGTAGAATTTGACAGTAATCAAGCGAAGGTGGCTTTGTTGCGTGTCCCCGATAAACCAGGGGTGGCAGCTAAGTTATTTGGAGAAATTTCCCGACAACAGGTAGACGTAGATTTAATTATTCAATCAATTCATGAAGGTAATAGTAATGATATTGCCTTCACAGTCACCACACCCATATTAAAACGCGCCGAAGCAGTAGCCTCAGCCATCGCGCCAGCTTTGCGGAGTAACGCTAATCCCAACACTGACGAAGCTGAGGTAATGGTAGAACAAGACATTGCCAAAGTCAGTATTTCCGGTGCAGGGATGATTGGCCGTCCTGGAGTCGCTGCCAAGATGTTCGCCACCCTCGCCTCAGCTGGGGTGAACATCCAAATGATTTCCACCAGTGAGGTGAAAGTTAGCTGTGTAATTGATGCCAGTGATGGCGATCGCGCCGTAGCTGCATTATGTCAAGCTTTTGAAATAGTAGCTTCCCCAGCTTCCCCAATTTCCCTAGCTTCTTCAACTGCACCCCCAGTGCGCGGTGTAGCTTTAGATTTAAATCAAGCGCGGTTGGCAATTCGTCAAGTCCCAGATCGTCCGGGAATGTCGGCTAAATTGTTTGGTATTTTGGCACAGCATAACATCAGTGTAGATATGATTATTCAGTCTCAACGCTGTCGCGTAATTGATGGTGTAGCAAGACGAGATATTGCCTTTACCGTCCCCCGTATGGATGGAGAAAACGCACTCCAATTACTCACAACTGCTGCTACAGACTTAGGATGGGGCGATGTCATTTTAGATAGTGCGATCGCCAAAGTCAGTATCGTTGGTGCAGGGATGGTAGGACAACCAGGTGTAGCCGCGAAAATGTTTGACGCATTAGCGAAACACCAAATTAATATCCAAATGATTGCCACCTCAGAGATTAAAATCAGCTGCGTCGTCTCTCAAGAACAAGGTGTACAAGCCTTACAAGTCATTCACGCCGCCTTTGATTTAGCTGGTAGCGAGAAGTTTGTTGTACCTGTTTAGGTAGGGCATTGGGAATGGGGAATTGGGCATTGGAAGGTAGACAAGGTAGAAGAAATGACTAATGACTAATGACTATTGACTAATGATTAATGACTATTGACCAATCACAACGCTGGGGTTCCATATAGTGTCAAAGATAGGAAAAAATCTGCTATAAAAATTGCTACCCAGGTAGTAACAACTGCTGTTGTGGCGGATTCTCCTACTTCTTTTGCACCACCTCTAGTTGTTAAACCCCAGCTACAGCCGTTTATTGAAACTATTGCTCCGAAAATTAAACCTTTGAGCAAAATAGTAAATATATCTTTTGTTTCTAAAAAATCTTGGACTGAATTTAAAAATATTTCTGGAGTCACTTGATAAAATTGTGCAGCCGCAAAAATGCCTCCCATGATGCCTATAACTAAAGAGAAAATCATCATAAAAGGCATCATTAAACAACAAGCAATGACTCTAGGTAAAACTAAATAATCAATAGGGTTGGTTTTCAGCATATATAGCGCGTCAATTTGTTCTGTGACACGCATGGCACCAATTTCCGCCGCAAAAGCAGAACCCACTTGTCCTGCAATAATACTTGCTGTCAAAATCGGGGCTAATTCTCGACAAAACGCTAAGGCAAACGCACCGCCTACAGTGCTGACAGCACCAAATTTTACTAATTCTCTAGCAGTTTGAATAGTGAAAATCATGCCGGAAAAAACACTCACTAACAAAACTGGGGATATAGAAGCAGGCCCCGCAGTGACCATATGCTCAATTATTTTTTGGTAGTAAGTCTTTCCTTGAATTAAACGTAAACAAACTTGACCAAAAAGTAACACTGCCGCAAAACAGCGTACGATCCATAATTGCTCTAGGTTTTTCTGGTGTGGCAACTTTACTACTGATTGAATGTTTTGGTGGAAATTTATTGCTCTGTCAGTCAGCCTAATTTCAATATAATAGGCTATTTTTATGTACTGGGTCTTATTTTTAGCCTTATTTTAAATAATAGAATTAACATATCAATAATTAGTCTCAAAAACGTCATACTGATTCTCTAAGAAGAGACACCACACGATTTTGGGCTATAGCAAGTATTTTAAAAAATCTCTGTATACCTCTGCGCTCAACTCTGCGTACTTGGCGTTAAAAAATCAAATCAGCCTTTTTTATGAGATAAAAAATCCCTGTTCGTTAACTAAACAGGGAGTGAAAATTAAAAAAACCGTCTAATTACTATCTAGCGATCGCTGATTATCAAGTGTGAAATATCACAGTTAGTAAAGGCACAAATGCTAAGAAAAATGTATGCCAAGATGGTAATTTCATTTCTGGGGTAGTGGCGACTGGTGCGAGTAAAGCTTCAATTCTTTGTTCTAAGCGTTCACCGACTCCATCACCTAAAGCTGCACAGCAAATTTCAGAATGAGCAAATGCAGAACCATTACTGACTACTAATAAAAGTGATTCCGCTAGCACTAAGGGGTCTACTTGAGATGCGGCGTAATGATCAGCGCGGAGTTCTCGCAGCACTAACAATTCTTGCCATAATGGTTCGGTGTTGGGTAGCCAAGCTGTACAGGTGCGTATCCAACCCAGCCAGAAAAACCAAAATGTATCTTTGTAGTGATGATGTCCTTGTTCGTGTGCTAAAACGCTTTCTACATGCTCTGGAGAGAGTGTTTCTAATAGTCCTTGACTAACTACTAATTCTGGCTGCCAAAAACCAATTTGACCAGCAAATAAAGCCTGTGTATTCAACAGTCTAATGGGTTTACCTGCAAAATTCACCAAGGGACAATTCCGGGCAGATTGTAGCGATCGCCAACCTTGGTAAGCTAATTTGAGACACAAACTCGAAAAAACGCTCAAAACCATCAAAGCTAGGGAATAGCTCAACCAACCAGTGTACATCCCGCCCATTTGACCTTGCGGCCCCATACACAATAGCGAGATTGCAGTCATGAAAATTAGCAAGGGTGGGAACAAGAACAAAAACAGCGACCTTCGCCAGCGCATTTCCCAACTACCTGGGGAATGAACTTTGGAGCAGCGCAATATCAACGCTACTACCAAAGTAATGACAATCATTAGTAGGTGCATTATTGTTCCTCCCTGGCTTGGCGTGCCGCTTGAATGCGTTTAGCGATCGCCGTAATTTGCTCACTAGCTGCTTCATCCAGACTATCAGCAAAAGCTGCCACTACATCAGGATTACCCACAGCTAGAAATTGCTGTAACTGTTCATGGGCTTTAATTACCTGAGCTTGCTGCTTTGACAGTAAAGGCCGCCAATAAAACGCTTTACCTTTTTTATCACAGACTAACCAACCTTTATCAGTGAGGCGACGCAAAACCGTGGTGACAGAAGTGTAAGCTAACTCGCGGTTGGGGTCTGCCAAAATGCGATCGTGAACATCTTTGACTGTAACTGAACCTAATTCCCAAATGATATTTAAGATTTCTGCTTCTAATGGGCCTAGAGACAATTGTTTGGGACGATATTCGGGTAAAGGGGGCATAAATAGGGACTGGGGATTGGGGACTAGGAATTTTAGATTTTAGATTTTGGATTGAATCCAATCCAAAATCTAAAATCCTAAATCCAAAATTGAAAGGTTGGGGATTTGGTCAAGGAAATTATACTTATCTTCTTTGAGTTTATCCCCTGTCTTCTTTCAGATTACCTGATTCGTCTCCGGCTATAACAATCCGAAATTATTGTGTAATAGTTAAAAACTGCATTCTCTGAAAAAAATCCGTTTTTTTGCAGTTTGATCATCTTCAAAAGTCATATCAAATCAGAATATCTCCAAATTACTCTTCCCCAATCCCCAGTCCCCAATCCCCAATCCGCCACCACACAATAACCAATACTCTTGCCTAACGATAAGAAATACTCTGAAATTAAGTGTCATGATGGTGATCACGAGCAATTAGAATGTAATCTCGGCAATAGTTATTGAGAGCAGGTGTATCCAGCGCGTGAAGCTATTTGTATACCATACCCCGGAGCTAACTCCAACTGACAAAGCCCCAGACTGCGCGATCGCAGTTGATGTTTTGCGAGCTACTAGCACCATCGCCACCGTTCTGTCAGCAGGCGGTGAAGCAGTGCAAGTATTCAGTGATTTAGATCAACTCATCTCTGAGAGTGAACAATGGCCGCCACACAAACGGCTACGAGCTGGAGAACGTGGCGGAGGAAAAGTCGCTGGTTTTGAATTAGGTAATTCTCCCCTCGACTGCACACCAGAACTGGTGCAAGGACGACGTTTGTTTATTAGTACCACTAATGGGACTCGTGCTTTAAAACGAGTACAGCACTCACCCACTGTATTGACAGCCGCCTTTATTAATCGCGCCGCCGTTGTCCAATACCTCATAGACAAGCAACCGGAAACAGTGTGGATTGTCGGTTCTGGTTGGGAAGGCAGTTTTTCTCTAGAGGATACAGCCTGTGCAGGTGCGATCGCCCATAGTGTCATTGAGCAATCCCAATTACCACCAGAAGAATTAGCTGGTAACGATGAAGTGGTTAGTGCGATCGCCCTCTACACCCAATGGCAAAACAACCTCCTGGGATTATTCCACCATGCTAGTCACGGCAAACGGTTGTTACGCTTAGACTGTCACGAAGACCTGAAATATTGTTCCCAAACTGATATTTTAGCTGTCTTACCCACACAGCAAGAACCAGGTGTATTTAAAAGTCCAACTTAAACATAAGTAAAATCAATAGCTTAATAGCTCCCCTTGTCTTGTTTATTTGCCCCGTCTCGGCAAAGCTTGCCAAGGGTTAACCACGAATGAAAATTAAAAGCATGATTTCGATCCAAATGACATAAGCAAAACTATGTTGAGTCTTGCTTATGCCGATCACCGCCTGATGGTTAGAAATTTTCGTAGTTAGCGATCGCTGTTTTCATCTTATCTAAGACTTCATCGACTGCGATCGCCCCTAACTCGCCAGAAGCACGGGTGCGAATGCTTAAGGCGTTAGTTTCTACTTCCTTAGCACCGATTACTGCCATTACAGGTATTTTATCTTTTTCGGCGTTGCGGATTAATTTACCCAAGCGATCGCCGCTAGTATCGACTTCTGCACGGATACCCAAAGCGCGCATTTTTGCTGCAACATCTTTGGTGAAGTCTAGCTGTGCTTCCCCAACGGGTAACAACCTTGCTTGCACAGGTGCTAACCATAGGGGAAAGTCTCCCGCGTATTCTTCAATTAAAATGCCAATTAGCCTTTCTAGAGAACCAAAAGGCGCGCGGTGAATCATGACGGGGCGTTTGCGACTCCCATCTTCCGCCACATATTCCAAATCAAACCGTTCTGGTAGGTTGTAATCTACCTGCACAGTTCCCAATTGCCATTCTCTTTCTAAAGCATCACTAAAGATAAAGTCGAGTTTCGGCCCATAAAATGCCGCCTCGCCAATACCTTCAAAGTGTTCCATTCCTAATTGCTCAACAGCACGGCGAATTGCACCTTCAGCTTTGTCCCACACTTCATCTGAGCCGATGTATTTATCACTAGCCGGATCTCTAAAACTCAGTCTAGCTTTAAAGTTCTTCAGTTGCAGACTCTTGAACACCGACAAAATCAAATCGACAACATTCAAAAATTCGTCATCTAATTGTTCTGGAGTCACAAACAAGTGGGAGTCATCCACAGTGAAACCCCGTACCCTAGTTAAACCACCTAATTCTCCTGACTGTTCATAGCGGTAAACAGTACCGAATTCTGCCAAGCGCATGGGCAATTCTCGGTAAGAGCGTAACTCACTTTTGTATATTTGGATGTGGAAAGGACAATTCATCGGCTTGAGAACAAAGCCTTGTTCTTGTAAAGCCGCCACCTCATCTTCCGCCATCAGGGGGAACATATCTTCTTTGTATTTTTGCCAGTGTCCAGAGGTTTTAAATAAATCGACTCTAGCGATGTGGGGTGTAACTACGGGCAAATAACCACGTTTTATCTGTTCTTGTTTGAGAAAGTCTTCTAAAATACTGCGTAATAAAGTGCCTTTGGGTGTCCACAAGGGTAAACCCGGCCCTACTTGGTCAGAAAAGATAAATAATCCGAGTTCTTTACCTAGTTTGCGGTGGTCACGGCGTAACGCTTCTTCTTTGCGTCGCTTGTATTCTGCTAATTGTTCAGGGGTTTCCCACGCCGTCGCGTATATGCGTTGCAGTTGGGCTTTCGTTTCATCCCCACGCCAATAAGCACCCGCCACACTTTCTAATTCTATGGCTTTGGGGTTGAGTTCACTGGTATTTTCAATGTGAGGCCCTGCACACAAGTCCCACCACTCATTACCCAAGTGATAGATAGTGATTGGTTCTGCTTTAATATCTGCCAGGATTTCTAGTTTGTAAGGTTCTTGAATTTCCTGGATACGTTTTTCTGCTTCCTGGCGGCTGACTTCTTCCCGAATGACTGGCAATTTCCGATTGATAATCTTTACCATCTCTTTGTAGATGGCTTTGAGATCCTTATCGGTGAATGGCTCTGGATTATCAAAGTCGTAATAAAATCCGTTTTCAATCCAGGGGCCTATTGTCACTTGCGCCTTGGGAAACAGCTTTTGTACTGCCATTGCCATTACATGAGACGCGGTGTGGCGAATCTTCTTTAAGTTCTCGGATTCGCTAGTACGCGGTAAATACATTTTTTCAGGTTGTGCTGATGCGTTGGGGGCTTGATTAGGCGACATTGGCTGCTGAACCATTGGCGAAGTAATTGCTATTGTAATTAATCAATTACAGTTGTGAAAAATCTACCCAAATATAACACGGGGCTATCGCTAAAGCCGCGATCGCCTGACCGAAGAAGCAGGGGGAGAAAGGCCATTTTGGATTTCTGCCTCCCCTGATCTCGTAAATCTTCCTGAAGAAATATCTGATAACAATATTAAGAATTGTAAAAAATGTTAATATTGATAAAGAAATTAGAAGAATAGCTCCAAATGTATGCAAAACTCGGAAATACCTGATGCAGAAATACTCAAAAGTGTATTAGAACCTTTGTTAGAAGACTTTCAGTATTGGTTTGAGCGATCGCGAGACTTTTTAGAGAAACATAGACTCTCATTTATGAATGAACAAGAGCAGTCAGATATGTTATCGCGTGTTAAACAAGCCCAGGCAGAACTCAACTCAGCCAAAATGCTATTTACAGCCACCGATGGACAAGTTGCGCTAGACATGGCAACAATCCAACCTTGGCACAGTTTAGTGACTGAATACTGGATTGTGGCACAACGCTTTCACTATGAGCAATCTCAAATCTAATTAGAAAGACATCTATCAAGCTTTACAAATCGTAGTAATTGCCAACCATCTTTAATATTGTTTTAATAAACAATGCAATGTATCTTATGCTACGATAATTTGAATAAATGTTGACAAATTAAGCCATCTACACATAGATGTGCTTTCTGCACATCAAACACTAAGCATTGCCAGTAATGATAAGCATAGGCGATGCCAACATATTAGATTATAAAATTTTAAAAACTCTTAAAGTTTGCTGCCCTGGAGGAAAAACCAATGCTACACCTGCTCTACATACTGGCTTTTACGATTTTGGCTGTGATAGCTGTTGCTAACTTGATTCGTAATCTCATCATGTTCAGTTTTGATCGTGACACTGTGCGTGGTTACTCCGGTAGGAACTCACAGTCTCGGAATCAAGATGGCTTTGGTTACTTAGGTGGGAAAAGCAACTTTACACCACATCCAGAATTATTAGACAGTGCAGGTAATATCATCAAAGAGCCTTTGTTAGTGATGCGTTCTATCAATGTTGAAGATGCGCGTCAACAATTAGATGCTCTCTACGAATCTTCTCCAGGGCATAAAAGCGAAAAGTCAGAAGAAGCCTAACATCAAAATAGGTTGATTATCTTCTTAAGAGTGTAGGTGTGTGTAAGTAATTTTCAAATAGCACAAAGCAGAAGGCACAAAACACGAGACGCAGGATTCCAAGGTATGACGATTTCTCACTCTCTGGTTTTCAAAATGCCCAAAAATATTTTGCTCCAGCTATAGCTGCATTTTATATTCGTTATGAAGTTAGTAATTTTTTACACTTGATTAGACTTAGTTAATCAACTAAGTCTATTTGCGTTTTCACCGAAAATACATAGATATCCAATGCGGTTCAGTTAGGTCTAAAATCAGGGTTTATGAAGTCAGGAAAGTTCGTAGTAAGGACTGAAGTCCTCACTACAAACTATTTTCTTAACTGAACTTTATTGAATTAAAATCGGGTAATTCCGTAGATATTTGTAGGGGCAGATTAATCAAAGATCATGAACAATTAATTATGAGATCGGTGAACCCGCCCCTACGGAGTCTCCAAAATCCAAAATCGTTTAGGCTTCAATGACTACGCGCAAATTACCGCGTTTTTTAGCTACACGACAGGCTGTAGTGCTACCAGAACGCTCAAATTCTAAATCTAGAATTGTCGTACCGACTTGCAAATTATGTAAGGACAAGCGATTAATTGATTCTGGCAAAGCAGGGTCAATAATTCGCAAACAGTTATTAGGTGCGTCCGGTACTAAATTTACAATCATTTGCAGTAGTTGAAAAATGCTGCCAGTAGCCCAAGCTTGGGGGGTGCAAGCTACAGGATACTGTACAGGTGTATGGTCGCCATTACGCTCATAACCGCAAAAAAGTTCGGGGGGACGCTGGTAGGGTTGTTGAATTGTCATATCGAATAAAGCTTGGAACAGTTCTAAAGCTTGATCGATTAGACCTAGCGATCGCAATCCTATGGCAATTAAAGCGTTATCATGAGGCCACACCGAACCAATGTGATAACCCATTGGATTATAGGCTGGAGACAAACTGCTTAAAGTCCTGATACCCCAACCGTTAAACATATCAGGAGCGCGTAACCTTTCGGCAACACTATAGGCTTTTTCTGGGGTGAAAATGCCCAAATGTAAACAATGACCAGGGTTAGAAGTAATACTATCTACCTGCTTACCGTCACCATCTAAAGCCAAAGCGCAGAAATCTTGGTCTTCAAGCCAAAAATCTCGATTAAAACGTTCCTTAAGGCTTCTTGCTTCTTCTTGCCAGCGTTCAGCTAAGTCTATGCGCTTTTTCATCCGCGCAATATCTGCTAGCCGAGTTTTAGCAGCATAAACGTAAGCCTGCACCTCACACAAAGCGATCGCCCCGTTAGCTAATTCTCCCTTGCGGTCTACAATACAGTCACCAGAATCTTTCCACCCTTGATTAGTCAGACCCCGTTTAGATTTGCGATAGTAGCTGAGATAACCAGTAGCCTGGAGATTTCGATCAATCCAGCCCATCGCCGCTAGTGCATTTGGCCAAAGTTGTTCTAAAGTATCTTGATCGTGAGTCCAAGCGTAGTATTCCGCGTATAGCATCAACCACAGGGGAGTTGCATCAACTGTACCGTAGTAGGGTGTGTGGGGAATTTCTTGACAACGCGCCATTTCCCCTAAGCGCAACTCATGTAAAATTTTCCCTGGTTCTTCTTCACGCCATTCATCCTCCACCTTACCTTGGTAAGCTGCCAATAACTGCAAAGTTTCTTTGGCAATTTGGGGGTTAAGCATCAAAGTTTGGGAAGCAGTAATTAAAGAATCTCGCCCAAATAAAGCGGAGAACCAAGGTACACCAGCCGAGACAGTCTTATTTTCACCAAATGACTGGCGTAGTAAATACATATCCTGTTCTGCACGTTCAATCACGCGATTAAACACACTGGTATCAGCACGGATGCTGGTAATTTGTTGTACCCAGTGTTGTTCCTCCATCATTTCAGCTGCTTTAGCCTGTCCTAGCGTCACAGCTGCACTCACGCTGGAACTAGAAGCGTTATTAGTAAATAAATTAATGCGGTAGCCGAGTTTTTGGGTAGCATGAGAAGCCAATTCTAACCGCCAAACCGCAGTATAACCCTTGAAATAATCTGGTTTATGGTACTGGAACTGAATACGAGATTCCATGACTAAACCATCCACACCTTGATACGCCAAAGTTAAAGCATCTTCTTTGGCTGGTGAGGGGTGAGTAGCCATCGGGAATGAACCATCAGGGTGAAAAGTGATGAAGTCTTCTGATTTACTGTCTACAAGTCGAAGTATTTTACCTCGTTTGTCTCTGTCATAACCCCGAACCTCAAACAAATCAGCAAAGTCCGCATCAAAGCTGATACTGAGTTCAAAGGTAACAGGAGTAGTGCCATAGTTAGCAACTTCAATTTCTTCAAATAAAGCACCATTAAGTACCATTTCCCGCCGAATACCCACAGTATCAGCTTTCATCCGGTCATCGATTCTGGGGTTAGTACATAAAACCGATAAAGAAAAACCTCTTTCTGCTGTACTACTCAAAAGTACAGGCGATCGCCCGTCAATCTGCAATTCTAAACGACTGAGAAAGCGTGTATCACAGCAAAATAGCCCCATGCTGAGATTACCGCCATCATGTAGGGAACAGCCAGAAATGTTCCCCATTGTATCCGTCACCAAAAATAGATCATCATCTTTTACAGTCAGTGTTGGCTGTGGTCTTTCACTCACCACACAAGGCCACTCTGAAATCGGTATCTGTTCAGCAGGAAGATATGTTTTTCCGTCCAAGAGAATCTTTTCGGGGGTTGTGAGAATATCCGGTGTCACGTTGCTTTGCTCCGAATTCCAAATTCAAAATTTAAAAAGCTTTAATTTCGGTCTGATATGACTGTTTTGATTGGCTTTATCGGTTTTAGCTAGTCAATGCTACATCTTAATGAAGATTACAGTCATACCAATTCACTCAAATCATGAAATAAACGTAAAATATGGATTTCTTAATGAGTGAATTTTGAATTGGGATTAATCCCAATTTACAAGCACAAATCTTTCTCAATGTATATTGTTTACCTTGGAAGTCAACAGGTAAAAAGCTTGATTTTTAGCGGCTTTAAGTCAAGAATAGTCATCACCACTTACATTAGTCTGGATACTTATCTAGGCTAGTGCAGAATCTCAATCTTGACAGCAATTGAAAATAGTCATCCCAATTTTGAATTAAAAGCCTAGATTCATAGCCTATTCCAGAATCTGGAGACAAGAATACTTATTTCAAGTTAGTATCAAATAGTACGTAAAACTACTTATAGCCCCTCACGTAAACCATCATCTGCGGGTTTTTAGCTGGGCAAAAAGTAAGATTTTGTGTCAATCGACAACTTTAAGTTAACAAACTTCTCCATAGCTGGATAGGAGAGCTGTTCGAGAATGTATATTGGGCTTAGTAGCCTACTTTATTTAAATAATCACGATGCCAGCAAATGGATTACAAAACTTAGATGCAAATCAAATTAGTTGTGATTTGTCCGTTCTCAAGACACATTACAACTGTAACGACAAAATCTATTGTCGTTGTTGCTCTGTTAATTCTAGGTTTTAACTTTCTAAAACTGATCAGCACTCCCAAAAAGGAGAAACAAGTAAATCACTACTAACTCCTTACAAGTGTTGTTCAAATTTATTTACATCTTGCATCTGTCTACTTCATATCAGACAGTAGCAACCTGTAAAATGCAGCTGTGACGTGGATGTTGTTCAGATTGGGCTTTTTAACAGATATTCATGAGCATTTCGACTTCCGTGCTGAGTGATTTGCTACAGTCCCTACCTTACCTGCGGCCCCAGCTATACTTTAAAGCTTCGTTAACGGCCCTCTCCCATGCAATGGAAGATCAGGTGTTGGCTGCGACTTTAGACCAACCGCTAATAATTGCTAGTTTTCAAAGAGAGAGATTCTATCGCCAAGAAGCTCACCGTTATCAGCGTTTGTCGCAAAGAAGTAATCAAATATACGTGCTGTCTGCGCCGGAAACGGATTTTACCAATAGTTCTGAATACTATGAGAAGGTAGCATTTGAACAAGATGATGCTTTAACTCAAGAGTGGCACCTAGTAGTTATTGCTGATAATTATGCTACCTGCTTAGTGTGTCGGGAAAGCCTGGGGTCGATCGCCAAAAATCGGCAAATACCTGATTTGCTACCGAGTTTGGAGATGGATACAGGGAGACGCTTTGAAGGTATTTGGACATCAGAACGGGGAGTCAGTATTAAAGCCGCGCAGTTGCTCTTAGACAGGATTTTAGTGTATAGACCAGACTTGGCGAGCAAGGTGGAGAAAGCCCGCCAAAGATTTGGTATAGGGGGTAATAAAGCTTATTACTCCAATTTGATTACTGAATACGCTTGTGATATTGATACAGACCCCTTTGTACAACGCTTAGTTACCTATCTGCAAGCTAGTCAGTACAAATTACACAAAGCTTATCGCTCCATTGCTGCCCAAGCCCGTAAAGAACGTTTAATTAACTCAATTAGTACAGCAATTAGGCGATCGCTAGACCCCCACGAAGTGCTACAAATCGCCGCCCAAGAACTAGGACAGCACTTAGGGGCTAGTCGTTGTCTGATTTACCGCGCTCAAGCTTCAGAAGCTCAAGCCACTATCGAACACGAGTTTTTAACCCCTGGGATAGTGTCAATTGCTGGCCAAACTTGGGAGTTAAAGCAAAATCCCCTCTTCCAAGCAGTGGTGGATCATGGTGAGGGTGTCTATGTGAGTGACACCATGAATGATGCCCGTGTTGCTAAGTCTCCCACACTGTCTTCCATTGTCAGAAAATTTGCCGTGCGTTCCTGGTTAATTGAGCCGGTATTGTTCCAAGGGCGACTGTTAGGAATTGTGGAACTCCATTACTGCACCCTGCCGCCCCACCAATGGCAACAAAGTGAACTAGACTTAGTAAAAGCGATCGCTACTCAAATCGGTGCGGCTTTAATGCAAGCTGAAGCCTACGCCAACTTAGAAGAACTCAACCAGCAGCTAGAAGCCCTAGATCGTACCCGTAGCAACCTCATCGCTATTACCGGACACGAACTCCGCACCCCCTTATCAACGATTCAAGTGTGTCTGGAAAGTCTCGCCACTGAACCAGATATGCCTTTAGAATTGCGGCAAGTCATGCTCAATACGGCTTTAGCGGACTCAGAACGGATGCGAAAGCTGGTGCAAGATTTCCTCACCCTGTCTAACTTAGAAAGCGGCCGCGTGGAATGGCATCCAGAATCCCTGACTTTGCAGGAATGCGTAGATTTAGCCCTCAGCCGCATTCGCGCCCGTCCTACCGTCGAAAAACCCCCCGCTATTACAGCGCAAATCGCCCAGAACCTGCCTTTAGTGAGAGCCGATGGCGATTGGTTGGTGGAAGTTTTAGCTAAACTCGTCGATAATGCCTGTAAATTTACCCCCACCCAAGGTCAAATAATTATCAGTGCTGACCAAAATAGCAACCAGATGGTAGAAGTTGCCGTCATCGACACAGGACGGGGTATTGAACCCAATCTTCTAGAAATTGTCTTTGACCGTTTCTACCAAGAAGAAGGCGCATTGCGACGAACTGCCGGTGGTACAGGACTAGGTTTAGCTATCTGTCGGCAAATCGTCAACGGCTGGGGCGGGACAATTTGGGCAGAATCCAACGGTAAAGACCAAGGCAGTCAGTTTCATTTCACCATCCCCATCGTTCAAGCCAGCAAAGAGGAAAGTAAATCAAAAGTCAAGAGTAAAAAATAGTCAATAGTCCATATTTCTCAAAACTATAAGAATAATTGACTATTGACTGATGACTAATGACTAATGACTAATAACTAATCACTAACGACTGTTACAGACTGTGACACGATCGCAATATGATCGTGATGGCGGTGTTAGGATGCCCTAAAAACGTTGAGAGAATCCCTTATGGCAGAAACACTTTCTGGAAAAACTCCACTGTTTGCTGGCAGCACTGGTGGCTTGCTCACCAAAGCTCAAGTAGAAGAAAAATACGCTATCACCTGGACTAGCCCCAAAGCGCAGGTTTTTGAACTACCCACCGGCGGTGCAGCTACCATGCACGCAGGCGAAAACCTGTTGTACTTGGCGCGGAAAGAATATGGTATCGCTCTAGGCGGTCAACTCCGTAAATTTAAAATCACAGACTACAAAATTTACCGGATTCTCCCCAGTGGCGAAACCACTTTCATTCACCCAGCTGATGGCGTATTCCCAGAAAAAGTGAATCCTGGTCGTGAGAAAGTCCGTCACGTTCCCCGCAGCATTGGGGAAAATCCCAGCCCTTCACAAGTCAAGTTCTCTGGTAAAGCTACCCATGATGTGTAGAGACTAGGGACTAGGGACTGGGTACTAGGTACTAGGTACTGGGTAAAAGCACAAGAGCAGAGGAGTAGAGGGAATATCATCTTCTATATCCCATACCCAATACCCAGTCACCAATCCCCAGTCCCCAATCCCTAATCCCCAATCCCCAAATTATGCCTATGATTTTCCCCGATTTTTCCGAATTTTCTCAGCTAGCTCTCCAAGGTAATTTTGTCCCTGTGTATCAAGAATGGGTAGCCGACCTCGATACACCTGTTTCGGCTTGGTACAAGGTTTGTGCGGGACAACCCTACAGTTTTTTGCTGGAGTCGGTGGAAGGTGGGGAAAAAATCGGGCGTTATAGTTTACTCGGTTGTGATCCACTATGGATTTTAGAAGCCAGGGGTGACTCTACCACCCAAACCCATCGCGATGGTTCTCAGGTGGTGTTTACAGGCGACCCATTCACAGCTTTGGCTGATTGTCTTGAGCCTTTTGTCCCTGTCAAATTACCCCAATTACCCCCAGGCATCGGGGGATTATTTGGCTTTTGGGGTTATGAGTTGATTCGCTGGATTGAACCTCGTGTTCCTGTCCATCCCCAAGATGAACGCAATATTCCTGATGGCTTGTGGATGCAGGTAGACCACCTATTGATTTTTGACCAGGTAAAACGGAAAATCTGGGCGATCGCCTATGCTGATTTACGCGACCCCCAAGTAGATTTAAAATCGGCATATGAAAAAGCTGGCGATCGCGTCACTCAAATGGTCAGCAAGTTATCTTTGCCCCTATCACCACAAAAAACTATTCTGGAGTGGACACCCCCCAACCAAGCCAAAGTTTCCCAAGCACCAGAATATAGCAGCAATTTCACCCCTCAAGAATTTTGCGCTAGTGTCCAAAAGGCTAAGGAATACATCAAAGCCGGAGATATTTTTCAAGTCGTCATTTCGCAACGCCTCTCGACGCAATACACAGGCGATCCTTTCTCTTTGTACCGTTCCCTACGGCAAATTAATCCTTCGCCTTACATGGCTTATTTCCACTTCCAAGACTGGCAAATTATCGGTTCTAGTCCTGAAGTGATGGTAAAGGCCGAACGAGACGCAGAAGGCGGAATTATCGCCACTGTACGTCCCATTGCGGGAACGCGTCCACGGGGGAAAACGACTCAGGAGGATTTAGCTTTAGCAGCAGATTTATTACAAGACCCCAAAGAAATCGCCGAACACGTCATGTTAGTGGATTTAGGGCGCAATGATTTGGGGCGTGTTTGTGAAAGTGGTAGTGTGAAAGTTGATGAATTAATGGTAGTGGAGCGTTATTCCCATGTGATGCACATTGTCAGCAATGTGGTGGGGAAATTAGCCTCTCATAAAACCGCTTGGGATTTATTAAAAGCCTGCTTCCCGGCTGGAACAGTGAGTGGCGCACCCAAAATTCGGGCGATGGAAATTATCAACGAATTAGAACCAACTCGCCGGGGTGTATATTCGGGAGTCTATGGTTATTACGATTTTGAAGGACAATTAAATAGTGCGATCGCTATTCGCACAATGGTAGTTAAAGACCATACCGTCACTGTACAAGCTGGTGCTGGCTTAGTTGCAGATTCTGAACCAGAAAAGGAATATGAAGAAACTTTAAACAAAGCCAGAGGTCTACTCGTTGCCATTCGTTCTTTACGCTGACAACAGTAGCAATACCAGTGGTCATTTGTAGGGGCGGGTTAATCAAATATCATGAACAAGTAACGATGATATCGGTGAACCCGCCCCTACCGAGTCTCATTAGCTCCCAGCATCGACTATTTTTGGATATAGAAGGTTTTCCTAATTCACATCAGGCCTAACTTTTTGCTACTTACTTAAAGTCAGCACATTTTCTGCAACTAAACAAAGATCAGCCACAGCATATTTAACCACTACTGAACTTTGGGTAGCATTGCAAGAACTCTTGAGGTTGAGTGTCTTGCTATGATCCTTAATTAGTCTTGCTTGGTAAGTGTAAATTGAGTCACTTTTAGTCGCAAAAGTTAATTCCCCCAGCAATGTATTGTTGTCTAAACTTTGCTCTAAAATTTTGCCTGCAACTTTATAGTTAAACCAATTCCATCCCTGACTCAGCATTAAATCTCTTTCTAAAACTTGTAGTGCAGGGTGTAAAATTCCCCAGCCTCTATAAACTGACTTCAAATTTTGAATATCGCCTGTACGCGTCAGTATTACTTGAAAAGAATTCTCGTTTAATTGCCCATAATACCTACCTTCAGGTAAGTCTATAGCTGTAGGTGCAAATCTATGTCCACCAAAATGACTAGACCTCCAAACCCTCACGTTTTCTAAACTTAGATTAGTAATTGTATCTTGGGCGTAAAAATAAAAAGGATTACCATACCTAGCACAGCACTTATCATAACTACCGTGGGTACAGATTAAAATATCTCTGGTAATATGAGTTTCTATTTCAGAATCCGGCGTTTTTCCCCATAACCATTGTTTAACAACAGATGCCACCTGATCAATATTACTAAGTTTAAATTCATGTTTAATATACCCAGAACTTAAACCTATTTGTTTTTGGTAAATCAATAGGGTTGTATGTTCTGCTTTATGAGTGTAATCATTAGCAATTAAAAGAAATCTTACCGGTAATTTAGTTTTATTGACTTCCTCTACTAATATCTGCAAATTATGCGGAATCCATTTAGAACTAAAAGCATTTGTCATCCAAGGTAAAGGACATTCAACTAGTATGTAGGTTTGATAGTCAGTAGCACTACCAATGACTTCTTCTCCTAGTTGACGTGTAGCATCAGAACAAAAAAAACTATTCATTAATCCCTACAAAATAATGATGGTTTTAAACAATGTTTTAAATCAATAATTGTATTTGCGATTACAATTATTTGCTCAGAAGATTTTCACCCTTATCCACGTAGCCACTTTATAGCATTCTTTCTCCAAAACGTCCTCCCTATTAAGAAAAATTCCAAAATAGAAAATACGTAAATTTTTCACTTTTTCTAGTAAAGAATACTAGATGTGGAAATTTTATAAAGTTTTCATGCTTACATAAATTCCTAATATCTTCATCCAATTATTATCAAAGAGCTTAATTAACTGTGTATTTATATGTAATGGCTTGGTATTAAAATTTTTCAATAAAACATATCCTCTTAGCATAAAAATTGTTAAAAATTAATATTTTCATCATTCAAGACTTCTAAAGACTGTTAGTGACACAATCAGCCATGTAACTTAGTGCTGTTACAGCAATACATCAAAATATTGAGAAATTTTATCAATAAATATGCAAAAAAATATTGGGTGAATCAGGACATCTAGAAATAAATGATTTCCCCATCAATAAAGATGAGTAACGGCTAACTAATCTATTTCAGGCATTCTTGCGCTTAGTTCATCGAAACTAAACGCAGATACATTTAGCTACTCAGGAAATACTCCTGGTCACTTAATCGATGGTGGGGTTTTTCATGCACCTTACTTAAATTTAACTGAAAGTAGAGACTAATGCAATAATTTGTTGACATTTGGATGAATTATTTATCAACAAAAATCATAGAAAGCTTTGCCAAGCAATCATTATGGCGGTTTCTTGATTTTCAGTTGAGCCATTGAAAATCTTGATTTAGTCAATAAATATTCTCAATAGTGAGATAGAGTCAGAGTCTTTAATTACTCAATCTATGAACTCACATTCCTCCCAGCCATCTGCTTTTGAGGTATGTTACTGTTTTAAACCTAATCTAATGACTATGTGGTAAGAACTATGAAGTTGATTTTAGCCCTAGATTTTGGTGGGACAAAACTAGCAGCAGGTATAGTCAATGCAGACTCTAGGGAATGGTTAAACTATGAACGTCGTTTCTCTCCCTCTAACGCCGATGCTAACACAGATTTAGAGATCATGCGATCGCTCATTCACTCCCTGCTCCCAGAAACGACACCCGCAGCCATTGGTGTCAGTTTTGGCGGCCCCGTAGATGCAACCACAGGAACAGTCAGGCTATCTCATCACGTCCCTGGTTGGGAAAATATTCCTCTCAAAAACTTACTAGAAGAAGAGTTTGGCGTACCTACTAGTGTAGATAATGATGCCAACGTTGCGGCTTTAGGGGAACAAAAATTTGGTGCTGGTCAAGGATACGATAGCTTGTTTTACATTACTATTAGCACTGGTGTCGGCGGTGGTTGGATACTCAACAGTAAACCCTGGCGGGGTGCAGTTGGTATGGCTGGTGAAATCGGTCATATGGTTGTAGACAAAGATGGCCCTGTATGTTTGTGTGGTAAACGGGGATGTGTAGAACGTTTGGCATCAGGCCCTTACATGGCAAAAGATGTGAAAAACTATTTATTAAATCAACCAGAACAGCACAAAAACTCAGAAGGAGTAATATTAAGAACTTTAGTTAACCATAATTTAGATTTAATTACAGGAAAAATTATTAGTGAAGCTGCTGCACAAGGTGATCAACTAGCAAAAATGACCTTGCTAAATGGTGCATGGGCTTTGGGTGTAGGTATTGGCAACGTTGCCAATTTAATTAATCCCCAACGTTTTATTTTAGGAGGGAGTGTCACCAAAGCTGGGGAACTTTGGTGGAGTATGTTACAAAAAACCGCGAGAGAAACCGCCTTGCCAGAAGTAATATTAGAAATCGTACCCGCCGCGTTAGCAGATGATGCGCCATTATGGGGTGCGGTAGCCTTAGCCCAAGAAATTCTCAGTCGGGAATAAGTTGGAAACTGTTCCCTATTCCCACCAAAGAACTATTTCAATAAACATTCACTAAATAGCAGAAGACTTACTCTCTGCTACCTGAATAAACGACTCAAACTCTTTCTGTGGTGTCCACTGAATAGCACCGTCTTGCGCTGTTAAAAATATTTTAGTTGAAGTTTTACTCAGTTCAGCTAGAGTGCTAGAGTTCACATTACCAGAAGATGCGATCGCTACTTGTGGTTTTAAGGCTGTCACTAAATCTTTAAGGGATTCTGCTTGACACCACAGCACTTGCGGACTAGGCCAGTTACCTGCCTTCATAATTCTCTGCACTTCTTGTGGTTTGACATCTCCTACCAATAACCAACTTTGTCCTAAAATCTGCAATTGTAAAATAGGTTGTTCATTAATTAGTTGAGCAATTGTCGAACCTGTATTTATGGTTTGTCCTACAGGTAATACTTGATAAATTCCCTGATGCTTTTGTAATTCTTGCTGCACTATTTGACTAGTGATATCATTATTTTTGTTAATGGCATAAGTAGAAAAATTTTTAATTGGCATTTGTTGTAAAACTTCTAGCCAAGCGTCATTTTCATTATTTTGAAAATCCGTAGCGATCGCCCAATCAATCCGATTCACACCCTGTTGTTGTAAAAATGGTAAAATCGTAAATCTTCCTGTACCTTCATCACCGCTATTAATAACGGTAACAATACCTTTATCTTGAATCACTAAAACTGGCTCTGCTTTGGCTTCTAACACAGTGATTCTCATTAATGTACTGGCTGAATGCCAAGCCGGAAATATGACTAAACCCACAGCAATAAAGCCAGCAAACCACCAGCGTCTTTGCCACCAGCGCACTAACCAAACTAACAATATTAATATATAAATAATCAATAACTGCCAAATTGATATACTCCCCAAAACTAAGGAATTACCTGGTAACTGGCTGAAAGCTTCCACTAATTTAATTAACCAAAGTGTGGGATAATGCAACAAACTCGCCAATGCACTGCCAATTTCAGGGAACATTAACCCGGCGATCGCGCTAATAATTCCACCAAGACTAATAACTGAAATTAATGGTGTGGTAATAATATTGAGTAGTAAACTATAAGCAGGTATGACACCAAAAACGGATAGTTGCACTGGTAAAGTCCAAATGGTGGCAGCTAAAGGTACAGCAATTAAAGATGCGATCGCTGATGGTAGCCAATCCAAACGGTTAAGAATAGCTGGTACTGTCACCACTAATCCTAATGTTGCCAAAAAACTCAACTGAAACCCTAAATCCCATATCCACAAAGGATTAAATATTAATAGCAAAGTAGCTGCTAATAGTAATGAACCTAATTGCTTCACCTTCCTATTTAATGCCAATCCTACCAAAGCGGCAAAACCCATAATTACAGCGCGCAGTACCGCCGCCTGAAAACCAGTTAAACTTAAGAAAATAATTAACCCTAATGCACCAAGGGTGATTTGTGTAGCTTTTTTGGCGCGCTTTGTCAGTTGCAAGATTACACTTAAAATTAAGGAAGTTTGAAAACCGGAAGCCGCTAAAGCATGAGCCAACCCTGCTTGAACAAATAAATCACGGACATCATAAGGCAAATCTACCGCTTTGCTACCTAATACCATTGCACTTACAAGCGGCCCTTCAGGAACCTCTAACCATCGCACTTGCGATCGCACAATCCTATCTCGAATTTGCCACCATCCTAATTTTTTCTCTTCATCTAAAATATTAATTTGCCGTCCCATCAAACCAGCAAATGTACCTTCTTGTTTGAGAAATTTCTGAAAATCAAAAGCACCAGGATTAGATGCTGATTTCGGTTTATACAAAACTCCAGTCACTTCTATTTGTTGACCTGGATGTAACCCTGTAATATGGAGGATTGGTACTGTCACATATAATTTACCTGTTGCTCCTTTTTGCGTATCTTCCTGATTTTTTTCCTTTGTAACTGGATTTTTCACCTCATCTAGTTGAGATACATTCAACCAAAATTGTCCCCTTTGACTACGAGTGACACGAGGATTACTACTAATTTCACCACGCACAATCACCAGTTGTTCTTGATTATTGCTATTCGCGGGTGGAACAAATTGACTGATATCCGTTGCTGTTGGTGTTGGTACTCGCCACTGCAAATAAAAACTGGCGAATAATCCCATTATCCCAGCTATTAACCATACTTGTGGTTGAGCAATCCGCCAAATATTAGGTGTTACTTGAACTTTACTTTGAGAATTTCCTGATGTCTGCGAAAGTGCTGATGATTTGATAGAAACTTTTCTAGATAACACAGCACCGATAATTCCTAACAACAAAATCCCTACACCACTACCAGGAAAATTTGCCAGTAATAATCCAAAGATGTAAGCTAGACAAATAATTGCACCACTAATCTGAATCATAAAAATTTTATCCCAGCACCCAATCAGAAAATATATAGCCAACTTAAAAAGTGACTTGCAAAGATGCGATTTTACTCTACGGGAAGTTGTGCTACTTGTGTCTACACGTATGGAAAAACTTAAGAATGTTTATTTCAAGTAAGATTTAACACCTTTATACTGAAGTATAGTTTATATTAGATACAAACAAAGCCCGCACAGGCGAGCTTGATTAAAATATTTAAGGGACATGATGGCACTTTATTTGCTCATCACAGTGGTTGTATTACAAAGAAATACCCAAATTAAATCCTAGAACTGCATGAAGTAACAAAACACCTAGTGCCACACTCCCTAAATAAGCATGAGCAGCACGTAAGGCTTTTTTATCCCCAGCAAATCCACTTAACGATATTACGCCATTGAGCAGCAAAAGTAATAATACTAAAGAGCCTGTCCAAAAATGAGGACTTTCAAACAATGGTTTATGCTGCATCACTAATGACAAAACCCCGCCAGTATAACCACCAGCCAAGAATAAAAACAGCCAGGGTGCTAATTGACGGTGAGCGATTCGACTTTTTAGCGCAGCATCTTTATCTTTATCCTCAAGCAGTTTGCCTCGCCAACCAGCTACACCGACAAAGCTACCAACTACAAAAATCACGATCGCCATCATCACTGGATGTCCCCAATGTACAATCGGTTCGGGTACACCTAGAGAACGAAACCAAGCTGCGATCGGTTCTAGAACCTCACTCCAGTTAACCATCTTTCACGCACCATTAATATTTGCAAAATTAATTACCTGTAATCCTTCCCATACAGAGAGGATTAAGAAATTTTACCAATTTTAAACAAATATTAAGCAATGATACAGCGAAAGATGAGTTGAAGATGAAATTTGTCGTAGAGGCAGAAATGTAACACGCCTCTCCAACAATTACAATAGCTGGCAAATACTTTTTCTACTGAGTAACAGAGGCTGTTTTCAACAACGGGAAACCCAATTTCTCTCGTTGCTCAACATATAGATTAGCTACCTTCCTTGCCAAATGGCGAATCCTAGCGATATACCGCGTTCTCTCAGTCACCGATATCACGCCTCTTGCATCCAGCAAATTGAATGTATGCGAACACTTCATTACATAATCCAAGCTAGGCAACACTAATCCTTTCTCTGTTAACTGAGTAGCCTCCTGTTCATACAAGCTAAACAGAGTCAGCAGTAATTCAGGGTTAGACGCTTCAAAATTATAGGTACTCTGCTCAATCTCATTTTGCAGAAAAATATCACCATAAGTAATATTATCTGTCCAATGGATTTTAGTAATTGCCTCCACTTCCTGGAGATACATCGCCAACCGCTCTAAACCATATGTAATCTCAATCGACACTGGACGGCAATCAATACCCCCACATTGCTGGAAGTAAGTAAATTGAGTAATTTCCATCCCATCTAACCAGACTTCCCAGCCCGTACCCCAAGCACCTACTGTCGCATCTTCCCAGTTATCTTCCACAAAGCGAATATCATGATCTTCCGGCCGAATTCCCAATGCTCGCAACGAATCAAGATAAATCTCTTGGATATTATCTGGCGACGGCTTAATTAAAACTTGGTACTGATAATAATGCTGGAAACGATTCGGATTTTCACCATAGCGTCCATCTGTAGGGCGACGACATGGCTCAACATAAGCAACAGACCAAGGCTCAGGGCCTAAAGCCCTTAAAAACGTATGGGGATTTTTCGTCCCTGCGCCCTTCTCAATATCGTAAGGCTGAGCAATCAAGCAGCCACGCTCAGACCAGAAATGATGGAGAGTAGAGATAACAGACTGAAAATTCACGAGATTCGGCTCCAAAGTCAGGAAAGTGCATAGACTATTGTGGCGTAGAAAGCCTGACAGTGGGGAGTTGAAGGGGGGAGAGAAAAAAAGAGACGAAAAAGTTTAGAAAAGGTGTTGACACACCAAGTCGGATTAGCTATATTGAGTAAGTGCCTGAGAGACGAGCGCGACGAAGCGCAGTCCGGGCGACCGAACCTTGAAAAAATTATAGTTTGAAAGCCAGAAAAAAACAACTAGCCTGCGTCAAGAAAAATACAACACCAGGCTGAGGTGTAGAAAGAGCAGCCAAAGAAAGAGCTAAACAAACAATCTAACAAAACGGAGAGTTTGATCCTGGCTCAGGATGAACGCTGGCGGTATGCTTAACACATGCAAGTCGAACGGTCACTTCGGTGATAGTGGCGGACGGGTGAGTAACGCGTGAGAATCTAGCTCTAGGTCGGGGACAACCACTGGAAACGGTGGCTAATACCGGATGTGCCGAAAGGTAAAAGGCTTGCTGCCTAGAGATGAGCTCGCGTCTGATTAGCTAGTTGGTGTGGTAAGAGCGCACCAAGGCGACGATCAGTAGCTGGTCTGAGAGGATGATCAGCCACACTGGGACTGAGACACGGCCCAGACTCCTACGGGAGGCAGCAGTGGGGAATTTTCCGCAATGGGCGAAAGCCTGACGGAGCAATACCGCGTGAGGGAGGAAGGCTCTTGGGTTGTAAACCTCTTTTCTCAAGGAATAATTCTGAAGGTACTTGAGGAATAAGCATCGGCTAACTCCGTGCCAGCAGCCGCGGTAATACGGAGGATGCAAGCGTTATCCGGAATGATTGGGCGTAAAGGGTCCGCAGGTGGCATTGAAAGTCTGCTGTTAAAGAGTGAGGCTTAACCTCATAAAAGCAGTGGAAACTACAAAGCTAGAGTGCGTTCGGGGTAGCAGGAATTCCTGGTGTAGCGGTGAAATGCGTAGAGATCAGGAAGAACACCGGTGGCGAAAGCGTGCTACTAGGCCGTAACTGACACTGAGGGACGAAAGCTAGGGGAGCGAATGGGATTAGATACCCCAGTAGTCCTAGCCGTAAACGATGGATACTAGGCGTGGCTTGTATCGACCCGAGCCGTGCCGGAGCTAACGCGTTAAGTATCCCGCCTGGGGAGTACGCACGCAAGTGTGAAACTCAAAGGAATTGACGGGGGCCCGCACAAGCGGTGGAGTATGTGGTTTAATTCGATGCAACGCGAAGAACCTTACCAAGACTTGACATGTCGCGAATTTCCCTGAAAGGGGGAAGTGCCTTAGGGAGCGCGAACACAGGTGGTGCATGGCTGTCGTCAGCTCGTGTCGTGAGATGTTGGGTTAAGTCCCGCAACGAGCGCAACCCTCGTCTTTAGTTGCCAGCATTAGGTTGGGAACTCTAGAGAGACTGCCGGTGACAAACCGGAGGAAGGTGGGGATGACGTCAAGTCAGCATGCCCCTTACGTCTTGGGCTACACACGTACTACAATGCTACGGACAAAGGGCAGCTACACAGCGATGTGATGCAAATCTCAGAAACCGTAGCTCAGTTCAGATCGAAGGCTGCAACTCGCCTTCGTGAAGGAGGAATCGCTAGTAATTGCAGGTCAGCATACTGCAGTGAATTCGTTCCCGGGCCTTGTACACACCGCCCGTCACACCATGGAAGCTGGTCACGCCCGAAGTCATTACCTCAACCTTTCGAGGAGGGGGATGCCTAAGGTAGGACTGGTGACTGGGGTGAAGTCGTAACAAGGTAGCCGTACCGGAAGGTGTGGCTGGATCACCTCCTTTTAGGGAGACCTACCCAAATCAGAAATCGAAAGCGAAGAGCCGAAAGCCAAAAGCTAGAAGCGAAGAGCGAATAGAGACTGAGATGGTCTACTCTAGGTCGGTCGCAGAAGTTGAATAGGCTTTCAAACTAATAATGAGGTTCTTTTGGGCTATTAGCTCAGGTGGTTAGAGCGCACCCCTGATAAGGGTGAGGTCCCTGGTTCGAGTCCAGGATGGCCCACCTGAATCAATGCAAAATTCAAAATGCAAAATTCAAAATGGCTTATTTAATTTTGAATTTTGAATTTTTAATTTTGAATTGTGTGGGGGGGTTTAGCTCAGTTGGTAGAGCGCCTGCTTTGCAAGCAGGATGTCAGCGGTTCGAGTCCGCTAACCTCCACATGAAAAGAAGCAAAAAAGCTTCGGAAAAACAGAGAAAAAATCAGCAACTAACGGTAGTTAGACTGCTGAGGAAACTCAGCCAGAACCTTGAAAACTGCATAGAAACGCGAAAAGAGCAGGCAGACACAAGAATCTTCAGGATGAAAGTGTTTGCAGGATTTGAACCAATGTAAAAAGTGGTCAAGCGAATAAGAGCTGATGGTGGATACCTAGGCACACAGAGGCGAAGAAGGACGTGGTTACCGACGAAATACTCCGGGGAGTTGGAAGCAAACATTGAGCCGGAGGTGTCCGAATGGGGCAACCCTTGATACTACCTGTTGAATATATAGACAGGAAAGAGCCAACCCAGCGAACTGAAACATCTTAGTAGCTGGAGGAAAAGAAATCAAAAGAGATTCCCTAAGTAGTGGTGAGCGAAAGGGGAAGAGCCTAAACCAGTTGGTTTACTGACTGGGGTAGTGGGACAGCAAAATCGAATCTAGCGGTTAGACGAAGCATTGAAAAGATGCACCAGAGAAAGTGAAAGTCTTGTAGTCGAAAACTCAAGGATAGAAGCTGAATCCCGAGTAGCATGGGGCACGAGGAATCCCATGTGAATCAGCGAGGACCATCTCGTAAGGCTAAATACTACTGTGTGACCGATAGAGAACAAGTACCGCGAGGGAAAGGTGAAAAGAACCCCGAAAGGGGAGTGAAAAAGAACATGAAACCGTCAGCTTACAAGCAGTGGGAGTCCGATTAAACGGATGACCGCGTGCCTGTTGAAGAATGAGCCGGCGAGTTATAGGTACTGGTAGGTTAAAGCGTGGTAGCTGGAGCCAAAGGGAAACCGAGTCTGAAGAGGGCGATAATCAGTAGTTATAGACCCGAACCCTGGTGATCTAACCATGTCCAGGATGAAGCTTGGGTAACACCAAGTGGAGGTCCGAACCGACCGATGTTGAAAAATCGGCGGATGAGGTGTGGTTAGGGGTGAAATGCCAATCGAACCAGGAGCTAGCTGGTTCTCCCCGAAATGTGTTGAGGCGCAGCGGTAATGAATATAGTCGGGGGGTAAAGCACTGTTTCGGTGCGGGCTGGGAGACCGGTACCAAATCGAGACAAACTCAGAATACCCGATGCACACATTGCCAGTGAGACAGTGGGGGATAAGCTTCATTGTCAAGAGGGAAACAGCCCAGACCACCAGCTAAGGTCCCCAAATCATCGCTAAGTGAGAAAGGAGGTGAGACTGCAAAGACAACTAGGAGGTTTGCCTAGAAGCAGCCACCCTTGAAAGAGTGCGTAATAGCTCACTAGTCAAGCGGTCTTGCGCCGAAAATGAACGGGGCTAAGCGATGTACCGAAGCTGTGGGATTAAGAAATTAATCGGTAGGGGAGCGTTCTATATGGGGTGAAGCACTAGCGGCGAGCAGGTGTGGACTGTATAGAAGTGAGAATGTCGGCTTGAGTAGCGCAAACATTGGTGAGAATCCAATGCCCCGAAACCCTAAGGGTTCCAGAGCCAGGTTCGTCCACTCTGGGTTAGTCGGGACCTAAGGCGAGGCCGAAAGGCGTAGTCGATGGACACAGGGTCAACAATCCCTGACTAATTTACGGGAGCATTATTAGGGACGCATGAAAGATAGCTATACCCTGATTGGTTTGGGAGGAGTTTACGAACTCCGCATAGTGAAGGATAGTGCCAAGAAAAGCTAGTAATGTGATGAACGTAGATTACCCGTACCCGAAACCGACACAGGTAGGGAGGTTGAGAATACCAAGGGGCGCGAGATAACTCTCTCTAAGGAACTCGGCAAAATGGCCCCGTAACTTCGGAAGAAGGGGTGCCCACGAGAGTGGGTCGCAGTGAAGAGATCCAGGCGACTGTTTACCAAAAACACAGGTCTCCGCAAACTCGTAAGAGGAAGTATGGGGGCTGACGCCTGCCCAGTGCCGGAAGGTTAAGGAAGTTGGTCAGTGGAAACATGAAGCTGACGACCGAAGCCCCGGTGAACGGCGGCCGTAACTATAACGGTCCTAAGGTAGCGAAATTCCTTGTCGGGTAAGTTCCGACCCGCACGAAAGGCGTAACGATCTGGATGGTGTCTCAGAGAGAGACTCGGCGAAATAGGAATGTCTGTGAAGATACGGACTGCCTGCACCTGGACAGAAAGACCCTATGAAGCTTTACTGTAGCCTGGAATTGTGTCCGGGCTTCGCTTGCGCAGGATAGGTGGGAGACGAAGAGATATTCCTTGTGGGGGATATGGAGTCAACGGTGAGATACCACTCTGGCGAAGCTAGGATTCTAACTTACTACCGTCATCCGGTAGAAGGACAGTTTCAGGTGGGCAGTTTGACTGGGGCGGTCGCCTCCTAAAAGGTAACGGAGGCGCGCAAAGGTTCCCTCAGCACGCTTGGAAACCGTGCGGCGAGTGTAAAGGCAAAAAGGGAGCTTGACTGCAAGAGAGACAACTCGAGCAGGTACGAAAGTAGGCCTTAGTGATCCGACGGCGCAGAGTGGAATGGCCGTCGCTCAACGGATAAAAGTTACTCTAGGGATAACAGGCTGATCTCCCCCAAGAGTCCACATCGACGGGGAGGTTTGGCACCTCGATGTCGGCTCATCGCAACCTGGGGCGGAAGTACGTCCCAAGGGTTGGGCTGTTCGCCCATTAAAGCGGTACGTGAGCTGGGTTCAGAACGTCGTGAGACAGTTCGGTCCATATCCGGTGCAGGCGTTAGAACATTGAGAGGAGCCTTCCTTAGTACGAGAGGACCGGGAAGGACGCACCGCTGGTGTACCAGTTATTGTACCAACAGTAGACGCTGGGTAGCCAAGTGCGGAGCGGATAACCGCTGAAAGCATCTAAGTGGGAAGCCCACCTCAAGATGAGTGTTCTCATCACTTGAAGTGAGTAAGGTCACCTGTAGAACACAGGTTCATAGGCGGTAGGTGGAAGTGCAGTAATGTATGTAGCCGAGCCGTGCTAATAGACCGAGGGCTTGACCTCACAAATCAATTCAAAATTCAAAATTCAAAATTAGAAAATTGAATTTTGGGATTTGAACCAAACATTGGTGAACATCAAAATTCGCGTTTCTTGCAGTCTTCAGGGTCTTGTGTACCCTCGAATTTAAAGTTCCTGATTCTTTCTTGAATTTTGAATTTTGAATTTTGAATTCTTTCCTGGTGTCTATGGCGCGGTGGAACCACTCTGACCCCTTCCCGAACTCAGTTGTGAAACGCTGCTGCGGCTACGATAGTTTGAGGGTCGCCTCCTGCTACAATCGCTCGTCGCCAGGTTCTTTTTTCTAAACAAAGAAGAATCCCTTTCTATCTGAAGGGGATTCTTTTTTGTTAGGATAATACTTCTTGTATGCCTTTATGCTTTTTCTATTCTTGCTGAAACTACTCCTTGAGTTTCCAAGACAGATGCTACCTTTAAAATAATCCCTTCGTTGTATGGTGCGGCTATCAATTGCACACCTAAAGGTAAAGTATTGGAATGCTGAACTGGTATTGATAATACGGGTAATCCAATAAAAGACAATGGTTGAGTAAATAAACCTAAATGGGGACGAACAAGTATTTCTTCACCATCTAAAACCATGATATTTTGACCAATTAGAGGTGCTTTGATGGGTGTTGTTGGGGCTAATATGACATCCACTTGCTGAAAAACTTTTTGAAGATGTTCGCGATACCATCTCCGAAAACGTTGTGCTTGTAAGTACCAATTATTCGGTATTAATGCACCTGCTAAAAAACGATCGCGTGTTGCGGGGTCAAAATCTTGGGGACGAGATCGCAGTTTATCTAAGTGTAAATTTGCACCTTCACAGGCTGTGATTACAAATGCTGCTGCTCTTGCTCTGTGCGCTTCTGGCAATGTAATGTATTGCTTGACATTTAGCGCATCTGCAACTTTGTGTACTGCTGCTAATGCTTCTGAGTCTGCACCTTGAGCAAAATAGTCATCGGCGATCGCAATTCTCAAACCAGATATATCTTGATGTAGTTGGGGTAATGTTGCTTCTTCTGGTCTTTTAGTACATACAGGATCACGATGATCTTCACCTTGCAGTACATCAAATATTGTGGCGATATCTCTGACTGAACCCGCTAAGGGGCCGATGTGGTCAAGACTACTAGAGAATAAAGCTACACCTGCACGGGATAAGCGTCCGTAAGTTGGCTTGAAACCAAACACACCACATAATGCGGCGGGAACACGAATTGAACCATTGGTATCAGAACCCAGTGTGAATGGAACTAATCTAGCCGCAACAGCCGCCGCAGAACCACCGGATGAACCACCAGCTACACGCTGTAAATCGTGAGGGTTGCGGGTATTACCATAATGATGATTTTCGGTGACGAATCCATAGGCGTACTCATCCATATTTAACGCACCCACTAAAACAGCACCCGCCTGTTTGAGTTTAGCTATTGCTGTCGCATCTTGAGTAGCTGGAGGATTTTCAGCATTGATTTTTGCACCAGCCAAAGTTGTTAAGCCAGCAATATCAAATAGGTTTTTGACAGCAAAGGGTACACCAGCTAGTAACCCAGGATTATTACCTTGAGCAATTTCATTATCGATGTGCGCTGCATCTGCCAGAGCTGTTTCTGCCGTTACAGTAGTGAAACAATTGAGGAAGCGATCGCGTGCTGATATATTAGCTAAGGCAGTTTTGGCAACTTCTACTGCACTAACTTTGCCTGTACGGATATTCGTGGCGATTGATACAGCATCATTCATGGTTCAAATACTGGTGCGGCTTCCATACTTTCCGGTAAAGGAAAGGAGTTAACTAGTTGAGCGATCGCTTTTATTCTCTCAAAATTTGCTACTACTTCATCTCGATATTCATCTTTTATCGGCAAATCCAACAGCAAAGCCATTTGATCAACATACACAGCCACATCCAACTCTTGATTATCCATGTCTTTTTTACATCTAGGTTATTAGTTATTCTAAATTCATCGCTTCTGGTGGTAGCTTAAATAAACCATCGGCTTCGGGTTCAAAGTCGATAACTTGATACACAGCATCGAGATTTAACTCCCCATAGATATGAGGAAATAGTTCTCCATCAGCCTCCTCGTAGCGAATTTCAGATTTGACTTGAGAAGAATCAATCAAAAGAATGACCAATCCTTGTTGATGATGAAAAAATCTATTTGCAACTTGGATAATTTGTTTGGTTTGAGAACAATGGATGAATCCTTCAGTATTGAGTGAATCGTCACTATACGTCCCAATATTTTTTGCTCCTTCCCATCTTTCTCGCTTGGTTATGTGAAGAATCGTGTTCATAGTAATTGAATGATGTTTGAGAAAAATTCACAGATTAATTCACCAAGACAGAAGCCCAAATCTAGATGAATCTATAGATGAAATGATTGGTCGTACTTTTGAATCGGTTTAACGAGTATACAATGGCCTTCAGTATCTTGCTGCCAATGTTATACCCTATGTTTTCAGTTATCTATTCTGATGAGTTTCTAGATCACAAAACTGGAAGTTACCACCCAGAAAAGCCAGAACGCTTACAGGCGATAGTTAATGCTTTAAAGGAAGCTGCGTTTGCTCCCAAGCTTATATGGCGATCGCCTACTTCTGTATTAGAGAATACATCAGTTATGCAGTTTCTGCTCAAGGCTCATAGCCCAGCTTACATCAATAAAGTCCAGAAAATTGCGGCTACTGGTGGCGGTTATTTAGATGGTGATACTCCCGTTTCTCCTCGTAGTTATGATGTAGCATTATTAGCGGTGAGTGCTTGGCTAGATGGTATTGATGCAGTTTTAAGTGCAGCGAATCCAGCTTTTGTGTTATCTCGCCCACCAGGACATCATGCTGAAACCGATGCAGGGATGGGTTTTTGTTTATTTTCTAACGCAGCGATCGCCGCTTTTTATGCTTTAGAACAACCAGGAGTTGACCGTGTAGCTATCCTGGATTGGGATGTACATCATGGTAACGGTACGCAGGCGATCGTGGAACTTCATCCCCAAATCGCTTACTGTTCTGTGCATCAGTATCCCTGTTATCCTGGTACTGGGAGAGCTACAGAAAAAGGCTTTCATAATAACGTTTTAAATCTACCTGTACCTCCAGGTAGCGATATCGGAGTCTATCAACCGCTTCTGGAGAAAAAAGTAGTACCTTTTCTAACGGAATTTCAGCCAGATTTACTCATTGTTAGTGCTGGCTATGATGGTAATGCCGAAGATCCTTTAGCTAGTATCAATTTACAACCAAATGATTATGGTTTGTTTACAGATGCTTGTTTGGGAATTACACGTAAAATTCTCTTTGGCTTGGAAGGTGGTTATGAGTTTGATTCTCTTAGCCAATCAGTTGTTGCTACTATTGAACGTTGCTTAGTTTAGTTGTGACTTTTTGAGTAACGCTTAAATAAAATTTATGGTGAATACAAACATTAGGCATACACAAACCAAGGAATTTTAGAGTTATCACATCTAGCGTATATAAATCTACACGGCGAACAGCATGGTTGTTGGTGTCAGATATATATCTTTCTTTATAGAGAGAACAAAGGCTTGCCTATATTCACCACATCTTATCCTCTTGTGCTGATTTATAACCTGCTATGGAATCTGTTCTCAAACATGCTGTGTGCTAACTCTAATGACAACAGCCATAATTAAATTACTTAAAACAATAAAGATGAAGACTTTAGCAGTTTTTAATATTCTTAAAAACTGCCAAATTCTTCATCGCTAAATTTATGAAGGTACCAAGATTTATTAAGCAATTCAAAATCCAAAACCTCATTTTGAATTTTGAATTTTGCCGGTTGCTTCTCTTATGATCGCGTAACCTGGATTTCTCAAAAATTCTTGCGACCTCAGTCCAGAGTCTGTAGGGGCGGGTAGAACAAAATCTTCGTGAATGATATTAGTATATCTGTGACCCCGCCCCTACTGTTTGTGAAAAATGCAGGGTAAGCCTACCTGTAGGGTATTTTGAATTGTTACGGTGTTCCCACTGCGCCAGAGTAAATTAAACCCCGTTGTAAATCCATCGTGAGAATCGCCCCATCCCGAATGACTTCTGTAGCTTTCTTAACACCCACAATTACGGGTACACCTAGACGTAAACCAATCACAGCTGCGTGACTAGTCAAACTTTCATCTTCGGTGATAATTCCCCCAGCTTTGCGAATCGCATCTACATACTCAGCACCAGTGTGAGAAGCAACCAAAATATCACCTGGGTTAAAGTTAGTAGCATCTAGTCCCGTGTGAGCCACTCTAGCACGACCGCTAATTGAACCTTGTCCCAGTCCAATACCTTGACCAAGTATGGCTGTTACGACTTCAACTTTAATTAAATCCGTCGAACCGGAAACCCCTTGGAGTGTACCAGCAGTCATGACGACCAAATCACCTTCAAACAGTAATTTATTTTCCTGAGCCACGTTAATCGCCGCTTGGAAGGTTTGACCAGCAGAAGGTAATTCTAAGACTAACAGTGGTTTCACTCCCCAGACCATCTGTAGCTGTCGGGCTACGTTGACGTGGGGTGTAACTGCTAAAATTGGTGTGTGGGGACGGAACTTCGAGACGTTGCGAGCTGTTGCCCCAGTTTGGGTTAATGTCATAATGGCGGCGGCTCCCAACTGTTCAGCAATTTGCCCTACAGCTTGGCTAATGGCGTTGGGAATGGAACGACGGTTATCTCTGAGTTGTCGTAATTTAGCACTATTAGCTTCTTCTTGTTCGATGCGTTCTGCAATTCGCGCCATTGTCGCCACAGCTTCCACAGGATAGCTACCCACAGCAGTTTCGTTAGAGAGCATCACCGCATCTGTACCGTCTAAAATCGCGTTGGCTACGTCGGAAACTTCCGCGCGGGTAGGACGGGGGTTACTCACCATACTGTCTAACATTTGGGTAGCGGTGATGATGGGAATCCCCAAACGGTTGGCTGTTGCAATGAGGCGTTTTTGCAATACAGGAACATCTTCGGCTGGTAGTTCTACCCCTAAGTCCCCTCTAGCCACCATGACACCGTCACATAAAGCAAGAACGGCTTCCATTTGTTCTATCGCTTCATGCTTTTCGATCTTGGCAACTACTGGAACTTGCTTCCCTGTGCTGGAAATCAGTTCTTTAATTTCGATGATGTCTTGGGGGTTACGGACGAAGGACAACGCTACCCAATCTACACCTTGGTCTAGACCGAACATCAAATCCTCGCGGTCTTTGTCGGTCATGGCTTTAATAGAAAGGTAAACCCCAGGGAAGTTGACACCTTTATTGTTAGATAATTTACCCGCGACCGTTACCCGACAATGCAAATCACCCTTATCGCGGTTGATATCCTCTACTACCATTTCTACCCGACCATCATCGAGGAGGATTTTTGCACCCACGGGGACTTCATCTGCTAGGTATTCGTAGGTGACACAGCTAATTTCTTGAGTGCCGACTACTGGGCGATTTGTCAAGGTGAAGCGATCGCCTTTAGCTAAAACTATAGACCCATTCTCAAATTTTCCCAAGCGAATTTTTGGCCCTTGCAAGTCTTGGAGAATTGCTACTGGCTGATTTAGTTCAAAGGCGGTTTGCCGAATTAGGCGGATATTACGCTGATGGTCGGCATGAGAGCCGTGGGAGAAGTTAAGCCGTAGCGTGGTTGCACCCGCTTCAATAATTGCCTTTAGCATTTCCGGGCTGCTGGTGGCGGGGCCTATTGTCGCGACAATTTTTGTTCGGCGTACAGAATCTCTTAATTGCATAGGGGCTGATACTAGGGAGCTATTTAGTGAGTCATAGTTGAGGAGTGCTGAGTTGAAAGTGCTGAGTGCTGAGTTAAAAAACCGTCTACAAAAAACGGAGTATTGACCAACTCAGGGCAATAGGATTCCACCGATGGGTGGGACATTTACCAAGTGCGAAATTATTGAATAATTCGTACTTTACTCAACACCGGCTAAACGCCGCGCTACCGCTAACAGCACGGGCTAAACGCCCCGCTTCCGCTAACAGCACTGAGTAAGGTGAGTTGAGGGGCATTTGATAGTCAGTTATTGCACCAGAAGTAGCAAAACTGTATCACAGAGTACATATGGTACAACAATCTGTGTTCCATCCTCCCTCAACAAGAGATTTTTACATCAAGCTTATTCGTTATGTGGATAGCACACCCTCATCAGCAAAGACTGATTGTCTTGTCTGGAATCATAGCGTCATTTATCTACATAATCGTCAAGATGTAGATAAATCTTGCTATACAAAAGCTTATAAAACTTTATTATTCACTAATCTTTGTCGTATATTCGTAATGATTCGATCAAAAAGGAGATACTAATGCTCACATTGGAGGCACAACAGCCTTTAAAAGTCCCACCCAAGGAATTTTTAACGCCTCCTGGTGATTTTAATCCCACGATGCTGTTATTTTTTGCATCTGTGGGGATGTTGGTATTTTCCAACTTTGGCTATTGGCTTTGGCAATGGCCTCATTGGGTGTGCTTTAGCATCAACACCTTAGCTTTACATTGTGCGGGGACAGTGATTCATGATGCTTGTCATCAATCTGCTCACCGCAACCGGATAATTAATGCCATGTTAGGTCATGGTAGTGCTTTAATACTAGCCTTTGCCTTTCCTGTATTTACGCGAGTACATCTACAGCATCACGCCCATGTCAATCATCCCAAAGATGACCCTGATCATTACGTCTCTACAGGCGGGCCGCTTTGGTTAATTGCTGTCAGGTTTTTGTATCATGAAGTCTTTTTCTTTCAACGTCAACTGTGGCGCAAATATGAATTACTAGAGTGGTTTATTAGCCGCTTGATTGTGGTTTCGATTGTCTATATTTCCGTGCAGTACCACTTTTTAGGCTACATTCTGAACTTCTGGTTTATTCCCGCATTTATTGTGGGGATAGCACTAGGCTTATTTTTTGATTATCTACCCCATCGTCCCTTTGTGGAGCGCGATCGCTGGAAAAATGCCCGTGTCTATCCTGGTAAACTGCTCAATATATTAATTCTCGGTCAAAATTATCATCTCATTCATCATTTGTGGCCTTCTATCCCCTGGTATAACTATCAACCTGCTTATTATGTAATGAAGCCACTGTTAGATGAAAAAGGATGTTATCAAACTTCAGGATTATTGCAGAAAAAAGATTTCTGGGAATTTGTTTACGACATCTTTTTAGGAATTAGATTTCATCGCCACAAAGAATAGATTTCTGATAACCAAAAGATTTCAGGTAGTACAAATTACTTTTTATACCAATAGATACTACCTGAAAAAACTACATCATGACCAATGATAGCCTTCGTAGCCAATTAAGAGTGATCGCTGAACAGTTCCAGATTTTTGAATGTGTTTCCTGTGCTGTAGCCCTGCGAGAATTTCTGATTGCTGATAATATTCCAGGCAAACAGGTTAGCCTATTCACAGGTAGTACAGAAGACCCCTTTTGTAACATCTATCATGAACGCCTGCGACAAAATATCTCTATCAATGGGAGACATGAAGCGATCGCAGTTGAAATTGATGGTCAAGAATTTATATTTGATAACATCCACCCCGCAGGAATTAGCAGAGTAAACTGGATAAGTAACCTCTACTGCGTTGCTCAAGATTTAGGTGGCAATTTCCAAATTACCGAAACTGAATTTTAAGTTTAGAGGAATAGATGACTGATTTTTATGATCTGATTAGCAATATCCAGAAACGCCCTAGTATGTATTTAGGACGCGCTTCCGTATCTAACCTTCGTACTTTTTTAGCTGGTTATTGTTTTGCGCGTCGCCAAATGCAAATCCCTCCAACACCGCAAGAAAAGAAGTTTTCAGAATTTCAAAGTTGGATTCAGCAAAAATTCCATTTATCATCTCATCAAACTTGGGATCAAATTATTCTCTTTTTCTCTCAAGATGAAAATGCTGCATTGGAGCAATTTTTCAAACTATTTGCAGAATTCACACAAACAGAAAATAATGAAGATTGCTCAACTAATACAAATATCTTGACAGCCAACCGAGAATGAGAGAGTCAAAACTCTTTCTATGAAATTCTATGTTGAATCCTGCCTATCTCCGACTGAGCAATGTTTTGCCGACTTTGGTTGAGATGCCAGCAGATGAACTTGCAAAATTAAACTATGTCTTTCAAGAAATCACCTTAAATACTGGAGAATTTTTAGTTAGGGCAGGCGAAATCCCTGCTCGCATCGCCTTTGTGGTTTCAGGACTTTTACGCCTTTACTATGTCAACTCAGCAGGTAGTGAATTTACAAAATCATTTTGTCCAGAAAATCATTTTGTGACTGCTTACAGTGCGCTAATTTTAAAACAACCTGCCCAATTTTTCATTGAAGCTTTAGAAGATTCATTATTACTAGTTGCAGATTATAGCCAGTATGCCCAATTATGTACAGAAAATTCATGCTGGCAGACAATTAATTATAAATTGGTTGAGGCATTATTCATCAAGAAAGAAAAACGCGAGGCGGAGTTACTTTTGGATGATGCAACCACGCGATACCAAAAGTTTCTGACAGAATATCCCTATTTAGAAACAAGAGTTAAGCAATATCACATTGCCTCTTATCTAGGGATTTCACCTGTGTCTCTCAGCCGCATTCGGAAAAATCTTCAGCTTAATTAACATAAGTTAATGACTTCCCCATTGTTCCAGATTATATCTGAATGAGATGTTTTAAAATGCGGGTTTCATTGGGAATGGTGAAGAAAAAATTACATCATCATAACTTGCACACAGGCTTTATTACATTTTTAAACTCAGGTATCAAACTATCAGTGCAAAAATCTCAAATCTCAACTCAAGGCAACATAGTTTTAATCACGGGAGGTTCATCGGGAATTGGCTTGGCATTGGCGCGAAGATTTTTGCAAGCACGAAATACAGTGATTATTACGGGGCGTAATCCACAAAAATTGGCTGAAGTCAAGCAAATATTTCCTGACATCATCACAGAAGTTGCAGACTTAAGAGATTTTCATGACTTGCAACGACTGGTTAATAGTTATCCAGATGTGAATATTCTAGTCAATAATGCAGGGATTCAATATAACTACGAATTTACTAATCCAGAAATTACCCCAGAGTTAATAGATGCAGAATTACGGACTAATTTAATTGCGCCATTGCAATTGATTAAATTGATGTTACCCCATCTGTTGAACAAGCCCGAAGCCGCAATCATCAATGTTTCCTCTGGCTTAGGATTAGTTCCCAAAGAAAGCGCGCCTGTCTACTGTGGTAGCAAAGCGGGGATACATATTGCCACTAAAGCCTTGCGCTGGCAACTCGAAGCCACATCTATTAAAGTATTTGAAATTATCGCGCCCTTAGTTGATACACCCATGACTCAAGGAAGGGGTAAAGGGAAGATTTCCCCCGATGCACTGGTAAATGAATTTTGGCATGATTTTGCACGCGATCGCTATGAAATGCGAATCGGTAAAACCAAACTACTGTTTTTCCTACAACGATGGTTTCCCCAAGTAGCAGAGAAAATTCTGCGCCCAGGAATTTAAACTTTTGACTCTACGACTGGCTGCGGTGCTTGTAAAACTTGGGGTAAACTCCAATCAGGACGCAGTTTTCTAGCTTCACGCAAATAAATGTGATGAATGGGAGTAGAAGTAGGTAAATAAGCGTGGATTAAAAACCGGACACAACGCTGTAAACTACCTGCAACGTGCATTTGCTGTACATCCAACATAGCAACATTATCCCAACCCGGCCGGGGTCTAGCGATCGCCGCCGGGAAAATCGCATCTAAATCACGCGTCACCGAAAAAGTCACGCTGATCATGTCTTCTGGCTGGAGTTGATTTCGTCTTTCGAGTTCATCTAGCAGTTCTGTCACCGCTTCTCGCATAGCTGCCACTGTATTTTCCGAAACGGTTGTTGCCCCACGAATAGCCTGAATTCGCCACTCCACGCCAAAATCCTCCTTAGTTATTAGTCATTAGTTATTAGTCATTAGTCATTAGTTATTGGGAATGGGGCATTGGGCATTGGGCATGGAAATAAAATCTTCCTTTTCCCCCTTGTCTCCCTTGTCTCCCTTGTCTCCCTTGTCCCCAATCCCCAGTCCCCAGTCCTCAATCCCCTCAAGGTCTATACAACCACAATGGCAAACCACTTGTGGACATTTCAAATTCCAGCCAATCAACACCTGCGCCTAGTTTAGAAGAAACTTGACGGCTGCCTGGTAGAATCCGACTTAGTAAGGGTTTGCGTTCCTCTAGGGTATAACAGGGTGTTTTTTCTGGATCAAGTCCTACTAATTCTGCTGTCCAGCGACGGGCTTCTTCTTCTGTGCCTAAGCGGTCTACAATACCCAATTCTAAGGCTTGCTGTCCGGTGAAAATTCTGCCATCAGCAAAACTTTTAACTTTGTCTACCGCTAAAGATCGCCCCTCGGCTACTGTCTCTACAAATTGCTGATAACTAGTGTCAATCAACTCTTGTAGAATGTTTTGTTCTGGCTCGGTGAGTTCTCGGTCAAATGCCAAAATGTCTTTATAGGGGCCTGACTTAATCACTTTAAAGGAAACACCTATCTTTTCTAGTAGGCGTTCCAAGTTATTCCCACGCAGAATTACACCTATACTACCTGTGATTGTTCCAGGGTTCGCCATGATATGTTCCGCGCCCATACCAATGTAGACACCACCAGAAGCCGAGATATTACCAAAACTGGCGACAATTTTGATTTTTTCCCGTAGCCGCTTTAACGCACTATAAATTTCTTGAGAATCCCCAACTGTGCC
The DNA here is from genome assembly GCF_002896875.1 of Nostoc sp. CENA543. GTDB lineage: Bacteria > Cyanobacteriota > Cyanobacteriia > Cyanobacteriales > Nostocaceae > Trichormus. Next base: position 5,980,458 of record NZ_CP023278.1, read on the forward strand.
GCCAGGGCTGTCGATACGTAGCAGTAAAGCCGGAAATTTCTTTTCTTCGACGGTTTTTAATGCTTCTAGCACGCGTTTGCGCGTAGCACTAGCGATCGCACCTGTAATCTCAATTCTAGCAATTTGTTTACGAAACTTGGACTTAAAAGGCCAAACCATGAGCAACTAAATAAACCTAGCAATAATTTCACTATAAATTGTCTAGTGACCAGATGACCCCTGTGGAAAACTCAAAACGGTATCACCGCTAGGAATTTTAATAAATTTTTCCTGGTTGATATAGATATTGTTTTGTTATTCTCTCTTCATTAGCCGTTCCAGCAGGGACAAAAAATCTAGTTCCACCCTGACACCCCAAACCCCTAAAGCGTAAAAAACCTGTCACCGAAAAAGGTTAGGGTGGGGTCAAACGCTTTTTATACATCAATCATGAATTCTCAAATACACTCTTAGCTCTTTTCATTACAAGCCAAGAGGTTTTTGACCTACGCGATTGCACGTAAATTAATACTTATTAATAAATATAATTAATACTGGCTTAGTAATTCCCATAACTAAATGAGGTCAGCAGTCATGAGGATTAACTTGCATTTAACCTGAACCTATCAAATCTGAGCGATCGCCCACCACTAGGAATCAATACGCAGAATTTGATACCGATAGTACACATAAGTATCGAATAGACCCCCTACAAAGCCGCAAGTGAGGCTAATGACCAAAATGCCATTAAAAATAGATCCACTGCCAAAGATAGTTAAGAAATTCAATACTCCAGTCGCAGCCATCTCAGCTAGCTCTTGCAACAGAGGAATATAACCACTAACCCCTAAAAATAGCAATACACCACCGATCAAGATAAACGGAGTCACGAAACTAAAAATCATCGCCAAGATCAAAGATCGAAGATAGTGAGTAAAAGTAGTCATCATCAGACCAACTCCTAAAATCAAGTCAACAATAGCTAATTAGCTATTCGTCCTCTTCTACAATACGTGCGATCGTTACCCAACGGTCAATCTGTCAAAAATCTTAAGTTTTCATTAAAAAACACAGTGACCTGGTACACTCAGTGCATTACCCAGAAGAAATATAAGTATCTCTAAAACCCTTATTAAACCAAGCTTATTTTTTTAGGGAACAGGATTTTACAACTTTTAACGTGTTCATGAAAAGCTATATATCCTGAGAAAATCATTACGATAAATTAATATTTCCAGAAATTTAGAGGATTGGGGGCTAGGGATTGGCAACGAGGAAGCAGGGGAAGCAGGATGAGAACTACACTAATGACTAATGACTAATGACTAAATGACTAATGACTAGTGACACTACATCCAAATCTGGCTTAGGAACGTGGAGTCAGCGATTGCTGGCGGCGGTGTTTTTAGGTGGACAAGCTATGGTTCACCTACTAAGGGGAAAAGTCCATTGGCGCAATACTAGAGAACAAATGGCCGCAGTCGGGCCAGATTCACTATTTATTGCTTTGCTAACTGCGGTGTTTGTAGGCGCAGTCTTTACTATTCAAGTGGCGCGAGAATTTATTAATTTTGGTGCAGGAAATCTAGTCGGTGGAGTTTTGGCCGTAGCATTAACACGAGAATTATCACCCGTACTCACAGCCGTAATCTTAGCAGGGCGCGTTGGTTCTGCATTCGCCGCAGAAATTGGCACGATGCGGGTTACAGAACAAATTGATGCCATGTTAATGCTCAGAACCGACCCCATCGATTATTTAGTCATTCCCCGCTTACTAGCTTGTTGTTTAATGTTACCTATCTTAACCCTCTTGTCTCTGGTGACAGGAATGTTGGGAGGGTTACTGATTTCTACCAGTATGTATGGTATTTCCGACACAACGTTTTTAGACTCAGCCCGTAACCTTCTAGGTAGCTGGGATATTTTCAGTGCGATGATTAAAGCCTGTTGTTTTGGAATATTAATCGCCGTAATTGGTTGCAGTTGGGGTCTAACCACAACCGGAGGTGCTAAAGGTGTCGGACAATCAACTACAACAGCCGTTGTGACAGCGTTGCTCATCATCTTTGTCAGCAACTTTTTTCTATCATGGATTATGTTTCAGGGAACGGGTAGCGCGTTTTTGCAAGGGTTTTAGGAGTGGTGAGTGCTGAGTAGTGAGTGTTGAGTGTTGAGTGTTGAGTGGTGAGGGGTGAGGGGTGAGGGGTGAGTGATTGGTGAAGTGATCTTTTTTGGCGAACTTTTAACTTTTACAATGGGGGGAGTGTTTACTAAAAAAACAGGACAAGAAACTGTGACTAGTTCAATTGCTCCCAACTTCACATCAACGGTGGAACTTAAGCCTAGTTATAATATCCCCATAGTGCTGGTAATTACTGCTATTCCACTCATGTTTGTACAACCCTTGCTGGGAGCAGTATTTGCACTTTTGGGTTTATTCCTTTTATTTCAAGCAGTGACTCTGCGGTTGCAATTTACCGCCACTGACTTAGATATCAAAAGAGGTGAAAATCTAATTCGGCGTTTTCCTTACCGAGAATGGCAAAACTGGCGAATTTTCTGGTATCCCGTTCCCATACTGTTTTATTTTAAAGAAATTAACAGTATTCACTTTTTACCAATTTTGTTCGACCCCAAAACCCTCCGAACCTGCTTAGAAGAACGTTGTCCACGGATTTAGCCGCAAATACTATTAGTTCACTCCAGCTAAAACCGGCTATAGTGGGTGTCTTTGACGGTTGCTAGTTTCGAGTTAGACTGATAAATCAGGAATTTTCAGGCAATTCGCAGGCACTCAATAGTATATTTTTGAAAGCTATTTATTTTGTTTTATAGGGATTGCATTATAGTTTATGAACCCAGAGGAATCTCAAACCCCAGAACCGATTGATGAATGGTTGGAACAAATCCAAGCAGAAAACCCTCAGCCGGAAAATCCAGAAACTCCTGCGGAAGCATCTGTTATGGAAATAGTAGATCAAACTTCATCTGTTAATCCGTCTTCAGAGGATGGCAATTCTGAGGTTATCTGTAATACAGAAGTACCAGTAGCATTTGTACAGGAAGCCGAAGCGGAAAGTAACATACTGGGTTCACCGATAGAATCAGAACAAGTTATTGCTGAATTGCAAAACACAGAAGCTACTCTCAAGGCAGAAATTGCCAACTTGCAAACAACATACAATACTCTTCAAGAACAAATTAGGGAAACTCAAACTGCACTAGGAAAAGTAGTACAAGAATCTCTAGTACAGCTAGAACAACGCAAACAAACCCTACAAATTTCTATAGAACAGTTAGAACGTCGCCAAGAACGGATTCGCAACGAGATGCGAACTACTTTTGCTGGTGCTTCTCAAGACTTAGCAATTCGGGTACAAGGGTTTAAAGACTATCTCACTGGTAGCTTACAAGATTTAGCCGCCGCCGCCGAGCAACTACAGCTAGTTCCACCTGTTACAGAAAGAGAAAAACCAGCCGTAGTGATTAAAGAAGTAAAACAGGCTGAACCACAAGCAGGAACTCCGCAATTTGCGCCACAACAGTTTCAAGACACAACTAAACAAATTCGCCGCCTCATTGACCAATATCGTAATAAACCCGATTATTATGGCCCGGCTTGGCAATTACGCCGTACTTTTGAACCAGTCCACGCTGAGAGAGTTGCCAATTGGTTTTTTAATCAAGGTGGACGCGGTGCTTTGCGGACAATGGGGAGTCGCTTGCAAAATGTATTGATTGCATCGGCGGCAATTTCGATATTACATAAACTATATGGCGATCGCCTCCGCACCCTGGTTTTAGCTAACACACCTGAGCGTCTAGGTGAATGGCGGCGCGGTTTACAAGACTGTTTAGGCATAGGTCGTCCAGACTTTGGCCCAGATAGAGGTGTAGTATTATTTGAGACAGCCGATGCTTTAGCACAGAAAGCAGATCGTCTTGTGAAAACTAATCAACTCCCGTTAATTTTGATTGATGATTCCGAGGAGCAAATCAGCCTGGGACTTTTGCAATTTCCTCTATGGTTAGCGTTCGCCCCAGATCCAAAAACCATGAGAAATTATGATGATGATTTTTAGGTTGGTCAATAGTCAATAGTCAATAGTCAACAGTTAACGGCTAATAAAAGTGTGAAACTAATACCAATTTGAAAATTGATTGTGATCAATTGATTGCCCAAAAGCTCACCAGTAAAGGATTCCAAAATCTAAAATCCAAAATGGCATAATCCCGAACATTCGACGGTACGGAGGATTCAATGGTTGTTACACTACAACTGCGTCAAATTGATGTTCAACCAGGACAATGTTTGATATTGCGAGATATCAGTTGGAATGAGTTTGAAGCCATCTTAGACGAAATCGGAGAACACCGCGCCGCACGAGTTAATTATTATCAAGGGGTGCTAGAAATTCGGATGCCGTTACCAGAACATGAAGTGACAAAAGAACTCATTGGCGATATGGTTAAACTGTTACTGGATGAGTTAGAACTTGATTGGGAAGGTTACGGTTCAACTACATTTAAGCGTTCAGAAATGTCAGCAGTTATCGAACCAGATACCTGTTTCTACATCCAAAACGCTAGTAAAATGATCGGCAAGCGACGGATAGATTTGTCAGTTGATCCACCACCGGATTTAGCAATCGAAATTGATGTCACTTTCAAAACTCAGCTTTCAGCTTATCTAGCTTTGAAAGTACCTGAACTTTGGTGTTACGCAAATGAAAAGTTACAGGTTTTTTTGCTGGAGCAAGGAGAGTATATTGAAGTAAAAAATAGCTCTATCTTTGCAGAATTGCCTGTTATTGAGGGCATATTACAATTCTTACAATTGAGTCTGACACAAGGATCTAGTGCAGCAAGACGAGCATTTCGTCAATGGGTACGTGAACTGCTAGCAAAATAGAAAGTTTCAAAAAGCGGAGTGCGTAAGCGTCAATGGGTGATAGCCTGATTTATGACATTAACTTGAACGACTCAATATAGACTATTCCTATAAACTATTGACGCTTGTGGATTTCCTATGGCTGTTTGGTTAAGTTTGTGTGGTGTAGTTGTACTTGTCGCTTACCTGTTAGGTTCTTTCCCCACAGGCTATATTGCGGTTAAACAACTTAAAGGTATTGATATCCGAGAAGTGGGTTCAGGCTCAACGGGTGCAACTAATGTTCTGAGAACCTTGGGAAAAGGGGCGGGAGCATTCGTTTTATTGGTAGATTGCTTAAAGGGAGTGTTAGCGATCGCTTTAGTCTACTATTTGTTTAGCTTTGCCTCTAGTCAAAATCTGATTCCCACCACAGTAGACGTAACACTTTGGCAACCTTGGCTAGTGACTATAGTGGGTTTAGCCGCGATTTTGGGACATAGCAAATCTATTTTTCTCGGTTTTACAGGTGGTAAATCTGTCGCTACCAGTTTGGGAATTTTGCTGGCGATGTCTTGGCAAGTGGGTTTAGCTACACTGGGTGTGTTTGCCGTAGTGGTAGCAATATCGCGGATTGTATCACTCAGTTCTATCAGTGGCGCGATCGCTGTTTCCATCGTGATGGTAATTTTCCACCAACCCTTACCTTATATATTGTTTGGTGTCGCTGGTGGTTTGTATGTAGTTTTCCGTCATCGCACTAATATTGAACGGTTATTAGCTGGCACAGAACCAAAAATTGGACAGAAGCTAATAACTGAAACAGAAAGTAACACATAAAATTGCGGAATGCCTACATATAGAAACTGTAGTTTTGAACATCGAGTTCACACACATAACTGATGTTGGCAAATACACTACAGAAAACTTTATTAGCAACCGCCACCGTATTAGCTACTTTACCAGGATTGACCCAAGTTGCCCAAGCTCAAAGCCGAGATGTGTTTGGTGCGATCGCTTACTCCCAGTCTACAGGAGTTTACACATCCGTCACCGCCTCCTCGCGCCAAGAAGCTGAACGCAGAGCTTTAGCTCATTGTCAACGCAAATCTCGTGCTGGTGATTGCTCTGTTCCAGTATGGTTTAAAAATGCTTGGGGTGCTTTAGCCGTCGGTTCTAATGGTGCTTATGGTTCAGGCTGGGGTTATGATACCAACAACCCTAGAAGGGGTCGTACAATTGCTGGACAATATGCTGTACAAACTTGCAGACAATATGGCGGTGTTAATTGTCGCGTCGTTCATACCAGAGAAGCAAGATATTAATTGAAAAGTAAAAAGTAAAAAGTAAAATCAATAAGTAAATGTAGCAATTGCTTTTCAACTTTTTACTTTTGTCTTGTTTGCTCTAAAATCATTAGATGGTGAGAATATTGAAAACTGCAAATCTTCCATGAAATTACCCGAACTAGATTCTGACACCATAGATCGCATTATAGAAATGGCTTGGGAAGATAGAACCCCCTTTGAAGCCATTGAAGCGCAATTTGGCTTATTAGAAAAGCAAGTGATTGCACTTATGAGGCGTGAAATGAAAGAATCTAGTTTTCGGCTGTGGCGCGAACGAGTCACCAAACGCAAAACAAAGCACCTCAATCAGCGAGAATTTCTTGCAGGAAGATTTAAGTCAAATAACCAAAAAACCTAAATAATTAAAGGTTGGTATTGAGAACTTTAGTTCTCTCTACTAGATGCTCCGCGAACACAAAAGGACTAAAGTCCTTACTACGAAATGAATCCTAATATTTTAAATTGCTTAACATAGTTTGTTTTTTTAAATTGTTATACTGAGTTAAAGAATTAAGTCAAATAAACTAATAACTATTGACTATTGACTAACAACTAATGACCATTGGTGTTTGGATACTAGGCGATCAGCTTTGGGAACAACAAGCAGCACTACAAAGTTGTTCTCATCAAAAAAATCTACCTGTAATTTTCATTGAATCACTACAACATATACAGGTACGTCCTTATCATCAGCAAAAATTGGTCTTAGTGTGGTCAGCAATGCGTCACTTTGCTGAAGAATTGCGTCAGCAAAAATATGCTGTCACTTATGAAATCTGCGCTGATTTCATCACACCGTTAAAAGCGTGGATTCAAAGCCAAAATATTACCGAATTGCGGGTGATGATACCCAATGATAGACCATTTACTCAATTCATTCAAAGTTTAGATTTATCTTGTCAAATTAACTTAATTCCTAACAACCATTTTTTGTGGAGTACAGAAGAATTTAACCATTGGGCTAAAAATCGTAAACGCCTATTAATGGAAGATTTCTATCGCGAAGGTAGAAAGCGTTTTCAGATTTTGATGGAGCAAGATAAACCAATTGGTGGACAGTGGAATTTAGATAAAGAAAATCGTCAACCACCCAAAGGTAAATTAAATACACCTCCAGCACAATGGTTTACACCTGATGAGATTACCCTTGCTGTTATTACTAAAGTTAAATCTCTGAATATTCCCGCCTACGGAGATATTGAGCCATTTCGTTGGGGAGTGACTCGTCAGCAAGCATTGCAAGTTTTAGATTGGTTTATTCAACAAAGATTAGCTGATTTTGGTACTCACCAAGACGCAATGGTAACAGGTGAAGAAACCATGTGGCACGCTTTAATTTCACCTTATTTAAATCTCGGTTTATTGCAACCTTTAGAAGTTATTCAAGCCGCAGAACAAGCTTATCACCAGCACAATTTACCATTAAATAGTGTAGAAGGTTTTATCCGTCAGGTGTTAGGCTGGCGGGAATATATGCGGGGAATCTATCATTTTGTTGATGCAGATTACCCTAATCACAATTGGTTTAATCACACTCAACCATTACCGGAATTCTTTTGGACTGGTGAAACTAAGATGAATTGTTTACACCAGACTCTTACTCAAGTGCAACATACAGGTTATGCTCATCATATCCAGCGATTAATGGTATTGAGTAACTTTGCTTTGATTGCGGGAATTTCACCACAAGCTATAGAAAATTGGTTTCATGCTGTGTTTATTGACGCTTATGATTGGGTGATGCAAACCAATGTGATTGGGATGGGTTTATTTGCAGATGGGGGAATATTAGCATCAAAACCTTATGCTGCATCTGCCAATTACATCAATAAGATGAGTGATTATTGCAAAGGTTGTGTTTATAACCACAAAGAAAAATTTGGTAAAGATGCTTGTCCTTTCAACTTCTTTTATTGGTATTTTCTAGAACAACACCGCGATAAATTGCAAACTCAAGGACGGATGAGTTTTATTTTGAAAAACCTCGATAAAATGTCCCCAGAAGAGTTAAATTTAATTCGTCAACAGGCTCAAGATTGGTGGAATAGTTAATACTCGAATATGATCTTGTAAGGACAAGGGAGACAAGGGAGACAAGGGGGATAGATGTCTTGTTGAGTAAATAAATTCAATCCGAAATCTAAAATCCAAAATCCAAAATCGATTCAGGGTGTGTTTTTCTTCAACTGGGATTGAGGATGACAATTATTTGAGATACCTTCATTCCTAATTTTTGCCAACGACGATTTGTAGAGGCAAAAGTGCGATCGCCTGACACAGCCTGATAATCTTGAGGATATCTTTCTGATGCTTTAGTATCTGCACTCACCCTGATAATTAGCTTGCCTTCATAGCGAGATAGTTTACTACTTTCTAAGAGAATCGTCCCGCCGTAATCCCAACCTAAGCCAAAGAGTTTGAAATCTCCCAACTTTTGACGTAACACACTCCAGGGAGTCCCGACACCAATACCTTCACGGGTTTTCCACGCAGTACCCAAGTCACGCACCTCTGAAGGTTTGGTGCGGTTGTTATCACTCCAAACGATTAAAAATGAACGTCCTTGACTCAAATTAACTTGAGTTGCAGCAAAATTACCTATCCCTTCCGCACCAGGAATTGTTTTATCAACTAGACTAGATGCACCAAAAATTTTAGCTAAATCCTTCCTTGTGGTTGTGCGCGTTACAGGGCCTACCCTTTCCCCTGGTACGATTAAAGTGTCTTTTAAAGTAGGTACTTGAGCAACAGTTACACTTGAATCAGTTTTCTGTGGAGGTGCGACAACTCCAGGCGTTGAACAACCCAGTAATACTGCTAAAGTAGCTACAGCCACAGTTGGGATAGAAGCTTTCATATTTATCAACCTTACGAGTAAGTGCCGAGTGCTGAGTAATGAGTAGTGAGTGCTGAGTGAAGTTTTTATTCCCCAGTCCCCAGTCCCCAATCCCCAATTACTCCACTACTTCATTGACGGGGAATCGATCAATGAGTTGCATAGCACGATAAGCGTTACGCTGCAAGGAATCCGGCAGGTGGGGGACATGGGGGATTTGTGAGAGTAAATCTAGTGTTCGCCGTAAAATTCGCACCACATCACCCTCATCTAAGGTAGTGTTTTCACATAATTCTACCCATTCTGTACCTAATGCCCATTGTTCCACTAAGGCAATTAAACCTATGTAACGATTCTCTAACCCTACCGGCAAGGTTACACCATGACGGTACTGTACTTTTAAGACAGCACGCCGGATTTTTTGTAACTTCGTCCATGCTGCATCTATCTCTGGTGACAGATTAAAGTTGACTCTGCTATCGGGACGAGGGGTTTCTGTAACTAAAGCCGCGATGACAGCAGCTAAATGCTGGGGATCTAAATTGTTCAATTCACCACTAGCTAAGGCTAAACCTAACCACAGTTCATTTTCTCCGCGAATGGCGGCGGCTACTTGTCCTAACTGGGTGGGGACTAGGTTATCTAAACAGTCAAATTGCTGCAAAATCGTGATGAGATTGAGAAATTCTTCCCAGTAACGTTGGGATTGCTGTTCTACTTGCTGCTGTAATGCTTCTAGTTCTTCTTGAATTTCGGCGTAGCGTTCCCGACGCTTGAAAACTTTGGCAACACTTCCTGATTGATACAAGGGATTTGCTTCTAATTGTGCTTGCACAGCATTAACGCGACTGAGTTGTTCGGCTACTTCTGGAGATAGATGCAAAGACCCATCAGGATCAGGGATATTTTGAGCGATCGCAGCTGTCATTTCATCCCCACGACAGGAATGTCCTGGTTTAAAGACTAAATGTGGGGGTGGAATAATTTCCTGTGGAACCTCTAGGCGGGGTAGTTCCGCGTATAAATCGACAACATCTTCATTAGAAACAACATACCAGCGATTATCTTGCCCTAAACATACCAAATAGCTAGATTTTCCTGCTGTGGGCGACTGACCAACTAAAACTGCCGTTATCGGTGTGGAAACTATAATATTTTCACCTTTGAGGCTCAGTAATGTCCCTGAGACTGCAAAGTCCAGCAACATTTTAATTTGGTCTTTTCGTGCTTCTTGGGCTTGCTCTTGTAGTGTTTTTAACAACTGCTTTTCTGCTTTGAGGCGTTGACGCAGTTTTTCATAAATCAGCAGTTCATGTTCACTGACTGAGGCTATTTGCTCATGCAGTCCCGCTAATTGGGCTTGTAAGTCTTCAATTAACTCATAGTCTGGTTTAAGGTGTAATGTCGCCATATACTGCCCAAAACTACGTTCTATGAGTTCCTTTGCTTCCTCAATGGTGTGAGTTTGCAGCAGGTTTAACACCATGCCATAGCTAGGAGTAAACTGGCTAACTAGGGGATCGGGCTGGGATGTTGCTAAATAAGCGGCTTCTTTTGCACCTTCAAAGGGAGTTTGGAGTGTGACGACATGACCTTGTTTATCCATCCCCCGCCGACCTGCCCTCCCGGCCATTTGCAGGAATTCCGAAGCGTTTAACAGGCGGTGTCCTGTGTCGGTGCGTTTGGAGAGGGTGGAAATTACTGTTGTTCTGGCGGGCATATTAATGCCGGCAGCTAGGGTTTCAGTGGCGAAGACGACTTTAATTAAACCTTGTTGGAATAATTCTTCGACTAACACCTTCCAAGCCGGTAGAATGCCAGCGTGGTGGGCAGCAATACCACGATACAAGGGAGCAATTTGTCCTGAACGTCCGGCTTCGGGGTTACGGGTTAAAAAATCGTCAATTTGCCGCCGCAGTGTTTGGGATTCGTCATTGTCCACTAGCCACAAGTCACCTACCTCAGCGACGGCTTTGTCACATCCCCGACGACTAAAAATAAAGTAAATCGCCGGTAGCATATCCCGTTGCTGGAGGTGGTTCAGGGTGTAGAGAATGCTGGGGGCTTCTGGTCTGCCTTTGTCCCCTTGTCTTCTTTTACCTCTATTAGCAAGGCGGGGATTAATTTTGGTTTTGCTGTCGTTGAGTAGCGGGAAGAGTCCTTTGGGATTACAGTAATGAAATTCCAAGGGAACAGGGCGAAAATCGGAATAAATCAGGTCAGTAGGGCCGTGGACACGGTTGAGCCAGTCGGTAAGCTGGTCACTATTGGCAACGGTAGCTGACAGTGCAGCTAGCTGCACTTCACGGGGACAGTAGATAATCGATTCTTCCCAGACTGTACCACGTTGGCGATCGTTCATATAGTGGCACTCATCCAAGACCACCGCTTCCACATCCACCAAGGAAATACCGACTTGCCCAATGGGTGTACCGTAGAGCATATTACGAAAAATCTCGGTGGTCATCACCAAAATGGAGGCATCCCTATTGATGGAAGCATCTCCTGTGAGTAGCCCTACATTATCAAACCCAAATTTTTCGCGGAAGTCACGTAATTTTTGATTAGATAACGCCTTTAAAGGGGTGGTATAAAACACCCGTTTGCCATGTGCTAGGGCGCGATAAATAGCGTATTCACCGATTAAAGTTTTGCCTGAACCTGTGGGCGCACAGACAACAACAGAGCGTCCCGCGTTGAGGGACGCGATCGCATCTTTTTGAAATTGATCCAGATCAAAGGGAAATATCAACCCTAAGTCTAGTTCTTTTGATGAGGCGGGATAATTCACTCAATCACTTTTACAACCGGACTGTTTACTATATTAACGAGTCTTTTGTCAACTTCGACAGTAAAGATTGGGAATTGGGCATTGGGAATTGGGAAAAAATCTACCTTGTCTACCTTGTCAACCATGCCCTATGCCCCATGCCCCATGCCCCATACCTCATTTCCCCAATTCTTGCGATCGCCATGTGGCAGCTTTGACTGCTTCAATGAGAGCAGAACGAAATCCGGCTTGTTCGAGTTTTGCTAAACCTGCAATGGTTGTGCCACCGGGACTGGTAACGCGGTCTTTTAATTCTGCTGGGTGCATTCTGCTCTCTTGCAGTAATTTGGTTGTTCCTAGTACGGTTTGTAATGCTAGTTGATTAGCAATTGGTCTGGGTAAACCGGCAGCGACTCCTCCGTCGGCTAGGGCTTCTACTAAGATAGCTACGTAAGCCGGGCCACTGCCAGATAAGCCTGTGACAGCATCCATTAAGGATTCGGAGACTTCCACTACTTCCCCAACGGCTGAAAATATTTCTTGTGCTAGCTGTTGGTGCTTAGAATTGGTATATGCACCTAAACACATGGCTGTCATCCCTGCGCCTACGGTGGCGGGGGTGTTGGGCATGGCTCGAATAACTGGTAATTGAGGAAATGCTGCTTCTAGTTGACTTAAAGATACCCCTGCCAAAATCGAGATGACTAGGGGCGAGTTTTTTGACAATAAAATAATATCTGCTAATTCTTGAGCGATCGCGGTAAATACCTGTGGTTTTACTGCTAAAAACAGGACTTCCTGAGTTTGACTAAACACCAAACAATTATCTGTGGTGAGTGTCACATCATATTTTTGTTTTAAAAAAGCTTGACGCGCTGCTTGCGGTTCACTGACTATAACTTCTGAAGGGCGGTAAATTTCTCGCGCAATTAGGCGGGATAAGAGCGATTCTCCCATTACCCCGCCACCAATTAAACCAAATTTGATAGTCATTAGTTATTAGTCATTAGTCACTGGTCAAAGAATTTTGGAAGTTAGATTTGTGATTTTGAATTGAAAAATACGTTAAAGTCCAGAACTTTGTGAGTTTTAGTCTTATTTATCCTACGCACCATTTGTTAGTGCGTTACAATCCAAAATCCAAAATTTAAAATCTAAAATTTGTTGGGTCATTAGTCAATAGTCGAAAACTTTGGACTTTGGACTATTGACTAATGACTAATAACTAATTTAACTCTATTGTGCCATCCGATTGGGTTCGCTGCCCCAAGTTGGTGTAGGATTTGCGGGGCGGGAAGGACGGGCTGGGTGTTGGGGTACTTCATGAATAACTCCACCTTGGGTGCTGACTTGCACACAGCTGGGTGTAAACAAAAAGATACTTTCGCCAATACGTTCTTGATGTCCATCTAATGCGTAGGTTCCACCAGCCACAAAATCAACTGCACGTTGTGCTTGATCTGGATCCATGATGGTTAAGTTCAACACTACTGATTTCCGCTCACGCAATGCTTGAATTGCCTGGGGCATTTCTTCAAATGTCCGAGGTTCTAGAACTAATACTTCAGAAATCCCGTTAATTGCTCCTGGCATACCAATCACATTCCCCATCGTTGATTTTGTTCCTGTTTCCACGTCATCACCAATTGTATTCGCTGTTTCTCGCCAACGTCGATTGGATGGGGCAGTTTGTGCAGGTGCTGGCTGAGGATTTTCCTGTTGATACAGATTTTGGTAGTTATCTGTATCTGGTTCTTCTTCGTAGTATTCGTATTCTACTTGTTCATTGAGACCGACGAAATCTCGCAACTTAGAAAATATATTATTCATGTTTAGTGACGCTCCTGCTGATAATTGCCTCTATTATCCGGTTCATAGCTAGTGTAGCCAATCACAACGCTACAAAGGGCTGACAATCTCAATAATTTTATCGCTATTTGTAGCATCTACTACTGTTATTGGCAATGGACTGGCGTTGCACCAATTCAAAATCACAACTCAAAATTTAATATTGAGGTAGCTATAGATCACAAGTGTTTGACCAAGTGTATCTATCACTGTACTTTTTTAAATTGGTGTTATGTGGAACGCCTGTACATTAACCTAGACACAATAATTGAGTCAAGATTATATCTCTACAACGCTCCGTAAATAAGTCGAATTAAATGGATTTTTTTGAGTGTTTATTTTTCTTAAAATTAATTTTTAAGTAATTTATAACACTAGTATGATTGGTTTTGTCAGTATATCATACTGGGCAAATAAATACACAACCACACAATGGTAGGGTTGTTTTACCTAAGTGCGTTTACCAAATAGGATAGTCCCCAATCTTACCATCGTTGCCCCAGCTTGTATGGCTAATTCGTAGTCTCCTGACATCCCCATCGACAACTCCTGCATTTTGATGTGATTCCAGTTTTGGGCAGCAATGTCTTTGGCTAAATGATGTGTGCTATTAAATACATATAAATTTTCCGCATCGGTTAAACCCATTGGCGGAATTGTCATCAAACCCTGAATTTGTAAATTTTCACACTGGTCAAGGGCGGGTAAATCAGCGAGTAGTTCTGGCACAGTCCAGCCGGACTTACTAGGATCAGGGAGGATTTTGACCTGTAGACAGACTTGGGGTCTGATCTCTAGTTGTCCGGCTAATTGATTCAGACGTTGTGCCAATGGCAAGCTATCCACGGAGTGAATCCAGTGAAATTGTTCAAGGGCTTTTTTGGCTTTATTAGTTTGTAAATGGCCGATAAAGTGCCAAGTGATGTCTGATAAATCTTGTAGTTGTGCTTGTTTAGTAGCAGCCTCTTGGATGCGATTTTCACCGAAATCACGGATACCAGCAGCATAGGCGGCGCGGATAGCTTCAGTTGGCATTTGCTTAGTAACAGCAATTAACCGAACTGAAGGTGGGATGGATGCACGAATTTGATTAATACGTTCGCTAATCGAACTAGTCATTGGAATGTGCGTTGGAAAACACTCTGAAGCTGATCGTACTCCTGTGATTGACCATTGCGACGCAAAGTCCGTAAACGATTTTCCAACAACATTCTCGCCTCTGTGCGTCCTATGGGTTGAAACTTTAGGGCTTTCATGTCGTTCACCACCAGAAAAAATAAACGTTGTGCATAGAGTGTAGTGAACAAATCCTGGGCTTCATCAACCATACAGATCCGATATAGTAAGCCCCAAGTAGGATGATTGATGTAAGTTTCTGCGCTTTCTGGATTCATCTATTAATCAAGTAGGAGAATAATATATTTTTTTGCAGTGAGTGACAAATACTCAGACGATAATATCTCCCTGTCGCCAGAATATTTGCGGAGACTGATTTGCAAACTAGCAAATTCTACCCTTTAAAGGACTTTAGACAAACCTTGATCTATTTTCAGGTAGGGTAGATGAAACTTTTACACGAAAGTAAAAGGCATTCATAAAAGGTAAAAGAGAAACAACGAAGTATGGGAGATTTTGACCTATTTCCACAAGCATTTTAGGCAACAAGACCTGCAAAGCGATCGCCATCTACTGTGTTTGATGGAAGCAGAATATCTTTACCCTGTTGTGTGCAGTTAATACTAATTGTGGAATTTGCTGTGTGAAGTTGTCCAGGGCAAAAACCGACTCTCATACTACTGTTTACTCTAACTTCTCTTTATGTTGCCATAATTATCGCTCGTTAGAGCAAAATAGCCAACAGGCGAATTCTCCTAAGAATTGTTCATCTAAACAGTCTGTATTGTTACAATTTGGCAAAATTGTCAATAGTCAATAGTCATTAGTCATTAGTCATTAGTTGTTGGGCATTGAAGTAAAATCTACCTTGTCTCCCAATTCCCAATTCCCAATTCCCCATCTTCTAATTAACCATCTTCAGCGCGGCTAATTGCGCTTGGGCTTTGTGCAGAGATTCATACCATTCTTTTTCGGGGTCGCTGTCGGCAACTATGCCTGCACCTACTTGTCCCCAAACGGTGTTTGATTGGGGGTTGGGGGTTAGTAGTAAGGTGCGGATGAAGATGTTTAAATCTAGGTTGCCTCGCCAATCTAAATAGCCGCATGAACCGTAGAATAAACTGCGGCGTACTGGTTCGAGTTCTTCGATAATTTCCATGCACCGAACTTTGGGACAACCTGTAATTGTCCCGCCAGGAAATAGGGCGCGGATTAAATCTACGGGGGTGCGATCGCTCCTGAGTTTGCCTGTAACATTGCTAACAAGGTGCATAACGTGACTATATCTCTCAATTGTTAGCAATTCATCAACGGTGACTGTTCCCCATTCGCAGACTCGCCCTAAATCATTGCGTTCCAAATCAACCAGCATGATATGTTCTGCCCGTTCTTTGGTGTTGCTGAGGAGTTCTGTGGCTAGTTGCTGGTCTTGTTCTTTGGTTATACCACGCGATCGCGTGCCGGCAATGGGTCGAGTTTGGGCTTCGTCATTCTCTAACAAGACTAATCTTTCTGGTGAACAGCTAATCACTTCCCCCCACGGTGTGCGCCAATAGCTAGCAAAGGGTGAAGGATTAATTGTATGCAAGGCTTGATAAATTGACCAACCACTAGCGGAGGTAGTAGCAGAAAATCTTAAAGATAGGTTGGCTTGAAAGATATCTCCTGCTTGAATGTATTTTTTAGCACGATTAACTGCGGCTTCGTAATCTAGCTGAGATGTTAAAAATTCTGGTGCGACGGGATAATAAGTAACAGGTGTAATGTGTTGGGCTGAATTTTTTGTGTTTGTTCGTCTTAAACGCAGTTCCAACTCATCGAGATTAGTCGCATCACTAGCCGCTAACCATAAGACTTGCTGGAAATGATCTAACACAGCAAAATCTTCTGGTTGATACCAAAAAGCCACAGGAAAGGGCAAAGGATCAGGTTTGGTATAAGGTAGCCCTTCAATTTCCCAAGCTGCGTCATAACCCAACCAGCCCAGCCATCCACCGATGAAGGGGAGGTGGGAGGGGGGGGAAGACAAGGGAGACAAGGGAGAGGGGGGAGACAAGGGAGAAATTTTATATTGTCTACCTTGTCCACCTTGTCCACCTTGTCCCCCTCCTCCCCGACTTAGCAGCAACTCCTCCAGCAAAGGAAAAATCCCCCCCAAGGCTGGTGTCCACATCTGAGGTACGCCATTGACTATTCTGGGCGCGCCTGCACAAATGGAATAGCGACTCAGTTGGGGTTGATTAGTGGGTGTTGGGTAAGGACTTTCGAGGAGAGTAGCGATTTGAGATGTTGTGTGGGGATAAAATAGCGCAGAGAAAATTTCCGCACCAGTACGATTTTCTAATGGAAGCGATCGCCAGTACCACATAGATATTTAGTTAATAGTCAATAGTCCATAGTCAATAGTCAATAGTGATTCCCTTACACCCCTACACCCCTAAATTTGCTGTCCTACAAAGATTCTAATTCCCCAAAAAATTGTGAGAGTTGCGATCGCTAGCCAATCCCATGATTTTAAACGTAAATCGTGCCACGGGACTCGGTGTTCGTTAGGACTGGTAAAACCGCGTACCATCATCGCACTAGCCATTTGTTCAGCACGTAATAATAGGTTTTCTAATAATCTCTCGGCGACAATCATCCAGACTTTAAATCCGCCTTTTAAACCTAACTTTTTCCAATTAATCGCCCTTGTCATGATGGAACGAATTAAATTTTGTATTTCCTCTAAGACTAGGGGAATGAATCTCAAGGATAAAGTGAGTGTTAAGGTAATTTCTGTAACAGGGATTTTCAAGCGGCGTAGGGGCTGCATCAAACTTTCTATCCCGGCAGTAATCTCTTCTGGTGCTGTTGTTAATAAATATAGCGTGGTGCTATAAATTACCGTAAACAAAATTGTACTGATGCGTGTTCCCAAATCTAAAGTCCGACGGCTAATTTTGACAGGCCCTTGATGAAAGAGAATGTAGTTATAGTCTTTGCTAGTTTTTACTTGTTTTGGCTCATTTGTAGCTTTAGCAGTGTTGCTGAGTGGGGCTAAAGCTTGGGAATTCGCTGGTAAACGCGGCTGATAATTAATACCCAAGCCATCAGGAAAAACTGCTGTCAAGGCGAACACTAGAAACGTTAGTGTTAATAGCCAGCCCATTTGTTGTTGCCAAACTCTTCGGGGAATTCTAGCAGCTAAAGTAAAAATAATGAGCAGTGCTACTAGAAGTATGCGCCACTGATTATTAGCAAAACTGTAACTAGTCAGAAAACTCATCAACCAGATAAACTTGACTCTGGGATCGAGTTTATGTAACCAAGTTTGGGGCTGTTCGAGATAAAGTCCTAATGGTAGCGATCGCAGTAAATCCATTTTTTAGTGCTGAGTTTTGAGTGCTGAGTTTTGAGTGCTGAGTTATGTTAGCGGTAGCGCGGCGTTTAGCTGGTGCTGAGTTGCAGAAAGTTAAAAGTTTACAACTAATCAGAACTTAATTTTGAGTCAATTTCGATACTAATGTTAAGTTTAAATTTTCGACTCCTGACTATTTTGCCTTGATATCCAGAACTTAGCACACTTTATTTTTCCCTCTTAGCACCCACCACTCACCGCTCACCTCACTCACAACTCAGCACTCATTACTCAAACACGAGTTGCACGGTTAACGCTACCAAGTTCCATTTCTCTAACTTTCTTACTACGCCAAAGTAACCGCAGGGGAGTACCTTTAAATCCTAGTTGTTGGCGGAATTGTCTTTCGATGTAGCGGCGATAGTTGTCGTTAAAGCGTTTTGCATCATTGACGAATAACGCAATGGTGGGTGGTTGGCTACTGACTTGTGTACCGTAATAAATTCTGCCCTGTTTTCCACCCCGTGTGGTTGGGGGAGAGTGCCACTTGAGAGCATCTTCCAACACTTCATTAATTACTGATGTACTGACACGGCGTTTATGTTCGGCGGCGGCTTGATTGACTAATTCTAAAATCTTTTCTACCCGTTGTCCGGTTAAGGCACTAACGAAAATAGTATCAGCCCATTCAGTAAAATGTAGTCTAGCTTCGAGATTTTTTTCGTAGTCGTAAATAGTATAGGAATCTTTTTCTACAGCATCCCATTTATTGACAACAATAATACAGGCTCTACCTTCTTCAATAATGCGTCCTGCTAATTTTTGGTCTTGTTCTGTCACGCCATCTAGAGCATCTAAAACTAATAAAACCACATCGGCGCGGCGGATGGCTTTAAAAGACCGATTAATACTGAAAAATTCCGTTCCATATTCGACACTTTTCTTTTTCCGAATTCCAGCTGTATCAATTAGGCGATAAGCTTGTCCATCTCGTTCTAAAAAAGTGTCAATTGCATCACGAGTTGTCCCAGAAATTGGGCTAACAATTGCTCTTTCTTCGCCGACAAAAGCATTTAATAAACTAGATTTACCAACATTAGGACGACCAACGATCGCAATTTTAATTTCATTATCTTCCTGTACTTCTGTCACCACAGGAATGTGTTTAATGAGTTCGTCTAGTAAGTCCCCTGTACCGTTGCCATGAATCGCAGAGATAGGGTATGGTTCTCCTAAGCCCAGTTCCCAAAATTCCGCCGCCTGAATTAATCCCTGTTCTGGGGATTCACATTTATTCACGGCGAGGAAGACGGGTACTGGTTGTTGACGTAACCATTCGGCTATTTCTTCATCTGCCGAATTGGGGCCTGTTTGACCATTCACAACAAATATGGCAGCACTAGCTTCTGTCAAAGCTGCTAAAGCCTGTTGACGAATCAGGGGCAGAAATTCGGTGTCATCATTAAATACCAAACCGCCAGTATCTACCACCAAAAACTCGCGATCGTTCCAGTAAGCTGGCATATAAGTGCGATCGCGTGTCACACCCGGTTCATCATGGACAATCGCCGTTTGTTCCCCGGCGAGTCGATTAACCAGGGTAGATTTGCCCACATTGGGGCGACCGATAATTGCAACAATTGGCAGTCCCATAAACCAAGGGTAATTGAGAGAAATGGCTAGTATATCACATTTCTCATTATAGGTGACTGGGGCATGGGAGAAAGAAGGCAGGGGGGCAGGGAGCAGGGAGAAATGGGGAAGTTTTTCTCCCCCTTGCACCCTGCCCCCTGCACCAATTCCTCTTCCATGCCCGCTTGGGTGATTTATCACTCAGCTTGAAAAAATACCATAACAAAGAAACCGGCAGTTACTTCACAGGAGACTACATCTTGAGAAATCACAAGTGGCTGCTGGAAGCCAGTCAAATTGTCTTGCAATATTTTCGCTGGTTATTTTTACTAATATTCTGCATCATACTATACGCCAAATTTATTGAACCCAATTGGATTGAGATCAAAACTTTACAACTCACTCTTCCCCATCTGCCAGCAGAGTTTAATGGCTATCGCATAGCGCAGATTAGCGATATTCATCGGGATAGATGGATGACTGTGCCACGTTTACGCCGTATTGTGCATTTAGTAAACGAACAACACCCTGATTTAGTGGCAATTACAGGGGATTTAGTCACTCGTAATCTACCGCAATTAATCCCATCACTCAAGCCTGCTTTAGAACAGCTTACACCACGGGATAGAACCGTCGCCGTTTTGGGTAATCATGACCACGAAAACGACACCCAAGCCATAATTAGAACTCTCAAACAAAGCGGCGTTTTTGACTTAAATAATCACATCTACACGTTAAAAAGAGATAACGCCACACTTTATATAGCGGGAGTTGATGACGTAGGTATGGGTAAAGCCCGCCTAGATTTAGTATTACAGCAACTACCACCACAGGGAGCAGCCATTTTATTAGCCCATGAACCAGACTTTGCCAACACCAGCGCAGCCACGGGAAAATTTGACTTACAACTATCAGGACACTCCCACGGCGGACAAATCCGGCTACCGTTCTTAAGACCCCTCATTTTACCGCCTTGGGGTGAAAAATATTACGCAGGAGAATATCAAATCGGCAAAATGCTCCTATACACCAACCGAGGTTTAGGAATGACAGGCTTACATCTGCGTTTATTCGCCCGTCCCGAAATTACTATAATTACCCTAGCCTCTCCCAGACTATCAAACTAACTCTTTGCGCCTCTGCGTGAAATCACTTGCCCAACCCCCCAAGAATTTGGCACAATAAACCCAAATGCTGCCAAATCAAAAACCATGCCTCAGCCCGGCGACATCCTCCGCAACCACTATAAAATAGTTAAAATCCTTGGAAGTGGTGGATTTGGTGACACCTACCTAGCGCAAGATATCGACCTACCCAACCATCCCAAGTGTGTAGTCAAACACCTCAAACCCAACCCAGACCCCAAAGTATTAGAAATCGTCAGAAGATTATTTGATAGTGAAGCCCAAGTATTATACCGACTAGGCAACGATAGCGACCAAATACCCCGACTATTCGCCCACTTTGAAGAACAAGGGGAATTTTATCTAGTCCAAGAATTTATCGATGGGCAAGATTTAAGCTATGAAATCATTCCTGGTGAAAGGTTAACAGAAATAGCCGTCATCAAACTATTACAAGAAATATTAGAAGTATTAGCAATAGTCCACAAACAGAACATCATTCACCGCGACATCAAACCCCAAAACTTAATGCGTCGCCGACAAGATGGTAAAATCGTGCTAATTGACTTTGGTGCAGTCAAAGAAGTTGAAGCCATGACGGTGAACACCCAAGGTCAAACAAGTTTGAGTGTTGCTATTGGTAGTCTTGGTTATATGCCCAGTGAACAAGCAGCCGGACGACCGAAATTATCGAGTGATGTATATGCAGTGGGGATGTTAGGGATTCAAGCGTTAACAGGGAAACAACCCCAAGAACTACCCAGGGATTCTACAACTGATGAAGTAATTTGGCGCAATTTGGCAAATGTCAGCGAGAAGTTGGCAGATATGTTAAATAAGATGGTGAGTTATGACTTTCGGGATAGATACCCTTCAGCAGTAGAAGCGTTAGCAGCAATTAAATCACTACAGCAACAACAGCGACAAGTAACGCCAACTGTTCCCACACCACAACCACAACCGCGACAAGTAACGCCACCGCCAAAACCTAAACTACAGCCACAACAGCCACAAGCACCACTACCAAAATCTACACCAACAAAAATCATTACTCCAAGTTGGTCACGACGCAAGGTAATACAAACGGTTGCTTTTGCGGGTGCTGGGTTGGGTCTAGCAATCATCGTATCGCGCCTATCGCAGTCTGATTCAGGAGAAATCAGCACAACTGACATAACAACGACACCAGAACCTACAAGTAGTCCGCGTCTCTCGTCTCCTACTTCTCTCAATAACTTACAAACCTTTCAATTTGAAACGGTGACGGTAGATGCACGAGGGAACATCACCAAACGCCGCAATGAGCAAGCAAGATATTTTACGGAAGACTTGGGGAATGGTGTCACATTGGAGATGGTGCAGATACCGGGGGGAACATTTACAATGGGTTCACCGGAAACCGAGAAAGACCGAGACTCAGATGAAAGTCCCCAGCGACAGGTGACAGTTCCCGGCTTCTTCATGGGGAAATATGAAATCACCCAGGAGCAGTATCAAGCCATCATGGGAAAAAATCCTTCCAACTTCAAAGGTGATAAACGACCTGTAGAACAAGTCAGTTGGGATGATGCGGTAGAATTTTGTGAGAAATTGAGCCAGAAAACAGGAAAAACCTACAGGCTACCCAGCGAGACGGAATGGGAATATGCCTGTCGTGCAGGGACAACCACACCGTTTTATTTTGGGGAAACCATTACTACAGATTTAGCAAACTATAGAGGAACAGATTGGACTATAGTTAACAGAACGTACTCAACGTACTCAGGTAATTATGGTAATGGACCAAAAGGACTATATCGCCAGCAAACAACCCCTGTAGGTAGTTTTCCACCTAACACCTTTGGTTTATATGATATGCACGGGAATGTTTGGGAGTGGTGTCAAGACAATTACCATGATAATTACAATGGCGCACCAACTGATGGGAGTGTGTGGGCTAATAATGATAATTTTTCTCGTCTACTGCGTGGTGGTTCTTGGGATGTCACCCCAGGTTTCTGTCGTAGTGCGGATCGTGACAGGTTCACGTCCGAATACCGTCTCAACTATATGGGTTTTCGCGTCGTTTTTGTTTCCGCGTAAGGACTAAAGAAACCGGGTTTCTCATGCTGCAAACCGATATTTCGGGGTAAACCGAACAAAGACTTTGAATTTGTGGTTTGGAAGTTAAATTTTCCGTAGACTTTTCTACATAATGTGAAAAGCAGTGTAAAAACGTTGCAACGAAACGCCTCTGAATACAGGTTATTAGATTAAAATTTGCCGGATTAAAATACTCATCACTTCACTTTGGTTAGCAGTGGGTAACAGTGGACTCCAATCACCCACACTAGCGTAATTAATTACCTACAAATAGCGAATTGTACTGGTAACGGCTTGAGGCGAAACGATGAGCAAATGCTTAATCTTTTCCTTTTGGAGAAGTGGCTGTGTAGAAGATTGATTGAGGTTGAGTGTATCTATATCTGCACTCTGCAAGTATTGTGTGAACTGTGCCATCATTGTAATTATCTCCTTGTTAGAGGGGCTAGATGACGGCGATCGCTTTCTTCTTGACCGGATTGGGCGATCGCCTTTATCATGCTTAAGCAATAAAGTATACATTTATACTCATTAATCACTAAATCCATAATTTCTAACAAAAATTATGGATTTTTACAATAAAAATATTTTATAGTAAGGTTGATATTTTCAAGTTCAATAGTTTGTTTACATGAAAAAAGTTGAGGGTTTTAGTATTTCTAAAACCCTCGAAAATAAACCAACAAAGAATTTATTTATAAAAAAGGACTAAAGTCCTTACTACGAACGGTTTATTTACACTTCACAACTTAACTCACCGGCTTTTTGAGTAAAGCGGCGGTTTTCTCTGTAGTCTACAGGGCAATCAATGACAGCCGGTACATCTTGGGCTAAGGCTTCTTTCAACACAGGAATTAAGTCTAAAGTTGATTCGACTCGATAACCTTTCAAACCCATACTTTCAGCTAATTTGACAAAATCGGGATTGCCAAAATGCACGAAAGATGATTGTCCTTTACCGAAATGATTTTCTTGTTTCCACTCAATTAAACCGTAGCCACCATCATTAAAAATTACCGTGACAAATGGTGTGCCAACACGCAATGCTGTTTCTAATTCTTGGCAATTCATCATAAAGCCACCATCGCCGGTTGCGGCTACAACTTTGCGATTAGGATAGACAAGTTTGGCGGCTAAAGCACCAGGAATGGCAATTCCCATAGCAGCGAAGCCATTAGAAATTAAACAAGTATTGGGACTATGACAATGATAATGACGGGCAATCCACATTTTATGCGCGCCTACGTCGGAAATGACGATATCATCTGGCCCCATGACTTGGCGTAAGTCATAAATTAATTTTTGCGGTTTGATGGGATAGCCTTCATCATTGGCATATTGTTCATAATCTTCGCGGATTTCTGCGCGTAAACTAATAGCATAGGGGTTGGGTTTGCCGTGTCGATCTGCTACTTTTAAAATCTCCATCAAAGAATCAGAAATATCTCCAACTACTTCTACTTTGGGAATATAACTGCTATCAATTTCCGCAGAACTGGCACCGATATGAACAATGGGAATTTTGCCTTCGGGATTCCATTTTTTCGGTGAAAATTCAATTAAGTCATAACCAATAGCAATGACTAAATCTGTATTATCAAAACCACAAGTAATAAAATCTCGTTGTTGTAATCCTACTGACCAGAGTGCTAAAGGATGAGTATAAGGAATAACACCTTTACCCATAAATGTATTAGCCACAGGAATATTCATTTGGGTAGCAAATTGCGTCACCGCATCGCTAGCTTGGGCGCGAATTGCCCCATTGCCGACTAAAATTAAGGGGTTAACTGCTTGAGAAATGGCGGCGGCGGCGGCGCGAATACTGGCAAAAGAGGCGAAAGTTTTTTCGATATTATCTTTATGTAATGGTTTGCCCTCTACGGGCATAGCGGCAATATTTTCTGGTAAATCTATATGCACTGCACCTGGTTTTTCGGTTTGCGATCGCTTGAAGGCTTTTCGCACTACTTCTGGTGTAATACTCGGTCTAACTATCTGTTTATTCCACTTAGTTACGGGGGCAAACATTGCCACTAAATCTAAATATTGGTGGGATTCAATGTGCATTCTATCTGTTCCCACCTGTCCGGTAATTGCCACTAATGGCGCACCGTCTAGGTTAGCATCTGCGACACCAGTCATTAGATTGGTTGCCCCAGGGCCAAGGGTAGAAAGACACACACCAGCTTTTCCTGTCAGTCGTCCGTAGACATCAGCCATGAAAGCTGCACCCTGTTCATGACGGGTAGTAATAAACTTAATAGATGAATGTTTAATCGCTTCTAATACGTGTAAATTCTCCTCGCCAGGAAGACCAAAAACATATTCGACACCTTCGTTTTCTAAACATTTGACCAATAATTCTGCCGTATTCATTTTCCATTCCTCATAATATTGGGGATTGGGAACTGGGGACTGGGGACTGGGGAAAAAATTACACCCAGTCCCTAATACCTAATACCCAATCCCTATTTAACCCAAACAGTTTTAACATTGACGAATTCGTGTATGCCTTGAATGCTGAGTTCTCGTCCATACCCAGAACGTTTAATGCCACCAAATGGTAGCCGGGGGTCGGATTTAACTAAGCCGTTAATAAATACTGCGCCTGCTTCGATTTCTGTAATTAAGCGATCGCGTTCTTGGTGATTATTTGTCCAAGCACTCGCACCTAAGCCGAAGGGTGTAGCATTTGCTAGTTTAATCGCAGCATCTATATTTGGCACACGAAATAATAAAGCTACCGGGCCAAAAAATTCTTCTTGGGCAATTTGTGAGTCAGCAGGGATATCTATGATAATTGTTGGTGGATAAAAGTTGCCAGGAATATCTAAAGGATGTCCACCTGTTAAGATTTTTCCCCCACTTTGAACGGCAGTTTTGACTTGTTGGTCTAAATCTTGGAGAATTCCAGGTGTGGCTAAAGGGCCTAAATCAGTGTCGGGAAGCATGGGGTCGCCGACTTTCAAGGCTGTGAATTTTTCTAACAGCAACTGCTCAAATTGATCGGCGATCGCTTCTGCTACAATAAAGCGTTTTGCAGCAATACAAGATTGACCAGTATTTAACATTCTGGCTTGTGTGGCGGTGGCTGCGGCTAGGGGTAAATCAGCACTTTCTAGTACAATAAATGGGTCACTTCCCCCTAATTCCAACACGGTTTTTTTAATTTGTGTTCCCGCCGCCGCCGCTAGGGATGCGCCAGCAGGTTCACTACCGGTTAAGGTAGCAGCTTTTACCCTTTCATCTGCCATTAAATCGGCAACTTGTGCCGCACCGATTAATAAAGTTTGAAATGCACCTCCAGGAAAACCAGCCCGTTTGATAATATCTTCAATTGCTAAAGCGCACTGCGGAACATTAGAGGCGTGTTTGAGTAAGCCGACATTTCCCGCCATCAGTGCAGGTGCAGCAAATCTAAACACCTGCCAAAAAGGAAAATTCCACGGCATCACAGCGAGAATGATTCCCAAAGGTTGATAGCGCACAAAACTGTGGCTAGCATCAGTTTTTACCGACACATCAGCCAAGAAATCGGCAGCATTTTCAGCGTAGTAACGACACACAGCAGCGCATTTTTCCACTTCTGCGATCGCAGCTTTGTAAGGCTTACCCATTTCAATAGTCATGAGTTTAGCGAAATCAGCCTTATCTTGCTCTAAAATTGACGCAGCTGTATTTAACCACTGCGATCGCTCTTTAAAACTTGTGTTGCGGTAATTTTCAAAAGTCTGTTGTGCCGAATTTAATTTAGCAGCAATTTCTGTATCGTTGAGTGGCTCAAAGGTTTTGAGCGTTTCCCCAGTGGCGGGATTGATAGTGGCGATCGCCATTCCCTGACCTCCCGTTTCAATATAGCTTGAGGTAGCTTCTTAGTGTTACACATATTTTTCGGGGTAGCTACCACCTAAATTGTATTCTTTGAGAAACTGCTTAATTGTTCTAACTTAAAATCTCTCAATTAAACTTGAATTATTTTATACTTGCTACTAATTATTAATACTGCTCATGCAAAACCTATTTTATTATGTCAATAGATATAGAGTTTGTAGTGAGGGCTTTGGCCCTTATTTTGAGAACTAAAGTCCTCACTACAAACAAAAAATTTTTATTCTATTCTCTCTAAATTTGCAATAGGAATATTTTCTCGACTAGTAGAGTGAGCCTGTTCCACTAATCTAATCTCTCTTTCTAAAAAGTAATTCAACAGAGTTCTTAACAACACAATTGCGGCCAGATTTAATAAATCTTGGCGTGTAGGTGCAACTGCTGTTCGCAAGATATCACTAGCAACAGTAAATTCTAAACCTAATGCCAATGATCTACCTAATTGCAGACGCACCACTTCTGTAGAATCAAAATGTTGCCGAGAACGAGCAAATATTTGCCGAAAATAATATATAGTTCCTCGAATCACCGCTAATCCAATTACTAAAGCAGCAGCGATTTCTGCTGTTGCTGCTAAATAACCAACAAGCAGCTTAAGCCATGATTCCAAGGGAATTCTAGAAACTTTCGTGGTCTCAATCTTACCAACATTGATATTTAAAATTAGTACCAACCCAAAAATTAATGCCAGAGGTAGCAGTAGATTTACTAGAGACTCAAGCAATGATTCTTTTTTCATGATGATTATCTATCGGAATCCGCTTTGACCCACCGAATTTTAGATTTTGGATTTTGGATTTTGGATTGAAAGCCTAGATTCTTAGCCTATTCCAGAATTTTGAAACAATACGAAATGTCACAATTCAATATAATAAGTCAAGCATCCAGACAGATGAAAATTATAAATTAGCAGCAGCTAATGACTATTGACTAAGGATGAATAATTGTTGGCATTTGATGTAACCTTGTTTGATAGACCTTCACCAATCTATCAATACCTTTAAAGCGATAATCTCCCATTTCTTCAAAGTCTTCAGGTTTGGAAATTAGCTGATAAGTTGCTTCACTAATTACGCACTCACTAGGAGGACAAACACCTTCCATTCTGGCTGCTAAATTAATCGTAGCTCCTAATGCTGTATATTCTACCCGTTGAGAACTGCCCACATCCCCTACAACCGCTTTACCACTATTAATGGCAATGCGTAATTGTAAGGGTTCATGCCAGAAACCATTAGCATTGAGATGTTCTAGACGAGTTAACATACCCTGGGCGGCTGACGTGGCGCGATCGGCGTGGTCGGCTTGGGGTTCGGGTGCGCCGAAAAAGGCCATGATACAATCACCGATATATTTATCTAAAGTACCGCCACAGGCGAACACTTCCTGTAGCATTTCTTCAAATAACTTATTTAATAATTCAGCGATCGCAGTTGGTTTTAATCTCTCAGAAATAGCAGTAAATCCTACTAAATCTGCAAATAAAATACTAATTTCACTTTCTGCTGGAGGTAAGCGTCCATCTGGTAAGCCACCTACGGCAATTAATTGCTGCACAACCGCCGGTGAATGATAACGTTCTAAGCGATGACGGATCACTTCTTCGGTTTTTAATTTTTCTGCTAGTAACCAACGCTGTACACTTGATGCCACAAGATTAGCTAAAGCAGAAAAAAAGCTCAGTTCTTCTTCTCCATCTTGTTCCCAATGATAGGAAGATAAATGAGCATCAGCATAAAGTACCCCCACTACTTTATTTTCATCCCATAAAGGTACAGCCATAGCACTACGAATACCTTTGAGTAAAATGCTATGTTCACCAGAAAATCTTTCATCTTTTTGCGTATCAGCAGTTTGAATTACAACTTTTTCTTCAAAGACTTTTTGGCAAATACTACGACTAATCCAACTCGCATTTGCTAAGAGATATTCTTGCTGAGTTTGGTCTCTACTACCCGCATTCACTAACTCTAAATGCCCATCACTTTTAACATCAATTAATAAAGCCAAACGGTCAATACTATTGAGGTAACGAAATACAACTTGTTGTACTTGAGAGAAAATTTCTTCTATGGATGCAGCCGCACAAAGATTTTTAGCTATATCTACTAAGTCTTTGAGACGGGCAATAGTTTTGTTTTTGTCCCCAATATCACCATCATTACTGTTAGCTTCTATCCATTGTTGTTGTAGTTGTTTGGCGTTCCGCAAAATGGTTCTTTGATCAGAAGCTTCATAAAAAGTTACGGCTTTAATTGGTGGTGGTGGTAGGGGGTTGTGAACCAGTACCATCAAGCTAACATTTCCCAGCCAAATGACATCACCATGATTTAAATTTTGAGATGTTTTGACAATAGTTTGATTTACCTGTGTGCCGTTTTTACTGCCTAGATCCTCAATTACCCATGTACCATTCGCTTGTTTGACAATTTGGGCATGCTTGCGGGAAACTCCACCTGCCGGTAAGTATAAATTACACTCTGGCAACCGACCTATTGTGAATACGTCTCGATTCACGGTGACAGTGGTTTCTGTATCTCCCTGTTGTAAGCGTAAAGTCAATTCAGTCATGAGTTTGATGTATCTATTTTGGGGCTGGGAATGCAAACATCTTGAGTTTGCACAATATTGATGAACTTTTTATCATTTCTTTATGGCATTGTTCACAGCGAACGACAACTATTAGTATAAAAAGACACGTAATATCTTTGGCTAAGAGTCAATAGTTATGGGCTATTGAACATGGGATTTTCTTATGCTGGTGTTTGTCAGCTTCAAGAACAAACAATTCCGAAAACTTGCACTGGTGTCATGAAGATACATATATCCTGATCATGAGTTTCCCAGCGATGAAATTATTCAAGGAAAGCATCCAACCTTGGCAAATTATACCTGGAATGGCTTCGACAAATCCCGAAAAATCCTCCCCAAAACACGTACTCTCACCACTAGAACAGCAAGTAGTGGAAGAAACTAACAAAGTACGCATTAACCCCCAAGCATATCTGCCGATTCTAGAAAATTATCGTCGGCAATTTCAGGGAAAAAAAGTCAAGTTAGCTGATCATGTTTATTTGCAAACCCAAGAAGGGGTAAAAGCAGTAGATGAAGCGATCGCTTTTCTGAAGTCTGCAAAACCAGTAGGATCATTAATCGTATCTGAAGGTTTATCTTTAGCTGCTAGGGATCACGTCAAAGACCAAGGCGCGAAAGGTATTGTTGGTCATCATGGTAGCGATGCTAGTGATCCTTTTATACGGATGAATCGTTATGGTACTTGGCAAGTGACAGCCGCAGAAAACATTAGTTATGGTTCTCACACTGCCCAAGATATTGTGATGCAATTAATTATTGATGATGGTGTGCGATCGCGCGGTCATCGCACCAATATTTTTAACCCAGCTTTTCAGGTGACAGGAGTAGCTTTCGGGATTCACGCCACATACAGACAAATGTGTGTTATTACTTACGCTGGGGGCTATCAGCCAAAGTAAGGCAAAAGGCAAAAGGTAAAAATTTTTGAATTTTAGATTGATATATGGTTGTAAACCTCAACGTTGATATTCAAGGTCAGGGATTTCCGATTTTATGCTTACATGGACACCCTGGCAGTGGTCGGAGTATGGCAGTATTTACCAATCATTTATCAAAACGTTACCAAACTGTCGCCCCAGATTTGCGTGGATACGGAAAAAGTCGCTTTCAGGGCAATTTTGCCATGACAGACCACCTAACGGACTTAGAAGCTCTGCTAGACCGCTTACAGATGGGAAATTGCTTGATATTGGGATGGTCTTTAGGTGGGATTTTAGCGATGGAGTTGGCTTTGCGTCTCCCACAACGTGTTACAGGGTTAATTTTAGTCGCTACAGCTGCTAGACCCCGTGGTAATCATCCGCCAATTACATGGCAAGACAATCTTTACACGGGTATGGCCGCACTGTTGAATTATGTTAAACCTGGTTGGCAGTGGAATATTGAGACTTTTGGTAAGCGATCACTATTCCGCTACCTCATTCAACAACATACACACACCGCTTATAATTACATTGCTCAAGCAGCTGTACCCGCTTATTTACAAACTTCCGCAGCTGCTACTCGCGCCCTTTACAGTGCCATAGCTTTAGGATATAACCGTCTGGAAGAACTCCAGCAAATTCACTGTCCAAGTCTGGTCATTGCCGCTTCTCAAGACCGCCACATTACAGCTGAGTCCAGTTTAGAAACGGCTCAACACCTCAAATACAGCCAATGGCTTTGCTATCCGAATGCGGCTCATCTTTTCCCGTGGGAAGTACCCCACCAGTTACTCAGTGATATTGACACCTGGATAACAAATCATCCGCAAGTAGTTGATAGTCTATAGTCCCAGGTTAATAGTCCAAAATTCAAAGCAATAGTCATCGACTATTGACTATTGACTATTAACTATTGACCATTGACTCACGCCTAAATTAAATTTGACCGCTAAAGACAGGCGTTACTTTGCGGTCAATCCGTTCCCCCAGGTCGTCTGCAATGGTCAAATTGTCTGGTTTACATTTCTTGACGTTTACCACTATCCCTTGCGCGCCTTCTGCTTCTAAGTCTTCTACATAGCCTTTAGTTGCTAGTTTGGCTTCGGTGGAATTGAGAAAAGGCCCGAAGTAGTAGGTGCAACGGGGATTTTGAGTTTCAATTTCTACCCACCAAGCCAAGCCAAGTGCGTTGTATGTGTTAATTACACTTTCCTTCAGGTTATGCCAAATTGTTGTCATGGTTGCCGCCAATTTATCAACGTGGTACTGAATTTTAAACGTCTGATGTGTTTATGTATTCTATTTACATTTCTTTATACTCTTTTACTCATAATTTTTAAAGAGGTTTTGGTAATTTATCTAGGTATAAAGTGTTAACGGCGCGTTGACGAAAAATCTCGTATAGTGCCATACCTGAAGCTACGGAAGCGTTTAAGCTAGGTGTTTTACCTAAAAGGGGAATTGATACCAACACATCACAAGATCGTTGTGTCAACATACTCAGACCTTCGCCTTCCGAACCAATGACTAAGACGATGGGGCCACGGAAGCTGACTGTGTGCAGGGGTTCGCTAGCATCCGCCGCAGTTCCATAAATCCAAAAACCGGCTTCTTTCAATTCTTCTAAGGCACGGCTGAGGTTGGTGACTCTAGCGACGGGAAAGTTTTCTAAGGCACCGGCTGCAACTTTGACCACAGTAGAGGTAATTCCAGAAGCTCTTCTTTGGGGAATAATCAGACCTTGCGCGCCTACAGCTTCAGCTGTCCGAATAATTGCACCCAGGTTATGGGGATCTGTGATCCCATCGGCTACAACAATCACGGGATCGTTGACTGTTTTTGCCTGTGCGATCAATTCGTGTAGTTCAATGTATGAGTAGGGTGCGATTTGTGCTGCTATGCCTTGGTGGTTAGCTTGATATGTAATTTGATCTAGACGTTTCGGGTCTACTTCATCAATGACTGTACCGTTTTCTTTAGCTTGGAGAATGAGATTATGAAACCGGGGATCATAACGCAAACGAGATGTTACCCAAATACGATTGAGTTCTCGTTGATTTTCTAGAGCTGTTAAGACTGGATGACGACCGTAGATAATGTCGCTGTCTTCTGTTGTGGATTTGGGAGCAACTGTAGGAGGGGTAAATTGACGACGGGGGTGTGATGAGTGGGAATTACTCTCCCCTTTGTGGGGATGGCGCGGTGAAGTCGTGATTACACGCTTACCTTTGAGTTTTAACACTGACCCGCGATTAGGTTCGCTATTGGTCTTGATTTTTTTAGGTTTACTGTTCATAGGAGTTTTAGGTACAAAGCATGAGTAAACGTGCCGATTCTCGTCTTGACTGAACCATTACTGACTGATTTTCCGATCTTGGAGATTAAAATAATGATTTATTTCTCTGGATGGATTTTTTGCAATAGTTCGGTTAAACGTGGCAAATCGGTGAGATATAAGTAGCCAATTAAAGTCTCTAGACTTGTTGCTTGTTGATATATTTCAGGATTAACTCTTTTAGGTCTTCCTGTGGCGGCGTTACGGCCTCGCCGGACAATATCTAATTCAGTTGTTGTCAAGTAAGGAGTTAGCGATCGCAAATGTAGCGCTTGTGTTTCTGCTCTTACCTGCGCTACTACCAGTCTATGATAAGCATCTTGCCGTTGTAGTGGTAGCAGGTAATACATTCTAGCATAAAGCTCATAGATTGCATCCCCTAAATATGCTAGAGCAGAGGGTGAGATTTGCTGTATTTGTCCCTGAGAAATTTGTTGTGTGAACTGTGCTGTGTGTGCTAAGAGTGAGTCAGTCCAAGATGTATCTATTGGGGGATGTTCATCTTTACCATCTAATAACTCTTCCTCCTTTGACTTCACAACTTAAATATTCCTTAGCTGATTGAATTTATATAGTATTTGTCTTGTAAAAATTCTCAAATCGGTTCTATTCTCTCACAACGGTGCTGTATTTATAGACTGATTATGTAGAAAACTATCAGGATTATTTGACAATTTTATCGCTATTTTTATACAGAATAAAAGTTTTCTCTTTCTGATTACATATTTCTAAATCTGCTGGCTTTTCCCTCTCCCATTGGGAGGGGGAAAAGCCAGAGTATCGTAAAATTAAGCTATCCCATAC
Source organism: Nostoc sp. CENA543 (assembly GCF_002896875.1). Classification (GTDB taxonomy): domain Bacteria; phylum Cyanobacteriota; class Cyanobacteriia; order Cyanobacteriales; family Nostocaceae; genus Trichormus. Next base: position 6,013,952 of record NZ_CP023278.1, read on the forward strand.
ATTGTTCGGAATAGCTTAATTAATTATTCGGCCAAGCGATCAAGACTGCTTGATGTTGTCTAGAGCTGCTTCAACAGAGGTTTGCAGCGAGAGAAACTTCTCTAAGCGCACAAGCTTGACCGTTTGAGTTACACGGGCGTTAGTGACGATTTGCAAAGTTCCTTCGCCGTTTTGAGCTTGCTTGGCTAGCTGTACCAAAGCACCCAAACCAGAACTATCGACAAAATCAATTTGTGAAAGATCCAGAATGATGTGCTTTGGGCCTTCTTCAATTTTATTGCCTAGAACTTTGCGAAATGTCGGTTCAGAAAAGGCATCTAACAAACCTGTGAGGCGGAATAGCTGATAATTATCCCGTGCTTCACGAGTACCTCTCAGGCTGACGGTTAGATTTAGTGGTTCAGCAATAATTCCCTCCTCATGGTTAAAGTAAACGCTCAAGTATAGATGGTTTTTAGGCTTGTTGTCTATAGCCTGTTGGGGTATGAAAGGCAAAAGGCAAAAGGCAAAAATAAAAAGAGAATTCTTTTACCTTTTTACTTTTTACTTTTTACTTTTTACTTCTCTAGTCCTTTTTTAACTCACTTGAGCTGTAGTTGCTTGTCGTGCTGTTCGCATAGCTTGGACGAACTGCTCAAACAAGTAATCAGCGTCATGAGGGCCTGGACTAGCTTCTGGGTGGTACTGCACTGAGAAGATGGGCAAGGATTTGTGCTTTAATCCTGCAACAGTGCGATCGTTTAAGTTGAGGTGACTCACTTCCACAACTGCTTGCGGTAAGGAATCAGGATCAATCGCAAAGCTGTGGTTTTGGCTGGTAATCTCTATCCTTTGTGTCAACCCCGCAGGTTGGTTTAAACCCCGATGGCCGAATTTTAGCTTAAAGGTTTCTGCTCCCAAGGCATGACCCAAGATTTGGTGTCCCATACAAATACCAAAAATTGGTTTTTGACTTTGCAGCAAGGTTTTAGCTGTGGCTATACCTTCGGCAACTGCGGCTGGATCGCCAGGCCCGTTGGAAAGGAAGATACCATCTGGATTGTATTGAAGAATTTCTGCGGCTGGTGTATCGGCAGGTACAACAATCACGCGACAACCATAACTAGCCAAGCGGCGGAGAATATTGCGTTTCACACCAAAATCTAGGGCGACAACTGTCAAAGATTCTTGTTGATTGCTGGTTGTGGCTGGCTTAAATTCCCAAGCCGGGATTGTGGGATCTGACCATTCATACACTTGGCGCGTCGTCACTTCTCGGACGAGATTTAACCCTGCCATGTTGGGGGCTGCTTGTACCTGTTCTAATAATTCTGCTTCATCTAAGATTTCTGTAGAAATACCACCATTCATTGCGCCATACATCCGAATTTTGCGGGTGAGGGCGCGGGTGTCTATGCCATAGATCCCTGGAATTTGGTGTTGTTGCAGGTAGTCTGGTAGGGATTGTGACGATCGCCAGTTACTCGGTTGATGACAAATATTGCGCGCGATCGCACCGCGTACCTGTGGCTTGGCTGATTCTTCGTCTTCTGGATTAACGCCAGTATTCCCCAATTCAGGATAGGTGAACACGACTATTTGACCGCAGTAACTGGGGTCAGTCAAGACTTCTTGATATCCAGTCATGCCAGTGTTAAACACGACTTCGCCGATGGTTGTTCCTGTCGCACCGAAAGACCAACCTCGGTAAGCAGTGCCATCTGCCAAAACTAGTAGAGCAGGAATTGTGTCAGACGGGGGCATATAAATTCAAAATTCAAAATTCAAAATTCAAAATCCACAAAGGGCAGGGGTTATGGGGCATGGGGTCAAGTTTTACTTGTTTTCCTCTGCTTTTTATCCCAACCTTGTTTTCTTCTAGTACCTAGTACAGCAGGGACTAAAAACATTGAGTTAGCTAGAAAGCTCACAAAATTAACATTCTTTCTCTGTTTTGTTTGCCTTTTTGTACTAGTCCCCAGTCTTTATCATATATACTGCGAGTGTTAATTATCCCATAAGTTGGTGAATTATGCGTTTCCCAAGAAATTAATTAAAAATTAAAATAGGGAAATAATGCGGAACTTTTGGGTTTTAAATTCTCCAATGGGGAATTAAATCTACAATGGGAATCGGTGGCAGGAGTCCTGGGACAGTTTCAATCAAGATTAAATTATGCTTCAGCCCTTTTTTTCTCGTGCGACGCTGATTTTTCTGTCTGGTGCGATCGCAGTTGCGAGTGCCGGTTGTACGACAAATCAACCAAAAACGTCTGTTTTGCGGAATCAGCAATCTGTGGTGACTGATGATCTGGCTACAGCCAAATCTCCGGCAGAACCTACGACTGCACCCAGCATCCCGACATCAACTAACCTGCCATCATCACCCCTAGAACCCAGTGCTTTTGAAATGGGACTAGATAAGGCAGCAGGTGCGACTAGTATTAGTCAATCGGCACAATCGCCGGATGATTGGTATTTGGTGGCGAGTCAGTATCATGATGCGATTACTTTGATGCGAAAGGTGGAACGGCAAAGTCCAGAGTTTGCGATCGCCCAAGCTAAAATCAATGAGTTTGAGGGGCAAATGAAGTATGCTATCCGCCAAGCTAATACGGCTGCTAAACCATCGCCTCGGTCTGTAGCGGTAGCTTCTCGCCCAGTTAAGGCGGCAAAGACTCGTCAGTCTGCACCTCCCATAGCAAATGCTACACCTGAATCTAAATTCACTATTCCTGTACCACCACCTGGAACAGAAGTATCCACAGAAACAACAGGTTTTCCGGTATCGGCTGCTATTACTCCAGAAAGGGTATACATTGCCCCCATTAGACGGCGGGTTGGTGGTACACCTGTGGTGAGTGTGACCTTCAATGGTCAGCAACAGTTTGACATGATTGTTGATACTGGGGCAAGTGGCACAGTGATTACTCAAGCAATGGCCAATGCTTTGGGAGTGATCCCAGTGGGGAAAGCCAAAGCTAACACCGCTAGTTCTAGGGCGGTAGAATTTCCGATTGGTTATTTGGACTCGATGACTTTGGGGGGTGTGACAGTGAATCGTGTACCGGTGGCGATCGCTGGGACAGAATTAGAAACGGGTTTATTGGGACATGATTTTTTTGGTAATTACGATGTCACCATTAAACGCAACGTGGTAGAGTTCCGCCCGCAATCGCACTCAGATGCTAGTTCTGGAGGAATTGAACTAAATGTTCCAGCTTTGTCCAGGCAGTACCAGTCTGTAGAATCTCCTTAGCCGCTTTCACACCTTGGGTATGGTCTAATAAGGGAATCGCACCCGCTACCTGTAGTGCTAAGGACGCATTGAGGGCTACAGCGTCTTGTTGTGCCTGAGTGCCTTTGCCTTGTAGCACTGCTTTTAAAATGACGGCGTTTTCTTGCACATCGCCACCTTTGAGGGCTGTAATTGGTGCAGGCGTTACGCCAACTTCTTGAGGATTAATGGTAGTTAGCTTAACTTCACCATCCGATAACACTGCTAAATCCGTTAAATCACCTAAACCCGCTTCATCTAATCTTTCCCTGCCGTGGAGAACAATCGCCTTTTCCTTGCCTAAATTTTGTAAAGCTTGGGCAACGGTTTCTAAAAGTTTGGGTGTAAATAAACCTACTACTTGCCCAGTGGGACGCAAGGGATTTACTAAGGGGCCAAGTAAATTAAACACTGTGCGAATTCTTAAAGTCCGGCGTAATTGTGCCACAGCTTTCAATGCGGGATGCCAACCAGGGGCAAATAAAAAGGTGATCCCGACTTCTTGTAGTGCAGCTTGGACTTTTTCACTAGGCGCGTTTAAATTCACGCCCAACGCCTCTAAAACATCAGCACTGCCTGTTAAACTCGATGCTGAACGATTACCATGTTTGGCAACAGGTACATCATAAGCCGCCACCACAAAAGCCACGGCTGTAGAAATGTTGAAAGTGGAAGAACCATCACCACCAGTTCCGCAAGTATCTATTACAGTGCTGAGTGCTGGGTGCTGAGTGCTGAGTGTGGAAGCGTTCCCAGTCCCCATTTTCGACTGCGATTGTAGAACTTCAGCCATACCTGTGAGTTCTTCGGCGGAAACACCCTTAAAGTTGAGTGCAGTTAAGATTGCACCGGATAATTCTGGAGGGATGGCTTCACTCAGCCAACCTTGCATTAATTCTGCGGCTTGAGTGCGACTGAGGGATTGACCATCAATTAGCTGTTGTAAGAGAAGATAGGGTTCTAGGGAGGCGGTGGTAGCAGCAGAAGTTGTCATAATTAGAGTGATAACTGTTACAGATAATTACAAGAATTGTGTATGGCAGTTATCCTATCGAAAAATTGCACCCTCTCAAAAGTTAAATCAAAATATCAAGCTGCAACTGCAAAGCAGAATGAGTCTTGTTATCTTTATCTATTTTTTTCTCAGCATTACATTTAAATTTGTAGTTAGTAATGAATAACTCTTTACCTTTTGCTGCTTTTCCTTGCTTATAGTTATTCATGCCATATTGTAATTCCCATTCGTAGATATGAGCATATTTAAGGTTTTCCCTAATTTGCGGTGAATCATCGTAAGTAATTAGCCATTGATGATGGCATTGTTTTAATATTTCAGCAAATCTTTGATGGTCGAAAGATGTATGTAAATCGCCATCTTTTCCATATAATTTGGATTTTGTAGCACTGAAATATGGTGGATCTAAAAATAAAAATACATTATCACCTTTGGCTTTTACAAGTTCACTGTAGTCCAAATTAGTTATTTGAATATCCCCATCTAAAATAGTTTCTAGTTTCTCTAATCTTTCTATAGAAGAATATGTAAATCTTTTATGAAAAGCTTCCTGGGAAAATCCTCCTGATTCTACTGTGCCAGAAAATGTAATTCGATTGAGTACAAAAAAGCGAACTGCTCTTTCTAAATCAGATAGGCTCTTAACATCCACATTAGTTAATTCTGTAAATAGTAATTTACCATCGGTATATTTATCTTTAATTTGCTGTATTTCTTTAACTAACTGCACTAGCTCAGATTGAGCGATTTTCCAAAATAAAAATAACTCTTGATTTAAATCATTAATCCAAAATTTTAGATGAGGAAACTTTTGCTTAAGATAAATAAAGACTGAACCACCGCCTATAAATGGTTCACGAAATTCAGTAAAACTTTCTGGTAGATATTCAACTATTTGATTGATGGCTTTTGATTTACCGCCAGGATAGCGGAGAGGGCTTTTGAGCATTGGTAATATTTTGTGGTTAAGAGTTACTAGTTATTTCTATCTTTAACTTATGGTTATTTTCAGCCTCCAAAAATAGTCTTTTAATTATTTCCTTTTGTTTGTGGCTGAAAATTTTATTGTTGAGCTTGATAAAAGCTTCCAATTCTTGATTTGAAGCATCTGGAAATATTATAGAGCCTATAATATTTTTACCAGTTAACTTTAATTTTGCAATAAATGATACTGACACACCATTACAAATTAAAGAATCCAAATTAGAAAATAGAATTAATTTGAACAAACCATCTTGAATATCAGGTAACTTGGGTAAAGATGATGTTGAGGAGTTTTTTGACTCTTGTATGATGTATATATTATCTTCAAATAATATTTCATCTGGAGTCAAATAATAAGTCCCTCCCAGATAGTTCTCAATGCTAAAAGTTGCTTTTAATCCATCTACTAAATGTTCAAGTTTATGAGAAGTCATTAACTCTCTTTGACTAGCAAGCTGTGATTTTCTCAGGGAAATATTTTTAAATTCTTCAAATTCATTAATTATTCTTGTTAAATATTTGTCCAATCCAAGACGTGAATGAACGTTAACGTGAGTGCTATTAGAAATAGAATCATAAGAATCTAAAGCTTTTTCAAAAATAGCTGCAAACCTTTCTTCAAATAAATATTTATTCCAGTGTAAAGCACTTTGTTTATACGCTAATATCTCATTGATTTGAGAGTTAACTAGTTCGGAATCAAATTGTTGTCTACTGAGTTTGTCTCGATGTGACTGATTTTTCTTGTTACTCCTCTCTGCTGTTTTATAGTAAGCAAGCACGATGTAAATATTTAACAAATTCATCCAAGATATCGTAGAATATTGAATAATATCTCTATCCCCATCTTTACCCTCATCTTTGATAACAGGAATAATTGTTATTACTTTAGATGAAATATATGTATTATAAATTCTTGCAAGAGGGTAACTTCGTGTTCTCTTTGGTGATACCCATTTTGAATAAGCAATTTCTGTGGTCTGTGTCTTGATTAATCCATAACTACTTGCTTGATTGATATCAAATACATCTAAACTAAATTCTTTTAAAGTTTCATGCAAGTATGTTTTATATATGACACCCTTAATAAACCCAGTAAAATTAAGATATTCTAGCATTCCTTTAAGCAGTTATTGACCATCATAAAATACTAATCGATATTAGCTATTAAATTATAAATATGCACGACAATCATAAAATAGTTATTATCACGGTAGAATTGAGTGAGTGAATAACACGATTTTATAATAAGCTAAAATAGGTCGGCTTTTGCTGTAGATTTTATTTAATTAAGTGAATTAGAGTAGTTAACCTATCATATTTATGTCTCGTTCTGCTCCCTATCAACCATTATTGTTGCGAATTCTGCATGGTGTGAGTGGTATTTTAGCGATCGCCGCCATCATTACCGGATTTTTAGTTTACAATACTTTCGATGGCAGATTCGGTAAAATCCTCATCCCCCGCATCAGTACCATTATCGATATTCACGGGACTTTTGCAGTTTTTTTCTTGATTGTGTTTCCAGCGATCGCGCTGTATAGTTTTCATGCAGGAAACAAACGACTGTTGCAAGGGGATTCTTTCCAAAACTTAAGTCAGGTTGGTAGACCGATTTGGTGGGTGAGTTTGCAAAGAATTGCTAATACTCTAATGTTGCTAGCCTCTGTTTTCGCCTTAATTTCCGGCAGAATGATGAAAGAAGAATGGCTACCAACAGGAGAGTTAAATCACGTTTGGTATTATTTGCATTTGTCAGCTTGGGTGGTGATGGTTGTCTGTTTGGCTATTCATCTTTTGATGTCTAGCAAGGTGGGTGGTGTACCTTTATTAGTTTCGATGTTTGTGTTCAAGGTGCGTCCTGAAGATAAGCCTAGTCGTTGGTGGGATGATTTGCGCGCTTGGTGGGGAAATTTATCAGCTAACTTTGGCGTAGGCAATAATTTGCTTTTGCGAGTTTTAGAGATAATTGTATTAGTGGGAATTTTGATGGCGTTTGTTTTACCTTTGGTGGCTGGGGGTTGATAGTATTTTTTAACTCACATCTTGCACCTGGAAATCTGGATGTCAAAACCATGACTACGTGCAAGGGGAGTTAGGCGTTCAATGTGAAGTAAAAGAAGATACACAACCATTTGTGGAAAAATAGACTCAAGGGCAGTTTGTGCAGCCTGACCCCAATCAGGTGGCGATGGGGACTGAAAATGCAGATAAGTCCAATGAGCAATCAGGTATGCAGCTAGAGAAAGAATTAGCCAGCGATACATCCCCTTGAGAGTTCCTTGCCCAAAACGGTGCAAGCCAAAACGATGCTTTGCGGTTTTAAACCACCCCTCAATCTGCCAACGACGCTTACCCCACCACTTAAGAGTAGAAGCTTTCATGGGACGGGTAGACAAAACAAATCGTTTTTCTAGCTTGCCGTTATCACGCTTTAAGTAATACCACGAAACAGTAACAGGGAACTTTAAACCAAACAGATAAACCTGTTGCCCCTGCTTATGTAAACGTCTGATAAGTCTGCCATCGGCTAACTTACGACTGATAGATACACCTGTAACAGCATGATATTTAAGCTGACGTACACCCTCAAGAAACTCTACACTACCAAAAGCAGTATCTGCTAAAATAATAGTCTGAAATTGTTGAGTTAAAGATTGAGGTAAACGTTTCACAAGTTTCAATCCAAGCTGTGCTGGGGATGGCGTTCCCTTACCCCTCCAAACACGAAAATTCCAAGGAATACGCCATCTTCCTATAACTAAATAAACGACAACTATATGTAAACCACGCTTGCCGTTGTAAACTCTAATTAAGTCCCCAAATTCTGAGAACTTTCCCCGCTTTTCTAACGTTGTTAAGTCAATAATGACTTGTAAAAAAGGTTTCCTTCCTGGAGTTGATGACGATAATATCTTTAAAACTGCTTCTAATGCGTGGTGACGGATTACTTTAATCATTTTCCTTGTTGACCAAGGGTTTATGTTTAAGAATCTGCTGATTGCGCTTGAAGATTTTGTCTGACTGTGTTCGGGTAACGGGTGTCCTTGTGCCTCTAAAAATAAAGTCAGCATCGCTTCTAAATTATCTTTCTGATACTGCGTCGGCATCAATTCTTTGAGGGTGTAAACTAGGTTTTGGGCGTGGGCAAGCATTTTTCTTGCTTTTTATCGAATCTACATTTCACGCCTTTTCTCTCATGTTTTAAGCTTCAAAAGCAACCCTGACGATTTCATGTTGGTCATCTCCTTGCTTATGACGCTCAAAGCATCATCCCAGCATTTTGTTATCTCTGCGGTTAAATACGTAAAAATGCTAGTTACTGAGTATATTTAGTTACAAAGGCATTTTCCTTATGCTTCTTCCGTTACTGTAATCTTTTGCGCTGTTTATTCACTTTTTATGTGTTTACACAGCTAGGTGCAAGATATGAGTTAAGGTACTTCCAATTTAAAAAATATACTATCGCTTTTTTGGCAAGGGACAGGGGGAAGAAAGAAAATATTAGACCTATTGCATAAATATTTTTTTTGCCTCACGCATTCGCCCTTGGCGTTCCGCTTGCGGTAGGCACAAAGACGCAAAGAAAGACGCTAGAATCGGGACTTTTACAAGAGGTCTATTCTCTCCTAAATTAGATAATTTATTTTTCGGAAGTCCCTAAAACGCAGAGAGGGTTTATGCAGAGGAACGCAGAGAGGTTATCAAAAGTGCGTTAAGGTTTTTAGGGTAAGTAGATAAATCTATTAGGCGTGAAACTATTTATGACAAGTGGGGTTAAATAATATTTAGTTTATGAATCGTCTCCTTGATAGCCACCTCTACGTTCTGCTTTTTCCCGTTCAACTTCTTCTGCGCTGAGGAGAGAAATACCAGAGTCAACAATTTCTTGACGAATTTGACGCAGCTTCTGCCCTAAACTAGATATTGGTTTAGATAAAGGATAGGTGGTTGGAGGTATTGGAGTAATAACTAATTCCACTTCATCACCTTCTTGGAAAGAATCTGGTAAATTTTCTAACAAAATGATGTTGCGACCTTTTATATATCCTTTCATCCTGATATTTCCTGATAGTAAAGATAAATTCTTCCTAGCGTGATGAACGAAAGATGACGCGTCCAGGAATTCCTTCATGATTAATTCTGGCATAGACTCGCAGACAGGTTAAAACTTCGCCAGGAACTCCGCCACATTCTAGTTGTAAATCGTCTTTAGTTAAGGCACAAATATCAGCATAAAGTCCTGTGAGTTGACGTATTCTCACTTCGTGACCGGCATTATTAGCAATCTCCGCCACTTTTTTTAAAGCACGTCGGGATTCTTGTTGCAGTTTACCCCACCAGGAATATCTTTCGGCGGGAGGAACAAAGATTAGGGAATGTATCGCCTCATCCATATCCAGCCAAGCACGTAGCATTGACAAGGGGTCTGTGCTTTCTTCGGCTTTTTTGGTACGGTGGAAGCGATCGCCTAATGCTTCCACATACTGGATTTTTTGTTCTAGTTGGGAATGTAAATGAATGACATCAAAGCTAAATACACTTTTAAAGGCATGATATAGCTCTGGTTCAATTTCAATAAATTTAGTTAATAATACTAAAAAGCTTGCTAATAAAGTTAATTCTTCAGAAGCAGATTCAGGAAGAATTTTAGTTTTTTGTAATGCTTTTTGAGATAAACATAACCCAGGTGAAACTACAGTTCCACTTAATCCTGGGTAGATAATTTCATCTCGAATAAAAGGCAAATAATGCAGATGAGAATTATCTGCGATCGCACCTACTTCTTGCGCCAAATCTAAAGCCCGTTGTCGCCAAAATTCCGCCAAATCTTCAGGAACTCGCAACAGCTTGCGGTGAATTTCATTCCACAAATCCGCATCTGTTTGACTACATAAAGGCGAATTCCCCAAATATATACCGAGTTCGACATCCGCATCAAATGCCGCACGCAGATAACCCAATTTTGGTTCACTCTGGGTACAACTGACCGTAGGTTTCGCTTCTTCCTTAACCTGTAACAAATTGTGAATCTCATACAACACCTGATCACACAATTCAGCACCAGGATCATGATGATATTCCGCTTGCGCCTTCCTCAGCGTCGCCTCCAATCCATAGAGACTATACCGTAATAACTGCCCCAAAGCTGATTTTTCGATTCCCAATAACTGCTTGAGATGTTGCATGAGTTTTACCTGTTTTGATTTCACGCAAAGACCCTTAGAAAACTCTCTGCGCCTCTGCGTGAGGTTTCTCAATGGATACCGGAAAAAGGATCACGTTCCTTATCAACCTCATTCGGTTGTAAGTCTAACTCACCACAATAGACACATCCTTCCTGTGTTAAACATTCTAAATCTAGTGATGTTAAATAAGGTACATCACCAGCATGGATACGCAAAATACCTTTGTCATCAATTGTTACACGATACTGACAAGGATAATCCGTATTCACATTAGGTTTAGCTAACGCGCCGATGCGTATCCATTTTTTTGTCTGAGTTGCCGCATCCGTTTGGTACATATAAAACGTATGCTGATTACTGTAGGGAAAAGGCGGCAACGGATTACTAATTAAACCGCTTCCTGATGCGGATTCACCATCATGTAAGTAATGGAATTGTTGCAGAGGTTTACTACCATCTTTGTCTACTTCAAACACCAAATGATAAGCATCTGGATAATCAACTGTCGCTGATTCAATCACATTTACAGCAATATCACCATCATTTAAATCTTTATCAGGACGTTCAACGGCGATATTCCATTGCAGTTTCCCATTGGTAAATAATGATGTTTCTGAGACTTTTGTTAACGCTGCATTAATGTCAATTCCAGGAACATCAATTAAGTAGTGGGGGTTTCCTTGACATAACAAAACTTTAAATTGCAGTGTTTGGTCAATTTCAAACTGGACTTTAATTTTTCGCAGGAACTCAGCTTCATCCATCCGCAATTGTCCCATCAAGTTTTTACCGTCGAAGCTACCCCACAGGCGTAAGTCTCCATCTTCGTAGTCTTGGCGGTAAATAATGTTAGTTAACTGTATCCCTACCCAATTTGTACGAACTTTGGCGACGTTTTCTGAGGCTGAGAGTTGGTAGAGTTCTTGTCCAGCTTTAAAAACGGTGAGGAGTTCGTTACTTTGGGTTTTGCGTTTGAAGTTGCAAGGTAGGTAATAAAACAGGTTTTTAACGTCTATTTCTAGTTGATTTGCGCCTTTTTGCAATAATCCTTTGGATTCTTCGGGGTCAAATCTCAGCCTGCGTAGTTTCTCGGCGTAACAAGCACCGGCGGAGGTGGCGAGTTTGGTGTACTCCAACACAAAGGTAATGCGTTCGGGATTCCAGACAAAATAAGGGGATTTGCTAAATTCTTGGTAAATTTGCCGTTGTACTAAATCGAGATTGCAGGTTTTACCGGAGAGGATTAACCAATCAACTTTATGGGTGTTCCAGGGGTCGATATTGTTGTTGTCAGGACGCAGACGACTTTCCATTAAGCCTTTTGCAATACCAATGGCTTCTTTAATAGCGGAAGCTGCGACGCGTTCAAATTGTTGGTTATCTATGGTGACACAAATATTCTCTGAGTTTCTCACCTGGAATTTAATTGCGCTTTGGGTGAGGAGTTCTGCAATTTGCTGTTCGGAAAGGGTGAAGGTTAACAGAGAATGATCGGATTTTTGTCCTAGTTTGAGTTTAGCAGTTTCCGCATGATCCCAAAGGGTATAGAAGGTTTGCAGACGTTGGGGTGCTTGTTGCCAACGGGTGGGGATGACTTTTTCGGCGGTATCTAACGCGTCTTTATAAGCTGCGTCACCTTCGGGATTTTCCTTATCAACACATTTTAATAAACTGCCACTTTTAAATTTACCTTGTTCTAAAAAGCGTTCGTTTAATTCGGCGTTGATTAAGTCTTCTAGCTTGTCGCTTTCGATATCACCTTGAGTAACGGCTGTCAGTAAAAAATCAGCGATCGCTACTTTCAATAGTCTAAACACTTTCAGGGTAATTAACTCACCACCTAGTTGTAAATGTCCTGAAGAACCCAATAATTTGGGAGTCAATTTATAGTATCTGCCGCCTAAACCTCTATCTTCATGACTGGCAAAGTAGGGTGTATTATCTTCCAAGGTGAGTTCAATTAATGCTAAATCCGTCGTCCCCCCACCAATATCTAATACGAGAACATTTTGCGACCATTTATTATTTTCTTGGCGACAACGGGTTTTAAAAGATTCAATGCCAATATTTAAATTACCGCCAAATTCTCGCCATAAAAAGAAGATAGCCACAGATACCGCTTCATCATAGGCTGTCTGGACATCATCAATTCCCAATTGTTCGACTAAATGCTTAACTTCTTTTCTGACTACAGGCGGTGCGACGGTGGGATAGGTGACGACGGCGGTTAAAAAATCTCCTTCGGAAAATCTGCGTCTGGCGCGTTGACGATAATCTTCAGTTAATTCGATTAGATGCGCCCATGCTGCTTGAATCAGTTGACTAACATCAATAATATCTTCTTCACCTTCCAAAATAACTGGAAATTTTCTATCCTGTCCAAAGTAACGCTTGGGTGAATGATGAAAGCGACTAATAATTTCTTTTAAAGAACTACTGGTTCCCTGTGCGATCGCTTTTTTTCTATTGTCCCTAGCTTCTCTCCCCATGCGGAGTTTGATCGCTTCTAAACTCGCTACTTCTAACTCGCTGGGAATTTCTGTATCTCGACGGTCAATATCTAAAACTACAGGAATTAAATTTTGAGATTCTAATGTGGGAACGCGGAAGACTTCATGATAAATTTGATAGAGTTTTTTGCTCACAGCCCGACGAAATCTATCGCTGTTTCCTAAGCATAATTCGATTTGGCGAATCGCTTCTAAGAATCTCGATTTATTCTCACCGCTAAAAACTTCACTTAAATTACTCGGCTCAATTTCCAGATTTTTACTAATATCAACAATAAACTTATCCCATTCACTTTCGCTGACCTCCGGTAAGGCAATTATAGCCGGAGAATTCAACCACTGGGACAGGCGATCGCGCAATCTGATTTCCTGTTCTCTGGGTAAAACTTCGGCGATAGGCACTTCTATCGGGTCGAACAGAGTCACTGTAGAATTAGATGTGCCGAAATCCACCGCTAACCATCCAGGAAATCTTTTTTTAGCTTTCCCGTTGCTGGGTTTTTCGCTACGAACTTCTACAGGATTGATAACTGGATTACTGATGATTTTTTCTTCCATAGGTAGTGACCACAGATGACAATAAGCTGCTACTTTTTGTCTTACAGATAATAGTGGATTTCCTGAATGGTCAGAGTCAAAATATTCCACCATTACCCGTAAATGACAGTTGATTGCTTGGTTTAAAGGGTGAGATAATTTACACGGATATTGTTCTAGTTGACCAATTTGGGAGATTTTGGGAGTTTCAGAATCAAACTTTTTATACGCCTGTTGAATTTTAGTCGCTAATTCACTTGGTATGCCTTTAACTGTACAGGTGATACTAGAAATATGAGGTACATTATTTCCCGTAGCCAGCAGTTGAATACTGGGTAATTCTAAATACTTTCTATGATTAACCCGCACTTGAAAGCGAGGCACAAGTTGAATCTCTACAGGCATTTTTTATCTTCCTTTACAGGCAGAATTTAATAATCAATAAATTTATGACTAATTACTGATTACTGATTAGCTGTTAGGGAATCAGAAATGTTAGCAATTTCTGTGAGATTCTGTAGCCAAGGTGGGACTCTCCCACCAGATTGGGTATCACTAGCGGCGATAAATCTCAGCAAAGCATCTTTTTTCGAGAGGTTTTGTAAGGTGGGTATAATTTGATCTAAAATCCCCTCCAATTCGCCATTGACTTGTTGATTAACTTCGCTGACATACTGCACTAAATGCAGGCTGGCACTGGCAGTAATTTCATCACGTAAGCGTAAGATAAATAACTGATGATTAGCGGTTCTAGTTAAACCGATATTTTTCTCTGGCGACCAATCAAAGATTTGACCAATATTGTGTTTTTCATCCTGACGCGCTAGAGGAAACATAATTTCAGGGATGAGAGATTTATCTTGTTGATTAATCTCCTCTAAAATTACGTCTTGCCATTTATTGGGGTCGCAACCTAACAGCAATTGATAAAATAAATCGGCTTCTTCAGGGCCAAATTTGGCTTCAATTTCCTGTTCCATTTCTGGGGTCAAAATCGCCAATAGCTGATCGCGCTCTGGGGCAATCTGGTGAGATAATCTACTGAGTAAGTCTACTACAGCTTGCTGGATGCGATCGCGCGCAAATTCTTCCACTTCTTTGACTGTCTTGGCGAAGGCGGGGTAAAAGTCATCGCTTTTAGTCGGGATGCTGCTATTGGTTCTACTACCTCTATCAAATAACTTCCCGGCTGCACCTTTTGATTCGGTTAAAGTAATTGTGCCGTTATTGATTTTGTTAAATAATAAAGTCCATTGATTCCAACTAATCACTCTAAAGGTGAGTTCATCTTTAACTACATCACTCACCACTGTTCCCCGGCGGTCTTTGAGTGGTTGTTTGCCGATATCTTTTTGAAAATGACGATAGGTTTTATCTAAACTTTCAATGGCGTTTCTTAAGTCAATTAAAGCCTCAGAATCACCGGTGGGAATACCTTGGGCGTGAATTTCGGCAATAATAGCTTTGAGGTTTTCCTGTTGTAATTTTAAATTTTCGGCGGCGCGTCTAGTATCTTCATATAGTTGCTTGAGTCCGTGAGTCGCAACGTGATTTTGAATTAACTCCCGCAGTTTGGCGATACCCCCATCTTGAGCAAAGTAACCCAATTTTCTGCCTAAACCGTGACGCGGATCTGATTCTAACAGGCGATCGCTCAACTTGCGCCATTTTTGTTGCAGTCGCTTTGACCTTTCTAAATACTCTGGATAATCTAAGTTAGCTAAAAATTCTGGTGAACCAGCTTTCACACTGCTAGAACGTTTGGCTAATTCGGCTAGTCCCAATAGGGGAGAGAGTAGTACAATGCGGTCTTGATTAATTGTGAATGCACTCGCGCCATCGATGGTGGTTTGCAACACCTTGAGTTTTCGCAATACCGCCTCAGCTGTGAGTTGGGGGGTACGACTATCATCAATGAGTGAATCTAATTCTCTCTCGCCGCCTTCACTTTCTAAAGGTAATTGGTCAAACCGTCCTACACCCACCAAAATTAAATCCTTGAGGTCTTGTCCAGGACGCTGTTGCTGCATCATCGTGAAAATTTTGTGGGCGCGATCGCTCCCTGGTGATTTACCATTGAGCAGTACGAGAATTGTTTGCACCTCCGCCAATTCCCGCAGGGATAAAAAGGTATCCCGCGCGCCAGAATTCGCCGCACCCAAACCAGGAAAATCTAACAAAATAAATCTATCTGCACCGGTGACATCCCAAATTTCTTGAGAAATTCTCACTTCAATATCAATGCGCCGAATTAACGGGAAACTATTTTGTAATAACTTCGTGGGTAAGGTTTGGGGGGGACTCGGTAAACGAATATGCGCCGGTGGTAAGTCTTCAAAGCGTAGGGTTTGGATAGCCATTGGCTGTTCTGCTAACTGTAACCCGTCCTTTGCTGTGACTGCATCGATGGGGTAGCGTTTCCCGCACAATACTTCGTAGGAAGCATAAGCGCGTAAAAACACTACCAATTCCCGCACCAGATAGCGCAATTCCAAATTATTGCTACTATTCCAAGTTTCTTGACACCATCGGAGAATTTCGTTTCCAGAGTTGAGGGTGGCGGTGGGAATGGGGGGAAGTCCGGCGGCGATAGTCCGGCGGTTAGCTTCCCCCAACATGAAACGCAAGCATTCATTTACCCCTTCCCGCGTTAAATATTCCACGGTGAAATTACCAACTTGCGTCGTGGCAAAGCCCGCTTGGGGGATGATATGAATAGCCGTGACATTACCTGTAGTGGGATTTTCGCTGATGGGTAAAGCATCCCCGTAGCCGATTAAACTACCTAAAAGTAAAGTTTTGCCGCTACTAAACTCTCCCATTACACCGATTTTTACAGGAGAGGTAGCAAGACCTACGGTTTTCTCCGCACTTTCTCGGAGACGTAAAATACATTCATCTAAGCTAGTAGGCACCCAATCTTCTTGTTGAGAAGGATTTTGCGGAACAGAAGTAATTTTTTCTAAAATCAGTTCGCCGTACTCTTTAAAACATCCTATTTTTTCTAGTTCCATAGAGTAGCCTGCCAATAAGATAATTTCTGTGAGTTTTATAACACAAAAAAAGTCTGCAACTTTTATATCTACAAGTAGTTGAGCCTATCTTTCGGAAGATTTTGCCCTAATTTCCTCTCTGATGTGAATTCTTATTGATAAATTTAAATCTTTTGCAGATCACAGTCATATATTTGTTTTATTTTCTGCATATTTCGCAATGAATTAAATTCAAAAAATTAATACATAATAGTTGATTTATCAGATCAATAAAAATAAAATTAACTAATATTAATTTTATTCTCAGTGTTTATCCTGGTTTTGGCTATGTTCTGTGATTCAGATTTACTACAGATAATTTTGCCTACACAATTTTAATTTTCATCTGGTTTTGACCTATTTTTCAGTAGTATCACCCATACTGTATTTGTGGTGATGATCTAGCATATTTGTAAAATATTTATCAATCAATCAATAAATAAGTGAAATTTTTAATTCATATAAATTAAAATAGTAATTCGGTTAAATGACTTCTTGCCTATAGGATTCATTTTTGATTTAGCGGCTAAACTCCCTAAATTCCCTTGTTTGCCGTCATCTATTTGGTTGAGTATGGAAAATAGAAAATTACTGCCTGTAACAAAATTGTATCAAGCTATCTACCTGATTTATTTGGTAAATTGATATGTAGTATTTTTGATAAAAAACATCCTCTGGAGGTATTTAATGGAAAAAATTTCATACTTAATAACTTCTTCTGGAATAAGCAAATCAAGAAATTACTCATAAGTTTATAAATTATCAATCACATCAGGGTGGTAAAACGGTGTCACTATCAAATAATGAATCTACATCAGTAGAAAATACCATCAAACAACTACAAACAGAAGTTGGAGAACACAACCCAACTCAACAGAAACTATCCCCAAAAAGCTTAGAATTATCAGGATTACTGCAACTCATCCCAGACACATACTTACGACTAGATGCCGAAGGGAAAATTCTAGAATACAAACCAGGCGCAACAGAATATGCAGATAACTTACCCAAAATAACTTTAGATAAACCTTTCATAGC
Source organism: Nostoc sp. CENA543 (assembly GCF_002896875.1). Classification (GTDB taxonomy): domain Bacteria; phylum Cyanobacteriota; class Cyanobacteriia; order Cyanobacteriales; family Nostocaceae; genus Trichormus. Next base: position 6,031,512 of record NZ_CP023278.1, read on the forward strand.
ACAATTTCCACAGCAGATTGGAGATGAATTTCAACAGGCGATCGCGAAGACATTACAAACTCAATCACCTGTGAACATAACATATGATTTATCAGTTACAGATATAGTTTATACTTTTACAGCCAAATTTTTAGCTTTATCATCCCAGGAAATTATTGTCTTAATTCGTGAAAATTATCATCGCTTAAAGACACAACTGCTCGATAAGTATCATCAATTTCAAGATATTCTCGAAAACTCCAATAATATTATTTTTGTTCTGACAACAACTGGTGAATTTGCCTATGCTTCCCCCAATTGGACAGAGATTTTAGGACATGATATAGCCGAAGTCATAGGTAAATCTTTCGTTCCCTTTGTACATCCTGATGATGTCCAAATTTGTACAGATTATTTATCAACGGTTTTTAAAATCGGCAAAAAACAAGAACCCATTGAATATCGAGTCAAGCATAAAAATGGGGAATGGCGATGGCACACAAGTAGTGCAGGTGCGATTAAAAATGCCGACAACCAAGTCTTATATTTTGTAGGCATTTCTTACGACATTACAAAACGTAAACAACAAGAAGCAATTCTCACTCACAGAATTCAGTTAGCAGACTTTCGGGCGGAAGTTGACGCTTGTTTGACTCAAAGTTTTACTTTACAGCAGATGATGTCTGGCTGTACCGAAGCCATCGTCAAACATTTAGATGCAGCTTTTGCCAGGATTTGGATATTGAATAAACAAGAAAACGTCCTAGAGTTGCAAGTCAGTTCGGGAATTTATACCCACATTGACGGCAATTATCAACGTGTACCAGTCGGTCAATACAAAATAGGTTTAATTGCCCAAGAAGGTCAACCCCATTTAACCAACTCAGTCCAAACAGATTCCCGCATCAGTGACAAGGAATGGGCTAAACAAGAGGGAATGGTAGCGTTTGCTGGTTATCCTTTAATGGTAGAAGGAGAAAATTTAGGCGTAATTGCCATGTTTTCTCGCCACACATTAACTGAATCAACCTTTGATATTTTAGGCATTGTCGCACACGAAATTGCCATTGGCATTAAGCGCAAACAGACTGAAGCTGCCCTGCGAGAATCGGAAGCAAAATTCCGAGAAATTGCCCAAAAAGAAGCATTGCTTAACCGTCTTGCTAGTCAGATTCGCGCCTCTTTAGAACTTAATTATATTGTAGAAACCGCAGTCACAGAAATTCACCAACTTTTCCAAATTGATCGCTGTGCTTTTTGGTGGTACAGACAAAATACAGATGTACCTAATTGGGAAATTGTCTATGAAGTCCAAAATTATCCTGAAAAATGTTTGCTATCTCCTGAAATTCAAAATACAGAAGTACAACTCATAGCCGAAAAAACATTAAATAAAGAGATTATCCGCATCGATAATGTAGAGACATTGACAGATACTGCTGCCCAAAAGTTTTTACGAGATTTTCACCTGACAGCTTTTTTAGCTTTGCCTGTACACACACAATCAGGAGAAATTGGGGCGTTTACCTGTAGTTATTGTAGTGGTTTTCGACCTTGGTTAAATCATGAAGTGGAATTACTACAATCTGTAACAAATCAGCTAGCGATCGCCATAGACCAAGCTAAACTCTACACCCAAAGCCGCATCGCTGCTCAAACTGCCCAAGAAAAAGCCCAGCAATTAGAAGCCGCCTTACGAGAATTACAACAAACCCAAGTCCAGTTAATTCATTCTGAAAAAATGTCTAGTTTGGGGCAATTAGTAGCAGGTATTGCCCACGAAATTAATAACCCTGTAAATTTTATTTACGGTAACATCAACCACGCCCGTGAATATGTTAAAGATTTGCTGGATTTAGTTGAACTATATAAACAAAATTATTGTCCACCAGTGGCAGAAATTCGGGAATTTATTGATGCTATAGATTTAGATTTTCTCACACAAGATTTACTCAAAGTTTTAAATTCCATGAATTTAGGAGCAGAACGAATTCGGCAGTTAGTTCTCTCCTTAAGGAACTTCTCCCGTTTAGACGAGGACGGCATGAAGTTGGTAGATATTCATGAAGGTATTGATAGCACTTTGTTAATCTTACAAAACCGCCTGAAAGCCAAACCAGGATTTACGGAAATTCAAATTATTAAAGAATATGGTGATTTACCAAAAGTAGTCTGTCACGCTGGACAGATGAACCAAGTATTTATGAACTTATTGGCAAATGCAATTGATGCTTTAGAAGATGCCACAACAGATGACCAAGAAAATTTAACGCCACCTCAAATTCGCATTCAAACGCAATTGACTGATGATCAGCAAGTGATGATTACCATTGCCGATAATGGCCCTGGAATGACGGAAGAAATTCGCGATCGCTTATTTGACCCCTTCTTTACCACAAAACCTGTAGGCAAAGGCACTGGGATTGGTTTGTCAATCAGCTATCAAATCATTGTCAATAAACACCAAGGGAAATTAGTATGTATCTCCACTCCAGGTAAAGGAGCAAAGTTTATCATTACCATTCCCCTATTAAAATCATCTAGTTGAGCAACTATCCAATGTGGGAGTTTTGAGTGATTGGTAACAATTACGCTATATTGAGTGAGCAGCACACAAAACGGCTACAATCAAAATCATATGGGTTTACGATGTACAAATACAATTGTGACAATCGCTACATCAAATATTGAGCAATCAGTAAATTTCTATAGTCACTTGTTGACCCAAAATCCGATAAATTTAATTCCCAACATCTATGCTGAATTTCAGTTTCCAGGTTTGCGGTTAGGGATTTTTCAACCGAAAAAAACGCACAATCATGAATTTATAGACTCAGGAAAAAGTAAAATGAGTCTATGTTTAGAGGTGAGTAACCTAGAAACAGCGATCGCCCACATCAGTAATTTAGGTTATCCCCCACCTGGAAAAATCATTGTAGCCTCACACGGCAAAGAAATCTACGCCTATGACCCCGACGGCAACCGCTTGATTTTACATCAATCAGCAGATAGTGACAAAAACACAGAAATCAGGGCGTAAGAAGAAGAGAAACAACAAAATAAAACCAATTTGCAATTCGCAATTCGCAATTCGCAATTTGCAATTCGCAATAAATTTGCTTTTATCCCAATCCCCAGTCCCCAATCCCCAATCCCTAACCTATGGGCTTAACAGATAACTACAAACTCAACCTGATTCAGTGGTATCCAGGACATATTGCCAAAGCAGAAAAGAATCTCAAAGAACAGCTATCACGAGTAGATGTAGTTTTTGAGGTACGGGATGCGCGGATACCTTTAGCGACGCGCCATCCCCAAATCGATGAATGGGTGGGCAATAAAACACGCATATTAGTATTAAATAGATTAGATATGATCCCAACCCAAGTGCGATCGCTATGGGTGAATTACTTTCAAAATCGGGATGAAGAACCCTATTTTACCAATGCCCAACATGGTCAAGGCGTAAATGCCCTTGCCAAAGCCGCCCAAGCCGCAGGCGTAGCACTCAATCAAAGAAGACGCGATCGCGGAATGTTACCGCGTCCCGTCCGGGCTGTAGTCATAGGTTTTCCCAACGTCGGTAAATCCGCACTCATCAACCGTTTATTAGGTAAGCGCGTTGTCGAAAGTGCCGCCCGTCCAGGGGTAACACGCCAACTGCGCTGGGTACGGATCAGTGATCAGCTAGAATTACTCGACGCGCCAGGAGTCATCCCTGCCAAATTAGGGAATCAAGAAGCAGCCGTCAAACTCGCCATTTGTGACGATATTGGTCAAGCCTCCTACGATAATCAGCTAGTTGCAGCCGCCCTCGTAGATTTAATCAACTCCCTCCAAGAACAAGCCGGGGAATTATTACCAAAATCACCCCTATACTCACGTTATGACCTCGACCCCATCCCCCACACCGGAGAAGCCTATTTACACGTTTTAGCCGAACATCGCCATCAAGGAGATGTCGAACGCACAGCTAGACAACTTTTGACAGACTATCGCAAAGGATTACTCGGCACAATGCCTTTAGAGTTACCACCAAGTTAAGGGACTTCCGAGTGTAATTTCTCCATTAATTGTTGTAGTTTGTATTAACAGTTATGTATTTATTTGTTAGGTAACTTGCTACGCAACAATTCTCGAAATTCATTAACTTGTTCATTAGTGCTAAAAGCTCTTTTAGGAAACATATTTAAGCAGTTGCTTGATTGATAAACCATAAATAGGTTTGTAGATTCTCGCCAATGTGTGTAAAGTGACCATTGCGTTTTCGATTCGGACAAAGGCGTAGTAATTTTTAACTCTTCATCACTTGCTTCGACACGGATGTCTTGCCTCAAATTAGGTTGACTATCCCAGGCGCGCTTAATAGCAATCTGCTGAAAAAAGTAAATAAGACAGTATAAGAAGACAATAGGTAAAATATTAGGTAATAAAACACTCCATAGAATTTCCTGCAAAGAAACACTCCCTTGATTTATCAAACCCAGTAAAGATATTAATACTGCAATCCCACCCACGATTAATAAATATCTTAGTATCATCCTTGTTGAGTGAACTTGATTTACTTCTTTAAAGTCGTTGAAGTTGAGGCGATATTCAAAGTTCATGGTATGGCTCTCAATTGTTGTTAGGGATTGGATTATATAAGAATCCGCTTTGATTCGGTGAAATTGTTTGCGTGGTGTGCGACGCGTAGCGCAAGCGCGATAGGGAAGGAAAAGGGAAGAAGAAATAAAAGTGTACTGAGTCTTTTTCTCCAAATCAAATACGAGTCCATCATGTCCCCGCTACCGCTAACAGCACTCTCCAGCTAAATCCCTACACTACCTGTAAACTCAAAGCCTCAAACTGTTGCCAACACAGATACATGGCACGCGGAACGTGAAAACAACCCTTCCACTTTCCGCCTTTAAGATTTAATAGCACCTCTCCTTGCCGATTCAGATAACCAAACCATTCACCATATTCTGCATCAGCAAAGTGTGACCAGGTGTAATCGTGCATTTTTTGATACCATTCCCAACATTCTGCACGACCAGTCAGACGATAACCCATTGCTAACGCCACCAAAGATTCTAAATGCACCCACCAGAGTTTTTGATCCCATTCCAACTGCTGCGGGGGATGACCATCTGCATCCATGAAGTAATACAACCCCTCATATTGACTATCCCAAGCAAAATTGAGGATATTTAACACCACATCAACAGCTTGATTAATAGTTTGGCGATCGCCATTCCGGTTGGCAATATCCATAATGAACCACATGGCCTCAATTCCATGACCAGGATTAATTAACCTCCCATCAAAACAATCAATATGTGAACCATCGGGAGCAACATTTTCATACATTAGTCCCCGTTCCTGGTCAAGAAAATCACCCATGACCTCCTGTACAGTGCTAGCCAAGACACCTTCTAAAGTTTCACTTTCCAATAACCAAGCCATTTCTAGCGTCAAATTAGCTAAAATCATCGGCACAGCTAAGGCTTTCATCGGGCGTGTACCAGGGTAGGCTTTGGTATACTTGCCTTTAGGGTTATCTTTGCGGCGTAGAACATTATTGTATGCTTGCAAAGCTACATCCTTTGCCCATTCTTCCCCAGAGGCTAAGGCATATTGACTAAAAGCCATTGCGGCAAAGCAATCGGAGAATATATTATATGGTTGAACTAAGGGCTGTCCTTCACGGTTAAGGGCAAAATACCAGTTACCTTCAGCGTCTCTACCGTGTTTAGCGAGAAACTTTGCGCCGTGACTGGCGATTTCTAACCAATTTGCATTTTTTTCAAGTTGATTGCAAAGTACGGAAAAAGTCCAAACTTGGCGATTTTGCAACCAAATGAACTTGTCCGTATCATAAACTTGACCTGTGCGATTGAGACAAGTGAAATATCCACCCTGTTCCCAATCAAGAGAATGAGTCAGCCAAAATGGGAGAATATTGTTGAGGAGAGTATGTTTGTAAAGTGTTGCTAGTGCCTTAAAATCGTATCCCATGCTTTCCTGCCTCAAAATTAACAGAGTTCATTATCGCTTTGCTAGGGATAGACTACAAGCAGTAAAGAATGTTACAGATGAAGAGATGCGATCGCCATTAAATTCACCGTGATTAATTGCACAAAACCCTGCCAATTTCCTGTTTCCTGTTCCCTGTTGAAAATAGTACGTTCGGTAATCGAATCAGATACTATGGGTAGATGTTGATTATCGGTAGATGCAGCAACCCTGTAAAACCTAATTTTTACTTCCGAGAAATCGTACAGGGTTGGGATTTTCTGTCTGATTAACGTGGCGACTGACCCACAATTGATTAATCATGTAGACACTAAAAATTGAAGAAGCAATCAGTACCAAAGCTGAAAGTCTGACTAAAGTTTGATTAGCAGGTTTTCCCACATAAGCTTCTATTCGTTTGATCCGACGCTTTTCTTGACCTAGTAGAAAAACTAAGTAGAATCGCTTTTTCAAAATCGGTACAGAAAGCCGAATATCTACATAATGCGGACGTTGTGCGCGAGTTTGGAAGACCCTTTTTAACTCTGCTAATTGATTATTGGTGAAACTTGCAGCTGTTCGGGGGGGAATACGAGCCAAAAAACTTTGCAAAAATGGGTCGTGTTCTAAGTTATTTTGTGCTAACTCTCTGTCATTCATATTTGTCTTGAAGTAACTCCTAATGTTTGCAAAAGAAATATTTAGAATAGGGGGTTGTGTTCGTTATCCCAACATCTCCCCTCACGCCAAGTTCTTCCCGTGTCTTCACACTTAGATTGCTCAAAAATCCAAGGAATAGAAGTTGGGGACGAAGCATCACCTTGACGTGCAATAGAACTCGCCCAGGAAAAAAGAGCAGGTAAGATGGGATACATACAAATTCCAAAGGCCGCCAAAAGTCCCACCAAAAATAACATGTTGCTCGTAGTCCAAAGAGGATGCAACACTTTACCTTCCTGTAATCGTTCTTTGGAACGTCTTTCTGGCCCACCGATTAACACCATATAAAATCTCAGACCAGGAATCGGGAGTGTAAAACGTAAGTCCAGAGGATGGCGGGAAGTCCAAGCATTATAGCCAAAGGCTCTTGTCACAGCAGCCATTTGTTCTATAGTGAAAGAGTTTTTCACTTCCGGTTGCATCTGCTCAAAAAGCTCCTGAAACACTGGATCAACTTGTTGTAAATTGCTCATCGATATTAGATTACTGGTATTAATTTATATAACAATAACAAATACTTTTAAGTAGTACCTTGACAAATTTACGTATTTTACTAAGAAAATCTGTACATTAAAACATCTTTAAATTCAACTAATAGTGTTTTTGATAAACACTTTTTGAGCGACTTAAAAATAAAAAAATAATGATTTTTCTGTAAATTTTTAGTTAACTAGACTGAGTCTAGTTAAAAGTCTATTTATGAAGTAGAGATTAAGAGGATTTTTGAAAAGTCCTGAATGATGTATCAAATCAGTTTATATCCTCTTAAATCCACGCCACTTGTTTTAGACCGGGAACCCATACACAGCAGTTGTCGATAGGGAAAACCCCCTACTTACCTGTCATTCATTGCCGACGCTCCTGCATCGCTACGCTAACACCGACGCAGTCCCTTTTTAAAGGGAAGCCGCTCGTTGGAAAGCTTTGCCGCACCCGATTGATTTTGACAGGTTGCGGGTGTTCAGATCCCCGACTTTTTTAAAAAAGTCGGGGATCTATGACTTGTCATAATTTGTGTGGTGGACTAGTAGTTCCCCTCTTTTTCAATGCTAGGGGATGTGAATGTACTTCAATTCACAAATAACCGTTTTTCAAACAATGCCTAAGTAGAGTCTATTCAAGCATCTTCATGATTTGATATAGAGATTGATTCATTAAATCTGACTTAAAAGAATGGTTCTTCAGCATCTGTTATGCTAAACAATTAAATTTCAAGATGAAAAAATGTAATTAACTGTATCAAAATGTTGTCGTAATCCTTGCTGTACTTGACATAGAAAGAATATTTATGTTTTCTGTAGAGAGAGGCAGAAATATTTTTATACATTTATAGTCATGGTGAAGAAAAGAACAATAAAAATGCTTACAGAGATTTTGGATTTAAAAGATGTAGAAGTTATATCGCAACGCATCCATAATGGAATCGGCATTATTTTACAAACTCAATCAATTAAATCACATAGTGTTTGCCCTCATTGTGGGACAAAAAGCGAGAAATTACATCAAAACCATCGGCATATTGTTAAAGATTTACCGTTGGGAGAGAAACCAGTATTTTTAGAAATCAATAGACGACAATTCAAATGTTCTAAATGTAGAAAGCCTTTTAGCGAAGACCTAGACTTTGTAAGTAAAAAAAGAACCTATACAAAGCGGCTAGCGCAAAAAACAATACAAGAAGTGCTAGAAAACGATATCCACAGTGTGGCATCGAAGGGAATAGTCACAACAGAAGAAATAGAAAGAATGCTAAAAGATGCATCTCAAGAGTATGGTAATTCAAAACCTTCGGGCTTAAAAAGACTTGGAATTGATGAAATAGCTTTAGTAAAAGGAAAAGGTCATTACTGTGCTGTATTAATAGATTTAGACACATCTAAACTTCTGGCAATTCTGAATGGGCGAACACAAGAAATAATCAAGGAAGTAATGACAGGATGGGGGTTTGAGGTTTTAAATCAAATAGAAGAGGTCAGTATTGATTTGTGGCAAGGTTATAAAAAGTTAGTTACAGAATTAATGCCGAATGCTCAGGTGGTAGCAGATAGATTTCATGTGATGATGCAAATAAATAAAGAACTAGACATACAAAGGAAAAGAGAAAAGAGAAATGTAGAAGAGCTAATTAAGAAAACAAATTTAGCCGATAAAAAAGCTGAATATGAAATGATATTAGCGGGATTAAAAAACAGTAAATATCCCTTGCTTAAAAATCAAGATAAGTTAAATGAAGAGCAAGTTCAAAAACTGATACAAGTGAAAAGCGTATCTCCAACTTTGAAACTAATGCATGAGTTAAAAGAAAAAATTAGAAAAATTTTCAATTTCACAGAAGATTGGTATACGGGAGTATTTAAACTCGGTATGTGGCTATCGAGAGCCAAAAAATATTTTCCTCAGAGCAACAATACTATGATTCGTTGGTTTGATGAAATTATTGCTTACTTTGATCATGGGACAACAAGTGGTGCTGTTGAAGGTATCAACAATAAATTGAAGCTTATTAAACGCTCTGCTTATGGATTTAGAAATTTTGAAAACTTTAGAGTCAGATGTTTATTAAACTGGACTTAACTTATTACTTTCACATAACAGGTACTGAAGAACCAAAAGAATTCGGTTATCTTGTTGCTCAAAAATCATTTATGATTGCTATATGAAAACAGTGTATTCCACTAAATAAAATATAAATTTAATAAATTGAAGAACTAAAATATTGATTAGTGTTGGAGAAAATACTGAAGATAACGCACAAACTCTGAAGTATTTTCCCAATGAATATTATGTGCAGCATTGCTAATTATTTGAAGTTGCGCTACTGGACATAGTTGAACCATATCTTGATTAATCTGGACAAACTTGTCATCCTGTTCGCCCACCACCAGGAGCAAAGGCACTTGATTTTGAGGTAATATTTCCCATAATGATGGTTGGCTGCCATTACCCATAAATTTTAGTGACTTGGCTAATTCTAGAGGATTATTTTGCAGCCGATTCTCTAACATATAGTGAAATTCTGGGTGATGCTGAAGAGAACCAAAAATAGGTTGACGATACCAATTCGATAAAAACAGGGAAAAATCAGGTTGAGATAGACACCTTTCTAGTTTTCTCGCTATCTGGTGATCACGTTTGATTCTTTCTGTACGTTCTGTTTCTGTCGCTAAACCTGGAGAAGCCGATTCTAAGATAACTCTAGAAAAATACTGTGGAAAGTGGAGAGTTAAATATAAAGCTAATCTCCCACCCATTGAATAGCCAGCTAAATAACATTGATTAATCTTTAATTTTTCTATTAATTCAATAATTGCTGTAGCAGTTTTTTGTATTGTATAATATTCGTCCCCACCTAATACTTGAGTTTTGCCGTGTCCTGGTAAATCTATTAATAAATAGGAAAAATTATCTTTTAATACTTTTGTGACTGTGTCAAATTCCTCAATGCTTCCCATGAAACCGTGCAGAAACAAAATTAAAGGCTGATTGTAATTCTTAATTAACTCATAATTAAGAATATAATTTTCTAGTTTCATAATCATGATAAATACACTTCATGTATAATTACAAAATATAAAATATCATGCGAAAAATTATTTTATTCATAGCCTCTAGCCTCGATGGCTACATCGCCAGATCATCAGGAGCAGTAGATTGGCTATTTACAGACCAAGATTATGGTTATACAGATTTTTTCACCCAAATTGATACATTGGTGATGGGTAATAAGACATATCAACAGGTTTTAAGTTTTGGTGATTATCCTTATGCAGATAAGGAAGTATTCGTATTTTCCCAAAAACAACAAGGTAAAACAGAGAATAATGCCACATTTGTTAATCGTGATTGGGAAGAGTTTATCAATAAAATACGTCAATCAAGTGGTAGAAATATTTGGTTAGTAGGCGGTACACAGACGATATACTTCTTTTTGAAACATAAATTTATTGATGAATTGATTCTTTCTATTCATCCAATTATTTTGGGAAGTGGAATACCACTAATTGTGAATGATCCTAGTCTTGAATGTAGTTTAAATCTGCAGGATGTCAATAAATTTGATTCGGGACTGCTACAAGTTACTTATACCTTTAAAAACAAAAATGCAGATTAATATTTTTAAGGCATAAATCTATCTAAAGCCGCTTTAAGTTGTTTAATTTCTAGTTCTATATCACCTTCTTTTGCGGCTCTAGCGATACACTCAGTGAGATGTTCATCTAGAACAATTCTAGCTACTTTGTCTAGTGCGCCTCTCACAGCTGCAATTTGTAATAAAACATCAGGACAAGGACTATTTTGTTGCACCATTGTTTTAATACCTCGAATATGTCCTTCAATTCGAGATAATCGGTTAACAATTCGCCGTAAAGATTCTTCACTGTGGATGTGAGGATGAGCTATATGTTCATCTTCTAAATCGTGACTGTGTGGGTGTTCTGGGGGTAAGGATACAGGAGAAGATTCAGGAGTTAATCGGTTTGAGCCATTCATGGTTAATTGCAGCACTGGTGATATTTAAAATCCTACCCTAAGACTGGAAACTGGAAGGAAGAGTTGTAGCCTACTCCCTAAAAGGAGTGTAAGAAACATGGGTAATACCCGAACTAGGCCAGGGGAAATTGCCAGCATAGCGATGAGATGAGATATTCATTTAACTTTAAAATACGGATAGCTTACGTTTTCGCTTGTATGAATACTCTGGACAGACTAGAGTGAAACTTGTAGCTAAGAATTAACGTCAAGGCGCAAGGAATATTTCCCTATCTGCCACAATAATTTTAAGTAGATTTGTTGCCATCAGGTAACAATTAGGCTTCTAGATTAGGTTGTGAATATGCGATTTACTAAACTCCCCCGGTCTATACGCCAACTCGGTACTCATGTATTAGCAATAATTCTAGGAGTTGCGCTGACATTCAGTTCTCTGCGTGTGCTACCTTCCCAAGCAGAACCCGCACCTAGTGCTGTGAATCCTGAGAATACACCAGAATTAATTGCTCAAAGACAATCACCAACAGTTGCTGCTGTAGGTAACAGTAGCTTTGTGACAGCCGCCGTGAATCGTGTTGGCCCAGCTGTAGTGAGGCTGGATACAGAACGCACAATTACCCGTCGTGTTGATCCGTTTTTTGATGATCCTGTGTTCCGCAGATTTTTCGGTGATAGTTTGCAAGGACAAATGCCGCAGGAACAATTACGCGGTTTAGGTTCTGGCTTCATTATTGATAAGAGTGGCTTAATTTTAACTAACGCCCATGTGGTGGATAAAGCCGATCGCGTGACGGTGAGATTAAAGGATGGTCGCACCTTTGATGGCAAAGTGCAAGGGATTGATGAAGTCACAGATTTAGCTGTGGTGAAAATCAACGCTGGTAGCAGTTTACCTGTTGCGCCTTTGGGTGTTTCTAGTAATGTACAGGTGGGAGACTGGGCGATCGCAGTTGGTAATCCTTTAGGTTTTGATAATACCGTCACCTTGGGTATTGTCAGCACCCTCAAGCGTTCTAGCGCGCAAGTAGGTATCACTGACAAGCGGTTAGACTTTATTCAAACTGATGCAGCCATTAACCCTGGTAACTCTGGTGGCCCTTTATTGAATGATAAAGGTGAAGTCATCGGGATTAATACAGCAATTCGTGCTGATGCTATGGGTATTGGTTTTGCTATTCCTATTGATAAGGCTAAAGCGATCGCAGATAAACTGCAACGAGATGGCAGAGTTGCTCACCCCTATCTAGGCGTGCAGATGGTAACTTTAACCCCATCCTTAGCGAAACAGAATAACACTGATCCTAACTCTGCCTTCACTATCCCAGAAGTTAGCGGTGTTTTGGTAATGCGAGTTATCCCCAATTCCCCTGCTGCTCAAGCAGGTATCCGTCGTGGCGATGTGATTGTGCAAGTTGATGGCCAAGCTATCACCAAAGCAGAACAGTTACAGAACGTTGTCGAAAATAGTCGCCTCGGTCAAGTTTTACAGGTGAAAGTACAACGAGGTAATCAGGTACAACAGCTATCTATACGTACAGCTGAGTTGCAAAATGCTTCTTAGTTAGAGTTAAGAAAGTATCAAATACTTGTTTTATCCCCTCTTAACTCACATTAATTCGAGGTTTTGGGGGGATTTTTCATGTTTTTTTGGATCAATGTTTGGATTTGAGCAGCTGTTGCTTCTGGTTTTCCTGCTAAAGAAAAAACTAAAATACTGTCAATTTTATCGTTGTCTATTAATTCTGGCAGACGCGATAATTGTTTATCAGTAATGGCAATTCCCGCATATTTTTTGGCATAATTTAATTCTTCGGAAAAATTATCCTCATTATAAGCTTGAATAAATACTCGATCTACATTCCAGTTTTGCCAGTCAGCTGCAAAATAACGTTTAGCCCAGTACGGATTATGATGACAAATATCAAACTTTACTTTGGAGTTGGCTTGTTTGATTGCAGTGATCATTTGCTGTAAAAATTTAGTTAAATTCGCAGTGCGATCAACTTTTCCTGGTAATTCTGCATGATAGCCCAGATAATCATCCCATTGCACAGCATCAATTTGGGGATATTTTTTCACAAATTCCACAGAGATATTTGTAAATAGGTTGGCAACTTCAGGAATCTGCACATCTAAAACGTAATGGTCTATCCCAGCGTAAGTTTTATCTACCCCAGGAACTAGCCAATTTCGAGACACTGCTAAATCATAAATGGGACTATTTTTATCTAATTTAATTCCTTTTTCAAAATAGGCATGAACCTGCATTCCCTGTTTATGTGCCTCATCAATCAACCAATCTAACCATTTTTCTTGAAACTGATTAGGACAACTTTTATATCCTAATGTCTGCTGCATAACTTCGCTATTGTACATTGTGCAACCATTTCCCCAAACACCATGAATAATGGTATTAATGCCTTGAGAGTGATAGTAACGAACTCTTTGACGAATTGTTTGTTCATCAGCATTATTCGTAATTTGGTAGCGGCTTAAATAAATTCCTCTAATGGCTTTTTTCTCCCAAGGAGTCGGAGGTAATGTTTTTGTGATAGGCAGCTGCTTTTGAGGCGTTGAACTGATAGTTACTGATGGAGAAGGACTTGTGGGTAAACTTGTCTGAGGAGAAGGATTAGCGATCGCAGAGGTGGGAGAATTTAAAACGGGAATATTTGCTTGTGGATTTTTCGGTAAAAATTTGCTAAAGTCTAGATTGCTTTTTTGACTCAACCACCAATAACCACCCCCTAAAATCAAGACTATTAGAGATATTGGTATATTTGAGCATCCACAGCCACTCGGTTGTTTATTGTGTTTGGGCATAATAATGTGATGATTGATGGGTGATTGTCAGTTGACAGGTATACTAATTTCTACAATTCACAGCTTGAATTTTCCCATTTGAATTTGCTAAAAACTGTAACTTTATTTTTTCTCAGGATTATCAGTCATCAAAATCATCATTTGATGCAGTTAATTACTTGTTTTAAACTTGAAGTAAAACATCCAAAATAACTGATGCTGTACAGACGATTCGGACGGACAGAATTACAGATGCCGGTATTCTCCTGCGGCGGAATGAGATATCAATATAAGTGGGAAGATGTAAACCCGTCAGATGTACCGGCAGATAATCAAGCTAATTTAGAAGCAACTATTCGCCGTGCAGTAGAGTTAGGAATTAATCATATTGAAACTGCGCGGGGATATGGTAGCTCGGAAATGCAGTTGGGAAAAATCTTACCCAAGTTTCCCCGTGAACAATTGATTGTGCAGACGAAAGTTTCGCCTACGGCTGACGCAAATGAGTTCCGCCAGAAATTTGCAACATCGCTGAACTATCTTCAGTTAGATTATGTAGACTTACTCGGATTACATGGAATTAACAACGCCGAATTTTTAGAACATAGCCTGCGTCCGGGTGGCTGTTTAGATGTGGCAAAACAGTTACAAGCCGAAGGTAAAGTCAGATTTATTGGCTTTTCCACTCATGGGGCAACAGATTTTATTTTAGAAGTAATTAACACCAACGAATTTGATTATGTAAATTTGCATTGGTATTACATTAATCAATGGAATTGGTCTGCAATTACAGCAGCAAAAAATCATGATATGGGTGTGTTTATTATTAGTCCTTCTAATAAGGGAGGGCTATTATATAATCCACCACCAAAACTAGTAGATTTGTGCGCGCCTTTGAGTCCGATGGTGTTTAATGATTTATTTTGTTTAAGTCATTCACAGGTGCATACTTTGAGCTTGGGTGCAGCCAAACCCCAAGATTTTGATGAACACCTGAAAACCTTAGAATTATTAGACCAAGCTTCGGAGATTTTACCGCCAATTTTAGCTCGTCTAGAAGAAGAAGCGATCGCAACTCTCGGCGAAGATTGGGTAAAAACTTGGCAAACCAACCTCCCCACATGGCAAGAAACCCCTGGAGAAATCAATATTAGGATGGTTTTATGGCTGTGGAATCTAGCCACAGCCTACGACTTAGTAGAATATGGCAAAATGCGCTACAACCTGTTAGGTAATGGTAGTCATTGGTTTCCCGGCAACAAAGCCGATAAATTAGCGGGACTAGACTTAAAACAATGCCTTGCTCAAAGTCCTCACGCCGACAAAATCCCGCAAATTTTAGCTCAAGCCCATAATATGTTAGTCGGTGAAGAAGTTAAACGGTTGTCTCAGAGTTAATTATCAGTTGCGTTGTTGACTCAGGCTACCGCATAACCTGTGTATTGACGTAACTCTGGGGGACGAAAACCCAGCACAATATGATCCTTGGGAATTCCAGCACGTTCTAAATCTGCTGCGATTCCCTCTTCTGTTCCATCTCTTTGAATCCAAATTTTACCGTCAATTAGATCAATATGCACTAAACAGCCATGTACACGGCGTTCGCCATCCCAGCCGACATCCATCCATAAATAGCGATCGCGTGTGCGGTCAAATACCAATTCCGCTTCTATGGGAGCATAGGAATATGGTATTGCTGCATATTCACTCAACACCGTTTCAATCACCTGACGATAATAGTCTAATTGGGAACTATCCATTGCTGAATAACCTCCTGTTTGGGGTCAAATGCAATTAATTTCAAACGACGATTTTTGAGTAATAGCTTACCTACGGGTTCTGCAAATAAATCTTCAACTACACTATTAGTAACCGCTAAATATAACTCCCTTTCTGGCTCTACCTCTGTCAATTCATTCCCCATTCCCCATTCCCAATTACCCATTCCCCTCCTTGTGATTTAACCGAGGTACGACCAAAACCTTATCCACCCGATTACCATCCATATCCATCACCTCGATTCGCATTCCCTCCCACTCAAAATGGTCGGCGGCGTTGGGAATGCGTCCTAGATGGGTAATCACAAAACCTCCCAAGGTTTGATAACTACCCCTTTCCTCAAATTCCAACTCCTCCAAATCAAACAATTCAAAAAATTCTTCTACCGCTAACATTCCATCTAGTAACCAAGAACCATCTTCCCTCTGTACAGCCTGTGGTTCATCTTCTTCGGGACTGGCAGGAACATCACCAACGATTTCACTCATAATGTCATTGAGAGTTAATAAACCTTGAATTACCCCGTATTCATCCACAACTAAGGCCATATGAGTCGCAGTTTGTTTAAATAACTCTAAAACCTTTAAACCACGGGTACTTTCAGGGACAAAGACAGGCTGACGTAAACCTACAGTTAAATCTAAAGGTTCACCGCGAAAACTCCTAGCCAGGATATCAGTTACAGGAATAATCCCCAACACATTATCTAAACCTCCCTGACAAATGGGATAACGGGAGTAAGCATTATCAGTGATTTTCTCGCGATTTTCTTCCGCAGAATCATCCAAATCTAACCAAACTATATCAGGACGGGGAGTCATAAAGGAATTAACGGGGCGATCGCCTAAACGAAAAACCCGTTCCACCATATCCTGTTCCGCTTCCTCAAAAGTTCCCGCTTCCGTTCCCTGTTCTATGAGGATTTTAATTTCTTCTTCCGTCACTAGAGGTTCTTCCGAAGCCGTGATCCCCAAAAGCCTCAGTACCATTTCTGTAGAAGCACTCAACAAATGTACAGCCGGAGAAGCCAACGCTGCTAAAGCACGCATAGGAATCGCCACTGTCGAAGCAATGCGTTCTGGATTGCTTAACGCCAGACGTTTCGGCACTAGTTCACCGATAATTAAAGATAAATACGTAATAATTAAAACTACAATTCCAAAAGATATAGGTTGACTATAAGCAGCTAAAAAAGGTACGCGTTTCACATACTTTCCTAGACTTTCAGCAATAGTTGCTCCCCCAAAAGCACCAGTGAGGATACCAATCAGGGAAATACCGACTTGAACAGTAGACAGGAAGTGATTTGGAGATTCTGCCAGTTTCAGAGCGACTCTGGCTTTCGCATCACCTTGATTAGCCAGCTGTTGTAGCCTGACTTTGCGCGCTGAGACAATGGCCATCTCAGACATCGAGAACACACCATTAGCAATAATTAGTACGAGAATGATTAAAATTTCCAATGACATTGTTATAGATTGTCGCTATTCCAAAGCGAACATAGCTTAATAATTAGTATCTAGTATTCAAGTTTCTTTGAGAAATGGCTAGAGGTTGGGTATGGGAATTGGGAATGGGGCATTGGGCATTGGGCATGGGGTATGGGGTGTAGGGCAAAAAACTAATGACTATTGACTAATGACTAATGACTATTGACTAATCACTCAGCACTTACAATAGTTCACATAGCCGTCACTATAGTTTCTGAATCTGGAAAGACTTCCTCCGCTAGTAGAACTTATGGCATTTTCTTCTATTGTGCGTGCCTTGGGGCGATCGCCACTCACCACTGAGTTACTTTCTAAATTAAATCGTCAACAAGAGTTACGCCTTAATGGTATACCTCGTCTACCTAAAGGCCTAGTAGCTTCGGCGTTAGCTCAAAATTCTCAAAGGAATTTATTCGTAGTTTGCGCCACATTAGAAGAAGCTGGACGCGCTTACGCACAGTTAGAGGCGATGGGTTGGCAAACTGTGCATTTTTACCCGACTTCTGAGGCTTCCCCTTACGAACCTTTTGACCCCGAAACGGAAATGACCTGGGGACAAATGCAGGTTTTGGCAGATTTGGTAAAGAGTCAACAGTCAATAGTCAACAGTCAAGAGTCAATAGTCAACAGTCAACAGTCAATAGTCAACAGTCGAGAGTTTAATAAAATCGCGGTTGTGGCTACTGTCGGGGCTTTGCAGCCGCATTTACCACCACCAGGTGCTTTTACTCCTTTGTGTCTTACCCTGAAAAAAGGGATGGAATTTGACCTGGATGCTTTTAGTGAAAAAATCACTCTTTTGGGATATGAACGTGTACCTTTAGTAGAAACAGAAGGACAATGGAGTCGGCGCGGTGATATTGTCGATGTTTTTCCTGTGTCTTCTGAGTTACCAGTGCGCTTGGAGTGGTTTGGCGATGAAATTGAGCAAATTCGGGAATTTGACCCATCAACTCAACGTTCAGCCCTTGACAAAGTTACACAAATTACCCTTACCCCTACTAGCTTTACCCCAATTATCTTAGATGCACTCAAAGGTAATGCTAAGTTTCAGGCGATGAGTTCTGATTTTAGTTCTGATTCAGAATTGGATAGTGAGTCAGGAATTATCGAAGGTAGTCGCAGATTTTTGGGTTTAGCCTATGAAAAACCCGCTTCGATACTGGATTACTTACCAGAGGATACCTTGATTGCCATCGATGAGCCAGAACAATGTCATGCTCATAGCGATCGCTGGGTGGAAAATGCTGAGGAACAATGGTCTTTAGGAACTGGGGAATATGATTTGGGTTCGCTACAATTACCCAAGATTCATCGGTGTTTTGATGACTGTTTGGCTGATGTCACCAGATTTAAGACTATTTATTTATCGGAACTAGCAGAAGAAAATAACGGGATGAATTTGGCTAGTCGCCGTGTACCTGTGACACCGCACCAATTTGCCAAACTAGCAGATACATTACGCCAAGAACGCGATCGCAATTTCTCGATTTGGTTAATTTCGGCTCAACCTTCCCGTTCTGTTTCTCTCCTGCAAGAACATGATTGTCCGGCGCAGTTTATTCCTAACCCCCGTGACTACCAAGCTATCGACAAGCTACAAATCAACCATATCCCCGTAGCTTTGAAATATTCAGGACTGGCGGAATTAGAAGGTTTTATTTTACCGACTTTCCGCTTAGTAGTCGTCACCGACCGCGAATTTTACGGACAGCATTCCCTCGCCACCCCCAGCTACATCCGCAAGCGGCGCAAAGCTGCATCTAAGCAAGTTGACCCCAATAAGCTGCGTCCAGGGGATTATGTAGTTCACAAAAGTCATGGGGTGGGTAAATTCGTCAAGTTAGAAAGTCTGACAATTAATGACGAAACCCGTGATTACATTGTCGTACAGTATGCTGACGGTCTTTTAAGAGTCGCTGCTGACCAAGTCGGGTCATTGTCTCGCTTCCGCAGTACAGGCGATAAAGCCCCAGAACTGCATAAAATGACCGGTAAAGCTTGGGAAAATACCAAGAACCGCGTCCGCAAAGCTATTAAGAAATTAGCAGTAGACTTGCTGAAATTATACGCCGCGCGATCGCAACAACAAGGGTTTGCCTATCCCCAAGATATGCCTTGGCAAGAGGAAATGGAAGATTCCTTCCCCTACCAAGCCACAACCGACCAGCTAAAAGCTGTGCAGGATGTGAAACGCGATATGGAAAGCGATCGCCCAATGGATCGGTTAGTATGTGGTGATGTGGGTTTCGGGAAAACAGAGGTAGCTATCCGTGCTATTTTCAAAGCCGTCACTTCCGGTAAACAAGTTGCTTTACTTGCACCAACCACAATTCTCACCCAGCAACACTACCACACCCTCAAAGAACGTTTCGCCCCCTACCCCGTCAACGTCGGCTTACTTAACCGTTTCCGTACCGCCGAAGAACGCCGTGATATCCAAAAGCGTCTAGCCACAGGGGAATTAGATGTAGTAGTTGGCACACACCAACTTTTAGGCAAAGGTGTCAACTTCAAAGACTTAGGACTATTAGTAATTGACGAAGAACAAAGATTTGGGGTGAACCAAAAAGAGAAAATTAAAACCCTGAAAACCCAAATAGACGTTCTCACACTCTCCGCCACACCCATTCCCCGCACCTTATATATGTCCTTGTCGGGAATTCGGGAAATGAGTTTGATTACCACCCCACCTCCAACCCGCAGACCAATTCAAACTCACCTTTCACCGATGAATCCCGAAACCATACGTAGTGCTATTCGGCAAGAATTAGACAGAGGTGGTCAGGTATTTTATGTAGTTCCACGGGTAGAGGGTATTGAAGAGACAACAGGTAAACTGCGAGAAATGATCCCTGGGGGAAGATTTGCGATCGCTCACGGTCAAATGGACGAGAGCGAGTTAGAATCAACCATGCTCACCTTTAGTAACGGTGAAGCAGATATCCTCGTCTGTACCACCATTATTGAATCAGGCTTAGATATTCCCCGCGTCAACACCATCTTAATTGAAGACGCGCACAAGTTTGGTTTATCGCAACTATACCAATTACGCGGACGAGTAGGACGTGCAGGTATTCAAGCTCATGCTTGGCTATTTTATCCCAAACAACGGGCGTTATCTGATGCCGCACGGCAACGTTTACGGGCGATTCAGGAATTTACGCAACTTGGTTCTGGCTATCAGTTAGCAATGCGCGACATGGAAATCAGAGGCGTGGGTAACTTGCTCGGTGCAGAACAATCCGGTCAAATGGAAGCGATTGGTTTTGATTTATACATGGAAATGTTAGAAGAATCAATCCGAGAAATTCGCGGTCAAGAAATACCCAAAGTTGACGACACACAAATTGACCTCAACCTCACCGCCTTTATCCCTGCTGATTATATTCCCGATATTGATCAAAAGATGAGTGCGTATCGTGCGGTAGCAGCAGCAAAATCCAAAGACGAGTTAACGCAGATTGCAGCAGAGTGGGGCGATCGCTATGGTAATTTACCAGTTCCCGCAAATCAACTATTGCGAGTTATGGAACTCAAACAACTAGCGAAACAACTAGGATTTAGCCGCATCAAACCAGAAAACAAACAGCACGTTGTTTTAGAAACCCCAATGGAAGAACCAGCATGGAATTTATTAGCCGCGAACTTACCAGACCATCTCAAGACGCGTTTCGTTTACTCTCCTGGTAAGGTGACAGTACGCGGTTTAGCAGTGTTAAAAGCCGACCAACAATTGCAGAGTTTAATCGATGCGATGACCAAAATGCAGGGTGCGATCGTAGAAGCAGCCGTTGTTTAATACTATATAGTTCTAAATTAAATAGTTTTGCATGAACATGGGATGATTTCTTTTAACATCGAATTTCATCCCTCAATTCAGCAGCAAGCCCTAAATAGTGGGGATAAAACTCCCTATTTCTTCCAATGACCACATTCTTATTTTGGAATATAAATAAAAAGCCATTAATCAAAGAAATTAGTAATCTTTGCAGAATATATGATGTTGACATTTTAATATTGGCAGAATCCAATATTTCTGATGTGGATATTTTATTAAACATAAATTCCGGCAAAGAGCGAGTTTATTTAGCGTTATTTAATATTTTATCGACAAGAATCAAATTTTACTTTAGATATCCGTCAGAATGTGTAGAACCAGTTGCAGATGAAGGATACATATCTATTAGAAGGCTATCACCGCCTGTTGGCAATGATATTCTGGTAGCAGGGATTCATCTTTCTAGCAAACTTCGTATGACAGAAGATGATCAAAAATTCCAAGCAGCAAGAATGGCTGAAGTCATCAGAGAAGCCGAGGTAAGAGTTAAACATGAAAGAACTATAGTCATTGGCGACTTCAACATGAATCCATTCGAGGCTGGCGTTGTTGCAGCAGACGGTTTTCATGCGGTAATGGATCAAAATATTGCTCGTCAGCGTAGCCGAACCGTACAAGGAAAAGAAAAATTATTTTTTTTACAATCCTATGTGGGGCAAAATGGGCGATACAACTCCTGAACCTCCAGGGACGTATTTCTATCCAAGTTCTGGTTATGTCAACTACTTTTGGAACACTTTTGACCAAGTTTTATTAAGACCCGATTTATTAGACTTTTTTAGTCCAGAAAATTTAAAAATTATCTCTGATATTGATGGCAAAAGCTTATTAACATCTAAATAATAAAATTTCAACTGCTTATTCTGATCATCTACCAATAGTTATTCAACTTAATAATGAGAGGATTTATGATGTCTCCCAATAATAAAAATCTGTGGGGCGAACTGCCGAAAAATGTAGAGGTGCGTACACCTTATTTAATTTTAAAGGAACAAGCCTCTATTCTCACACAAATGACAAAAGGATTGCTCATAGGTGAAGTTGATAGAAAACCTGTCTTACAAAATGTTTTTATTGCCAGGCTAAGAATAAGAGTCCCAGAACTCAATAGCTATACCTACTCGGTAGTGGACGTTCAATATCCACTGAAACTTTATCCTTTGGTTATTAAAGATTACACTAGCTCTGAGCAAGAAATCCAATGTTCTTCTGAACAAGAGTTTGAAGTAACTCTTGGTAAAATATTGTCGTCAGATCAAGTAAAAAGAGTTATATCAACATTACTAGCTGAAATTCAGTCAGGTGATAAAGTGCAGGAGGAGACTTTTTAATATGTCTACTAAAGCGTTAGTTGATGGCAAATCGCAGAGGCGACTGCGATGGAAGGTGCTAAACGATCTACGGTAATGCCAGAAATGCCACCGCCGTTATTGGTGGTTGAAGTGGTGAGTCCCAATCAGAGTAGTCGTGATTATCGCTACAAGCGATCAGAGTATGCGGCGCGGGGTATACCTGAGTATTGGATTGTTGATTCGATACAAGAACAAGTGACGGTTCTGGAATGGGTAGAGGGTTTTTATGAAGAGAAAGTGTATGTAGGGGATAACGCGATTACTTCATTGGTATTTCCTAATCTCAAGTTGACTGCTGCTCAAGTTTTGCATTGTCATTAATGAGGATTTAATGAGTTCGTAAGGATGCTGGGGTAGTCATTACGCACTTCGGTTTATCATGGGGATCAGGACATGATTAAAGGATGAGAGTGATGAAAATGACCAGTCAATTGCTGTCAGGATGTTTGAAAGCCTTTAGCTGTGTATCACTGAGTATCCTTCCCCTAGTTCTGTCAACTCCGGCTCAAGCACAAGAACAATCACCAGCAAAGTCAGCTTGTCAGTCAGCTTTAAGTACCCCCCAAAAGAAGTCACAAGTTAAACAACCACAAAAGATTGCACAGTTTCAAGATAATACATCACAGGAGCGATCGCTGCTGGTGCAACAAGCTAATAATTTATACAATCAGCGTAATTTCCCAGGCGCACAAAAAGCCCTGTGTCAACTTGTGAAAAAATATCCTAAAGATACTTTCGCACACTATCAATTAGGTAATGTCTTTGCGCGTCTCCAGCAACCAGAAGCCGCTATTAGTTCTTACCGTGAAGCTATTCGCATCAACTCTAAATATGCGTTAGCTTATAATGCGATTGGTGCAGTTTACGCTAACCAAAGTCGTTGGGATGAAGCTATTACAGAATTTAAGAAGGCTTTAGAAATTAATCCCGAATATGGTGACGCACTGATTAATTATGGTCAGGTGTTGTGGCAAATAAATCAAAGAGAGCAAGCACAAGCTTCTTTAGAAAAGGCTTTAAATATCTTTAAAAAACAACAGCGAAACGAGAAAGTTTACCAAGTTGAGCAAATTTTGCAACGTCTGAAAACTTCAGATAATCCTGGTGTTTCATGATGCCGATTGATAATGGATTCTAAACTTTTTAAAGACGCGACTTATCACGTCTCTATAATTATTCAACGGCTAAAATACCTTTCTGCTCGTAAATTGGTCTGACTAATCTTGTCAATCCTGGTAATTGTCTATGAAAAATTACAGAACCAATTATACAAACTATCCCATCAATAATTAAGGTGTTAGGCGCGCCTATATGACTAGCTAACCATCCTCCTAATAAATTACCTACGGGTATCATGCCTAAAAATGACATGGTATACAAACTCATTAATCTACCGCGTTTGTCTTCATCGACGATGGTTTGCAAAAATGTATTACTAGCGGCTATTTGTAAAATTGTGCCTAAACCGACAAATAACATTGTAAATAGAGACAAAGGTAAGTATCGAGAAACAGCAAAGGCAATTAATCCTACACCTAAAATTGCTGGTGCGATCGCAATTAATTTCCCAATACCAACAATACTTCTACGGGTAGCTAAATAAATTCCCCCAGATAAAGCTCCCAATCCTGAAGCAGCCATCAAAAATCCCAAGGTTTCTGCTCCACCTTCTAAAATTGTCTCAGCAAAAATCGGCACTAAAATAGTGTTTTGTAACCCCATTAAACTCACTAAAGTTGATAGTAATAAAATAGCTCGGATGGGTGGAAACCTAAAAGCATAGACAAATCCTTCTGCGACTTTTTGTAGTGGATTACCTGGAGTTACTGCTATTTTTAAGGGCTTGACATTCATCGCCAATAAGCCGCCGATAACCGCAATATAGCTGAGTCCATCTACTAGAAAACAGTAAGCTACACCAATCTGAGCTATTAATAAACCGCCAATGGCTGGGCCGATTAATCGCGCGCCGTTAATCATAGTGGAATTAATGGCGATCGCATTGGCTAAATCATCTCTGCGTTCCACTAATTCGGGAACAAATGCTTGTCTAGCCGGTGCATCCAAGGCGTTAATAAATCCCTGCAATAAGCTTAAGGCGATGATGTGCCAGATTTGCACAACCCCTGTGAAAACTAATACCGCTAATGCTAGAGATTGAATCATCGCTAGGATTTGGGTAGCAATTAAGGTACGATACCGTGAAAATCTATCGACGAATACCCCACCAAAGGGAGCAAGAAAGAAGTTAGGAATTTGACTAGTAAATCCCACTAGCCCCAACATCAATGCTGAGTGTGTCAAACCATACACTAGCCAAACCGTAGCTAGTTGCGTCATCCATGTCCCAATTAGAGAAATCCCTTGTCCTACAAAAAACAGACGGTAATTTCTGGATCTAAATGCAGGTAGTTGCAGCTGTTTTTGATAATTCATGAATTATGTTTACTGAATCGAATTGTGGAATGGTTTCTGTATCAAAGTGAATATTTTAAATACGTAATATACAGAAACTATAGTTTTTTATGCTAAAAATTAGCGTACGTAGTATTTTCTGAAAAAAACAGTATGATTTCTTCACCCAGTTGGATGATAAAGCCGCAATACTTAAGATAGGTTAGCGATCGCCTGATTGAGAATTTGGGAAAACATTTCACGATCAGCTATGGAAACACCTTGCATAGCCTCTTCACGCACCTCTGCTGCAATTGGGGGTAAGACAGTTTCCAATTCCTTGCCAGCGTCAGTTAGCCAAATCCGCCAAATTCTGCGATCGTGCGTATCCCGTTCGCGACGCACTAAACCGCGTTCTTCCATCCTGTCTAGTACCCCCGTGAGAGTACCCCCGACTTGTTGCAATTTTTCCCCAATGCTAGAAGTCGGTAAACCATCTTCTTGCCACAAACAGCATAGAACTAACCAATGAAATGGTGTCAATCCGAATGGTTCTAATCTTTCAGTGAATTTGCGACTTAGTAATTGTGAAAGCAGTTTAATTCTATAACCCAAGTTGTATGGCGCGAGATTTTGTTGCCATGATGCCAATGTAGAAGAATGATCGGGTTGAGCAATCATTGAAAAATTATTTAGTGTACGTAGTATTAATCATAAATTGATTTGACATTTTTAGCAATATTTTGGGAATTGGGCATTATTTACTGGGTAGAACTTGAATTAATTTGTAGTCTTGGATGGAACCGATGACGCGGTGTGGTCTGCTGGATAATTGGGATGGTGTGGCTTTGTAAACCCAAGCATAGCTAGGGGTGGAGAGTTGGGTAATTGTCTCTACCCTTTGACCGTGAGTGGGGGTATAAAATCTGAGGAGGACGGCATTTTTACCACCCATATTGACGAAGTGAACCGGGTGAGTTTGTAAAATCGAGGCGATCGCGCTTTGATGTAAGAAAGTTCTGTAATTAGGGTTATAGTCACTCAATAAGCCCAAACTCCCCACCATAGCCAAAGCTAACCAACAGGGAATTAACCAACCTGCTATCCAATAGTTAGCGGTGAGAAACGTATAACCAAAGCGGTGACGCATATCCCAGACTATGGGCAAGATTAACCAACTTAAACCAACAATTAAACCGATGGGTGAGTATTTGCGATCGCCCCAAGCAAATACCAATATAGCTGCAACTATCGATAAAAAGCCTAGTAAAGCAGACGCATAGCTCAAAAATCGGGGAATATTAGCTTTTTGTAGTAAATGTTTTTTCTTGGTATATCCCAATTCATAAACTCTACCCAACCAGTCTAAACCAATTGCTGCGAGTAAAGCGATAAATGGGTGTAGTGGTAAACTATAGTGTGATAATCTTGTCGAAAAAATACTCAATTCCCCAAATAAAACTATAGGAAAACCAACGAGTATTAGTTGATAATTAGGGATAGGGCGGCGAATAACTAAAAATAAACCCAAAAGACTCAAAAACACCCAAGGGAAAGCCTTAAGCGGCACATTCCAAAAGTAGAAAATAAAGTTATTCCCCTGACGTTCTTCAGAACCCAACTCAACAACAAAGCCAAATAAAGCAGCAAAGCTATCATTACCATAACGCTGCCAATTAAACCATAACCAAAGTAAAGTCGGGATTAAGCCTACAAATAAGCCTAGATATAAGCAAGGGTTAGTGAGATGTTGATGACGACGATGTTTAATAATTAGATATGGCGATAAAGCAACAGTTGGCAGAACAATCATAAAGCTTCTCATCAAGAAGCCTAGACTTAAACTGCACCCAGCAATAAATCCTAAAATATATTTATATTTCGGATGTTCTTCTGCTTGAATAAAACTATAAATAGCTAAAAGTATCAGAAAAATAGTTGGTATATCAGGCGTACCTAACCGACAGTATTGCAGCCAGAGAAATTCTACACTCAAAATTGCACTAGCTAGCCAAGCTAACTTTTTACCTAGCATGATTTTGCCTATTTCATAGGTGAGCAATAGGCAAAAAATACCAAATATCATGTTAGGTAATCTGGTACTAAATTCGCTAATTCCTAATAACTTATAGAAAACTGCAACTAACCAATAGAACCCAGGTGTTTTATGATGAGCATTACCCCAAGGTGCAATCCAATCACCAGAATCATACATCTGACGGGCGCGCCACGCATATAACCCCTCATCATGCGCCATGACGCTACTTTCCCCTGAGTTGAAAACTAATAGGGGAATTGTCCAAACCAGCAAACTCCCATAGGGAAATATGGCTGACTCGCTGATTTTCCGCCAAAGAGGTGGTAAAAATTTTAGCCTATACAACACGGGATGCTGCATAAATTGGTAGAAGTATCCAGCTTTTATTAAAATATGTTAAATATAGCCTGCTCAAAGAATACCCGAAGTTGCACAGCTTTAGTTAAAAAACTTTTCTGAATCAAAATTATGTTACTAAAACCTGATCAACGGCTCAAATTAGACGATACAGACGACAAGCTATTTTACTCCTATCCCCGCTTCGTCACCCATGTTGATGAAGGTTTTATCCAACAGCTAACAGACTTATATAGAGAAAGACTCCAACCCAACACCCGCATACTTGATATGATGAGCAGTTGGGTGTCTCATTTACCAGATGAGATAAAATTTGCCCATGTGGAGGGACACGGACTCAACGCTGAAGAATTAGCCCGTAATCCCCGCTTAAATCATTATTTCGTCCAAAATCTTAACGAAAATCCCGCCTTACCTCTGCCAGATCAAGATTTTGATGCTGTAATTAATTGTGTTTCCGTACAATATTTACAGTACCCAGAAGCCATTTTTTCGGAAATTCACCGCATCTTGAAACCTGGTGGTGTAGCAATTTTTAGCTTTTCTAATCGGATGTTCTTTCAAAAAGCCATTCAAGCTTGGCGGGATAACTCCGAACAAGGGCGAGTGGAATTAGTGAAACGTTACTTTAC
This sequence comes from Nostoc sp. CENA543, assembly GCF_002896875.1. GTDB lineage: Bacteria > Cyanobacteriota > Cyanobacteriia > Cyanobacteriales > Nostocaceae > Trichormus. The sequence goes on from NZ_CP023278.1 coordinate 6,059,384, forward strand.
CTCTGTACCAGGATTTACCACACCAGAGATTATTGCCAGTAAATCTACTGCACCCAATTTCCTGCAATGGTTGGGTGTACCAGGGGGAGATCCATTTTATGCTGCGATCGCCTATCGACAAAATTTATAAATTCAGTATTCAATTTTAGTAGCGTGGCAAGCCTAAAATGATGCAAAAAAATTGTAGGTTGGGTTGACGTAAGGAAACCCAACCTACATCTAATACACTATTTTAGCTGTGTCAGTCCACTACTTATACTTACATTTGTTCTCCAAATCAAATCAAATTTCTATAGCAATGATTTGTAAAAAATTATAAATATTTGCCTTGCAAGCAGTATTTATGCTGACTTGGTACCGATAGACAATTAGTGTACCAGGAGAATAAAAATATGCGTAATATTCCTAATAATTATAACGGTAACTCTAGATATGGTTTCTACTTGGGTGGTGGGATATTGTTCCTATTTTTAGCTATAATATTTCGCCCGTTTACAATTGTAAATGCTGGTGAACGTGGTGTAGTCATGCAGTTTGGCAAAGTCCAAGACACAGTTTTAGATGAAGGACTACATACTATTATGCCGGGTGTGACATCTGTACGCAGAATTAGTGTGCGTGTACACCAAAATACTTTTCAAGCTGATGCGGCTTCTAAAGACTTGCAACAGTTGAAAACAGAATTGGCTGTTAACTGGCACATTGACCCCAGTAAAGTCAATAAGGTATTTCAACAAGTCGGAGACAAAGAACAAATAGTCACGGGTATCATTACGCCAGCCGTATCAGAGGTTTTAAAAGCTGCGACTGCTAAAAAAACGGCTGAAGAGATTATTACAAGACGCACAGAATTAAAAGCAGAAATTGATAAGAATTTAAAAGATAGGTTACAGGCTTATGGTTTGATAGTTGATGATGTTTCTCTGGTAAATTTTGCTTTTTCACCGGAGTTTAGCAGAGCGATTGAATCTAAACAAATAGCAGAACAAGAAGCCAAGCAAGCAGAATTTATTGCCAAGAAAGCAACTCAAGAAGCTCAAGCTGAGGTTAACCGCGCTAAAGGTCAGGCTGAGGCACAACGATTACAAAGGCTAACTTTAACGCCGGAGTTGTTACAAAAGCAAGCAATCGAAAAATGGGACGGTAAATTCCCAATGGTGATGAACGGTAATGGTTCTTTACCGTTGATTAATATCAATCCTGGTAATTTGTCTAACAATAATAATTAATATTCAATAATGAAAGCGATCGCCTATTTTCCATAGACACAAAACTAACCATATCAGAAATAACCGCAACCGCCGATGCACAATTATCTTAGACTATACAAAAACATAGCTCGGCGGTTCAACGTCACAAAATTACAATCATTCCTCAACTAAGCAATATGTAGCACTTTTCGCAAAATAGCTTGGTCTTCTAACTTGGCTTTTAAGCGACCATTTTCAACATCTCGAATCCAACTTTGGCTTTTACCTGTGAGTTTGGCTAACTCTCTTTGGGTGAGATTTAAATTTTTGCGTGCCTGCAAAATCTGCTCACCAACTAAATCGCCTGCGCTGGATATTTTCCGTCTGACTCTGGCTGTACGCCGTTGTTTTTTCTCTGATTCCGAGATTTGTCTTTCCCATTCTGGTGGTAATTCAAAAGCTAAAATTCTCGCGTTCATTAACAGATTCCATTTCCCACGGGGGCCAGTATCGGTGAGCCGAGTTTCCCCACCAGCATCATTAATCCAAAATTCTAAAGCCTCATCAGGGTCTTCAGGAATATCAACTAATTTCGCCCATAAAGGTTGAATTTCCAAGGGATAGGTAATGGGATCAAATATAGGTTTAATACCCAAATTGTTGAGAACTTCTAAATCGTTTTCAAATGTTCTTAATAGGCGTTTGCGTTCTTCTCTGTGTCGGGAAGCCTGAGTAACTTTTTCTTCGCCATAGGCAATGCGGAGTAAGGTAGGAACAGTGATGCGTTGTTCCTTACCCATTTTGGTTTTAAACAACAACCACAGCATTAATCTGACTGCACCTTCATGTTGCTGCCAAATACTCATAACTGTAGTTAAGACAGTTTTAGGCAGACTACCATACTGATAAAATGCACTACGTTCTTTACATCCTTGTTTGTTCAGAAAGTATTGTGACCAAAGACCTGCACGAATTTTGAATGTGAGTCCGATGAGATATTTACAACCAAGGTCATCTTCTTGAAAGTGGTGTTGAATATTGACTAAGTGCCACAAGCGACTATTTTGGACAGTAAAACCTGGGACTCGGCCTTGCTGCGGCCAGTCCAGGGAAATCATCAGTGAACAGGCTTGCTGCACCAGATTCTTCATTAATGAGAGTTTAGCGGTTTTGCTGAGGTCTTTACGTTTTTCTAGTCCCAGGTATTTTTCTAGTTGTCGTTCGTCAATGGCAAATTCTTGCTCCCAAGGTTGGTCTAAGACTGTGGCATGAGCTGCAAAAATGAGATGGAGACAAGTGGCGCGAATATCCAGGGTTTCAATTGCACTAATATTTTTGGCGCATTCACTGACTTGAAATGGGTCTTGGATGTGAAAAGCGATCGCACCCCGTCCTTGGTTCACCTGTCTGCGGTAACATAGATAGCCTGCGTCGTCGATTTCCCAATTCAGGGATGTACGCTGCGCTAGGAGATTGCACGCTTCCCAAATGGCGATCGCCGAAGCAAATGGGTTATTCTTGCCATTAGAAAATAAGTCGGAACTGGTAGCATCTCTTGGTTCAACTTTGCATCTCCCTTTTTTCGCCTGCCACGGTATGGGAGATTTAATAGGACAAGCTATTACACATTGCGGTTCAGGATAATAGCCTTCACAGTTATTACAAAGACAAGGATCTATCCAATACTCATCACCTTCTAATTTGATTGCACCCGTAGGACATTGGGGACGGCAGTTGTCACATCCAACGCAACTTTTGTTAGGAATTGTATAAGGCATATGGCTTCCCACTTGAATCGTTGAGATGTTCGGCTTAAGTCTCCCCTGGATGTGCCTGTACACAAGGTAAAGGTTAAAAAACAAAAATCACCAGTAGAAATTGGCAATCGTTGCTTGATTTATGCCATGTTGTACTGCTTATTTATTAAGTAAGAAAAGTTTAATTACTTAATAATTTATTCACATCCACATTTCGACTTTGCACCCAATTACAAACTAATCTAGGCTATTAATTTGAGCCTAATTTAGTTGCTTTCTTAGATAAAGATTTCATAAATATTTACGTGAATTTGTTCATAATGAGCTTAGGAAAGGTTCTTAAGAATTATAGAAATACTTAGTTTGCGAACAATTTTATCTTGACCTCAAAAGTTTAACCTAAATGTTTTGATTGAGTTTTTGTGTACATAATTATTGGTCTTGATGGATTTATTAATAATTTTAATATTTATCTCAAAGCCATCGTCTGTTATTAGCATCACAAATCATTATTGTTATGATTTCCTAGCAATTTACTTAGGTCAATCATTTATCATCATTTACCAGAAATTTTGAGCAAAAAAAGTATAGATTTACAAGTATCTGAAAAAGTGTTTTGTGGCGAAAACTACAATTCTGTCGGGCAAGTATGTAGTTTTTGATAACTTGCTAATAAATAGCAATGAATTTATAAGTGATTTACCGGGAATAACTTGACTTAAGATGTACTTATTCATACGAATGATAAATATCATCGCGGCAGAAGTGGTGCATAATAACTTATATTTAGTTGTTGAGCAAAACACTATACGGCTGCCTAATTCCCTATTGAATAAACTACCTGAAGTAATCAAACAATATTTTTATATGGATAGATTTACAAAAGTATTGATATTGTTTGTCCGATGAATAATTTTTATTGTGTACATAGAAAGTGATGCGATCACTAATAATAATAATTTTCATTTAAACTTAAATACATTTTAGGAAAAATTTTTGTATCTAATTAGCATTTAAATTCCCGGCGAATTAATCTGTTGATCACAAAATAAATAGATAAAATTAAAGTAAGATGAAGATTAAATTACCAACAAGTTTATTGGCAGAATAGCCAGGAGTTTAGTGATGGCAGTCCTCACAGGCGTAACCTTTGGTGGCAAAACTTGGACACCTAAATTTGCTCAAGCAATTGACAAAGACAAATGTATCGGATGTGGCAGATGTATTAAAGTATGTGGTTATTCTGTGCTGGATTTGAAAGCACTTAATGAAGAAGGTGAATTTGTTGAGGATGAAGAAGATGACGAAATCGAGCGCAAAGTCATGGTAGTAGCTCATCCAGAAAACTGCATTGGCTGTGAAGCTTGTTCTCGGATTTGTCCTAAAAATTGCTATAGCCACTCTACACTAGAGAACTAAGCTTGATGCCCCAAAAAACTGTTAGGAGGAGAATTAAATTAGTCAGCAAGGTAAATTAGGGGAATATATAAAAGTTCAATCACAACAACTGCGTAAATTATTAATTGTTCATTATTAACAAAATCAACCTTGCTATGGCAACTAACGGTTTAAATGCTGGGAGGAATCGCTGGGATTAATCTCAAAGCTTTCTGTTAATCACATTTACAATACATTGTTAAGTTTTTGGGGGATAGATATGAAGATATCTGGAAAAAATCCCCCAATTTTTGTTGGCGTGAGTTAGAAATTGAATAAGCGAAAAAACATTATCAGGTGAAAATCTTCAAACCTATAGATGGGCATAGGTAATTTTGGATGTGAGATTTTGCGTTGAGTTCCAATCCCAAATCCCAAATCCCAAATTGGATAAGACCCTAACACCGCCAACTCAAAAGCAGGTACTATGCAACAAATTCCTGTTTCATTATGGACTCTCATTGCTGGCATAGTAATTGGAGGAGTCAGTCTTTGGATGGGTCAAAATCACAATCTATTACCAGTAGAAGCATCAGAACAAGCACCCTTGGTAGACGGATTTTTTAATATTATGTTTACCATTGCTGTTGCCCTATTTTTGGTAGTGGAAGGCACGATTTTGATTTTTCTAGTCAAATATCGCCGTCGTCGGGGTGACAATACGGATGGTGTTCCAGTAGAAGGTAATGTTCCTCTAGAAATTTTTTGGACAGCCATTCCCTCACTAATTGTCATTTGCTTAGGTATCTACAGTGTGGATGTCTTTAACCGGATGGGAGGTTTAGAACCTGGAAGCCATCCCCATGCTGTATCCCATGCAGATCACAGTTCTGGAAGTGCTATTGCTGCAACCCTTGATGATGCTTTAACAGCGAAAACCGCACCTAGCATTGGGATTGGTACATCCCCCACCCATCAAGCTCAAGCGGCGGATTTGGTGGTAAATGTGACTGGTATGCAGTTTGCTTGGCTGTTTGACTATCCCAACAATGGGGTTTCGGCTGGGGAACTTCATGTTCCTGTAGGTGCGTCTGTGCAACTTAATCTCACCGCACAGGATGTAATTCACTCCTTTTGGGTTCCCCAATTCCGCATCAAACAAGACGCAATTCCTGGAATCCCGACACAACTAAGTTTTGTCGCCACTAAACCAGGTACATATCCGGTAGTATGTACAGAATTATGTGGTGGTTATCATGGTTCAATGCGGACACAGGTGATTGTCCACACGCCAGCAGAGTTTGATAGCTGGTTGATGGAAAATCAAGTGGCTCAACAGCATCATCTACAAACAACTGTAGCTGTGAATCCGGCGAATTTGTCCAAATCAGAGTTTCTTGCACCCCTTAGCCACAATTTGGGGATTGATACAGCAACTTTAGCTCAATTACAGAAGTAGGGTTCAGTTGTCAATTTCCGACAAATGACAACTGAACGCATTGTCACAAAACACTTATGACACAAATAGAATTTCCACCGCACTCACCAGATCAAAATCCATCACAAAATCTGGTGATGAGCCACACCTTACATTCTCCCGCTTGGAAATGGCATGACTATTTCAAGTTTAACGTAGACCATAAGGTTATAGGCATCCAATATTTGGTGACAGCCTTTGTTTTCTACCTGATTGGTGGGTTGATGGCGATCGCTATCCGCACTGAGTTAGCCACACCAGAAGCCGACTTCATCGATCCCAATCTCTACAATGCCTTCATGACGAACCACGGGACAATCATGATTTTCCTGTGGATTGTTCCCAGTGCGATCGGGGGTTTTGGTAACTACCTCATCCCCTTGATGATTGGGGCGCGGGATATGGCGTTTCCCAAATTAAACGCGATCGCTTTTTGGTTAAACCCACCAGCCGGATTACTCCTATTGCTGAGTTTCATCTTTGGTGGTTCACAATCTGGCTGGACTGCTTACCCACCTTTGAGTCTTGTTACTGCACCCATCGCTCAAAGTCTGTGGATTTTGGCGATTGTGTTGGTAGGGACTTCTTCTATTCTGGGTTCTGTGAACTTCGTCGTCACCATCTTGATGATGAAAGTCCCTAGCATGAAATGGGATCAATTACCCCTATTTTGCTGGGCAATTTTAGCCACTTCTGTACTTGCACTGCTGTCTACGCCTGTATTAGCAGCTGGTTTGGTACTGTTGCTGTTTGACCTCAACTTTGGTACTTCCTTCTTTAAACCAGATGCAGGCGGTAACGTCATTATTTACCAGCACTTATTCTGGTTCTATTCCCACCCGGCAGTATATTTAATGATTCTGCCCATCTTCGGCATTATGTCCGAAGTGATTCCCGTCCACGCACGCAAACCAATTTTTGGTTATAAAGCGATCGCTTATTCTAGTGTCGCCATCTGCGTTGTCGGTTTGTTCGTCTGGGTACACCATATGTTTACCAGTGGCACACCAGGCTGGATGCGGATGTTCTTCACCATCTCGACTTTGATTGTGGCTGTACCGACCGGTGTGAAAATTTTCGGTTGGGTAGCAACTCTGTGGGGTGGTAAGATTCGCTTTACTAGTGCCATGCTATTTGCGATCGGCTTGTTGTCGATGTTCGTTATGGGTGGCTTAAGCGGCGTGACAATGGGGACTGCGCCTTTTGATGTTCACGTCCACGATACTTATTATGTAGTGGCGCACTTCCACTATGTGTTATTTGGTGGTTCTGTCTTTGGGATTTACGCAGGTATCTATCACTGGTTTCCCAAAATGACCGGACGCAAGTTAAATGAATTTTGGGGACGAGTGCATTTTCTCCTCACTTTAGTTGGCACTAACTTGACCTTCTTACCAATGCACAAGTTAGGCTTGCAAGGTATGCCTCGCAGAGTCGCCATGTATGACCCGCAATTTGTGGACTTGAATCAGTTGTGTACCATTGGGGCATTTATTTTAGGCTTATCAGTCATTCCCTTTGCCATCAACATTATTCTGAGTTGGAGTAAAGGAGAAGTAGCAGGTGATAATCCTTGGCAAGCTTTAAGTTTGGAATGGACTACTAGTTCTCCTCCTTTGGTAGAGAACTGGGAAGTTTTGCCTGTGGTAACTCATGGACCTTATGAATATGGTCATTCTGCGGAAGTCAGTTCATCAACCTAACTCTTTGTAGGTTTTTGACACTTTACTCAAAGAACACGGGTTTAGGGTGTAGGGGTGTAAGGGTGTAGGGGTTGATAAAATAAAAAACCTACGCTTGTCAAAACTCCCAACCCCTTTCTCCTATTAGGAAAGGAATAAGTATATTTCTCCTCTCCTTGTCTACAGTGTATACACAAGTTGCTGCATTGACATTATTAATGTATCGACTGGCATTGCGAATGTATTGGCTGGCATTGCAAATGTATTGCGTGACATTGCGAATGTATCAGCTGACATTGTTAATGTATCGACTAAATTATCTTGTGTATACACAGTAGCAAAGAAGGGAAGTTAATCACCAACAATGTAAGAGAGGTAGGTATGACTGTTGTAACCGCGCATGATGAACATCATGAGGCGCATCCTGATTTACGGGTTTGGGGATTGTTAACGTTCCTGATTTCCGAATCTTTGATGTTTGGTGGCTTCTTCGCTACTTATCTATTTTTTCGGGGAACTACCGATGTTTGGCCGCCAGAGGGAACAGAGGTAGAGTTATTTGTCCCAACCATTAACACTATTATTCTGGTATCTAGTAGCTTCGTCATCCACTTCGGGGATATGGCGATTAAGAGGAATAGTGTTTGGGGAATGCGGTTTTGGTATTTCGTCACCGCTATTATGGGGGCAGTATTTTTAGCGGGTCAGGTGTATGAGTACCAAAATTTGGGCTATGGTCTGACCACCAACGTCTTTGCTAACTGCTTCTATATCATGACCGGATTTCACGGTTTGCACGTATTTATCGGGCTGTTATTGATTTTAGGAGTATTATGGCGATCGCGCCGTCCCGGTCATTATTCTGCTACTAAACATACTGGCATCGAAATGGCAGAAATTTACTGGCACTTCGTAGACATCATTTGGATTGTTCTCTTCACATTGATTTACATTCTCACACTGTTTTAAAGGTGTAGGGGTGTGGGGGTATAAGGGTGTAGGGGTGTGTAAGGAAATTTGATTGCAATACCCCATGCCCAATGCCCCATTCCCTATTCCCAAAAATAAAATTATGCAAACTAACATCAACAAATTTTCCTGGTTTCAAGTTCCTGAACAGGTCAAAGAGTTATTAATTTTAGCTGCACAAAATTGGGAAAATACTTCCGAATCTGAAAAATACATCCAAAAAGCCTTATCTCTAACTGGGGAAAATACCGATGTCTTGGTAGCAGCTTATAGATTTTTCTTTTATAAAAATAATTATTTCTTGGCATTGCAAATAACTCGCCAATTATTAGATAAAATTAAAAAATCAGAGCAGTTTCCTGATGAGTGGGAACAACTTAAACCTATCCTGGTAAATCGAAGGGAAGAACCACCAATCAGGTTATACTTAAATGCTTATGCCGCTACAGGATTGGTATTAGCAAAATTAGGGGAAATCGAGCGTGCCAAGGAAATCAGTTTGCGTGTCCAGGAAATTGACACAAAACATGATTTCGGAGCAGGAATCCTCCTGGATGTGTTGACGCGTCCAGCCGAAGAAGATGATTAATTAGTTAGTAGTTAACAGTCAAAAGTTATCAGCCATGAATAATTTTTCATTCTTTAGCGCATCTTCCTACACACCTCTGGCGACATCTTCTAATAATGACCTGTTTCCCTCAAAGGTGATTGCACCCACATTTCCCCGTGAGGAACTGCCTAACATAACTACACCAGTGTTTGTTTTTCCCCAAATATCTCAACTGAGAGTTTAAATATTATGCAAGGTAGGGATTGGCTCTTAACAGGAGACGGTCAATATCAAGCGTGTCAATCTGCAAGAAGCTGGGATTTATTACAAGAGAATTATCGTCTATATCGGTTTTTAACTGAAATAGAAGACGTTCTCAATGGGGTAGAAAATGAATCTCTTTGTCTACCTAAAATCCGAATGCTAGTACGCCGCTTGATTGTGAATTCTTATTGGGTGCGGAGTCAGTATTTAGAGCCTTCTCCTACAACCAAAACCTCAGTTCTGTTGTTATATGATGAGTTAGGTTTTCCTTTAACAGTGCAAACAGTAACATTTGCACCAGGAAGCATATCCAATATTCACAATCATGGAACATGGGGAGTAGTAGCAGTATTAAAAGGACAAGAAAAAAATACTGTTTGGCGACGTACTCAACACCCAGAATTCCCAGACAAAATTGAGCCGACGGGAGAAATTTTGCTATCTCCAGGAGATATTGTCAGCTTTACTCCTGATGCAATTCATAGTGTAGAAGCAGTAGGTGATGAACCAACTGTGACTTTTAATATTTATGGCGAAACTGATCCCAAACAACGCTTTGAGTTTGATGTAGTTACCCATAGCGCGAAAAAGTTTTGAGTGCTGGTGAGTGGTGAGTAGTGAGTAGTGAGTGTTGAGTAATATTAGCGTGGCGTTTAGCAGGTGATGAGTGGAGAAAAAACTCTACCTTCTCTACCTTCCAGTCCCCAGTCCCCAGTCCCCAACCCTCAATCCCCAACTAAGAGGAGAAAATACAATGGCTAGAGTAATTTTTTATAGCAAACCTGGTTGTAAAGGTGGTACTCGTCAAAAAGTCTTGCTAACTGCGGCAGGACATGAAGTCATAGCTTATGATTTACTGAGTGAACCTTGGACAGTGGAACGTCTGCGGTCATTTTTTGGCGATCGCCCTGTCAGTCAATGGTTTAATCCTTCTTCACCTAAAATCAAATCCGGTGAAATTGTTCCTGAAAAATTAGACGAACAAACTGCTTTATTTTTAATGTTACGCGATCCTCTGTTGATTCGTCGTCCTTTAATTCAAGTAGGCGATCGCCGGGAAGTTGGTTTTGATGTGGAAACACTCGATGCGTGGATTGGCTTAAAACCCGTAGACGAATCTTTTCGCGCAATGGCTGAAAATCTCATGAGTCAAGATTTACAAGGCTGCGCTCACGGTGGTCACGGTCACAGTGATGCACATCACCACGATCATCAAGGTAATTGCAACCATCACTCTCAGCAAGAACATCACCACCAAAGCTCTCATCATTAAATATTTATTAACAACCAATGTAGAGATGTAGCAATGCTACGTCTCTACATTGGTTGTGGATAAATCACAAAATAAATAATTCCCAGTCCCCAATCCCCAGTCCCTAATCAATAGTCACGTTCTGAAACATCGGTGTACTCAAATAGCGTTCACCAAAAGAAGGCTGAATCATCACGATCAGCTTTCCTTGATTTTCTGGACGTTTACCGACTTGAATAGCTGCACACAAAGCCGCACCAGAGGAAATACCGGAAAGTAAGCCTTCTTCTTTGGCTAAACGCCGTCCATAACTTATGGCTTGGTCATCGCTGACTCTAATCACCTCATCTACCAGTTCTAAACGCAAAACATCGGGAACAAAGCCTGCGCCAATTCCTTGAATTTTATGCGAACCTGCTTCACCACCTGAAAGGACAGGACTGTTGCTAGGTTCAACTGCGATCGCCTGAAAACTGGGTTTGCGTTGTTTAATTACCTCTGCAATCCCTGTAATCGTTCCTCCAGTTCCCACCCCTGCAATTACCATATCTACTTCGCCGTCTGTATCTGTCCAAATTTCTTCGGCGGTAGTTTCTCTGTGAATTTTCGGGTTAGCTGGGTTGCGGAATTGTTGCAGCATATAAGCGTCAGGTGTATTGGCTGCAATCTCTTCAGCTTTGCGAATTGCACCCTTCATTCCTTCCGTACCAGGTGTTAACTCTAAAGTCGCACCATAAGCTTTGAGCATTGCCCGTCTTTCTTGACTCATAGTTTCTGGCATAGTCAAAATTAACTTATAACCACGAGCTGCTGCTACCATTGCCAAAGCAATTCCTGTGTTTCCCGAAGTTGGTTCTACTAAAATCGTTTTTCCTGGTGTAATTAAACCCTCTGCTTCTGCCGAAAGGATCATACTCACCCCAATTCGGTCTTTTACAGAAGCAGCAGGATTCATACTTTCTAATTTGACCACTATTCTGGCCACTACTCCTTCAGTTTGAGGAATTTTATTTAATTGCACTAGAGGAGTTCTACCAATAAGTTCAGTTACATCCTGCGCGATTCGCATGAAATTACTCCCAAAAAATTACATTTAGAGATATTTACAATACTCAGCTTATAACAATGAGCTTAGATGTATTGAATTTATTGATTAAGTCTATGTGTGAGTGTGAGGAATGTAATCTCACTAAAGCACAGTGCCAGTAAATAAAAAAGCTATTTAATGACATTTGTTTAATAATTATTTTTTTAATCTTTTTTAGTGACTTAAGTTACATTTTTGTTCTAAAATATAAGCTTAGCGATAATCATATTTTTTTTGAAATTTCAGCCTAAAAGTAAATAACTTTACTAAATAAAGTCTATAAAAAATAAAATTTTTTATTCATATTTTTAAGCTTGACAAAAAATAAAGATATCTTAACTTATTTGCTGGAAATTAATAGATTTTTATCCTAGATTGATGTATTATACTCACCAATTAAATAGATTTTTGCTTGAGTACAATTTTTTCAGTTAAACTACTCAAGCTAAATTACCTTGAAATATCCGCCCAAGTAGCTTTGCGTCTAATTATATAAATACCAGAACCCTATCTGCTTAATGCTAGTACCTCTTCCCAAAAATACTAGTACCTTTACCCAAAATTATTTTTGTAATCTTTGCTGTGTAATCATTTGAAAAATTGAGTACAAAATTAATAAACTTAATAATCTTGATCTGTTCCTCATAAACTATGGGTAGAAACTGCAACTGATATAAAACTTATAGGATTTACGCAGAGATTCCCCTCTACCCCCCGAAATTCAATGGGTAAAACCAGAGAACAAGGGGGGACTTCTTAATCACAATAAAGTGATAAGTTAACTGCGATCGACAAATAAATCCATTTCTAATAACGCTGAGGGTTCATATGTAATCTCAGGTATTAGCATTTTCCTCTTATGATATTTCTGTAGTTTTAGCATCTTTATTATCCAAATTATATATCGATTTTATGACTATTAACGACTGAGATTATTACGATATTTAATTTTCTAGTGCTAACTACCTAGCAAGGGGAGCTAAGATGAAACCTAAACTGTTCAATGTTCTCACAGTTTGTCTAGTTGCTTTAGCAGTAATATCTCCTGGGCTAGTAGTATTGAGTTTAGTTTGGGAAAAACACACAGAGTTCGTTAGAACACAAAAATTAAACCCTGAAATTAGTAAAATTATTCCAATCAATTCCCAACCAAGTAGTGATCATAAATCATCTTTATCTCAAATTGTTACCCCTCAACCTCCTCATCAAAATATGAATCAAGTGGTAACTATTACCGACACTTATAAACTTGCTATTATCATTCAATGGTTTATTGTCTTAATTCCTATTTTTGTCGGGTTGGGAATCATTATTCATGACCGATATATTCTGCACCGAGCATCGATTTTAAAAGAGCAGGTGGAAATGTTAGAAAGACTTTGGCAGCAAAGTATAGAACAATAAAACCTTTATCCAAAAACAACATTAATTTTTAACTGGGTATCGAGTTATTTCTAGACATAAATTCTTCACATCATTATTGAGGAAAAATTCCCATGAGCGAACTAACAGAATCACGCCAAACCTCCTACTTTAGCCTAATAGATGAATTATTACAATGTCCCAATGGCCAAGAACCAGAAATTCTAGAAGCTCATAAGGATTTAATCGATGCTAATTTTGTAGAAACAATCGTACAAGTAGCAACTGCATTTGCCCATCAGGGTAATCAGGACGGTTCAAAATTTTTATTTTTTCTAGCTCGTCAATTAGCAAAGAATTTAGGTTTATATCCTGATCTTCAACAATCTGAACCAATTAATTCTGAAGCGGCAAATCAGGAGTAATTATGCTACTTACTGCAACTGATGCTGGACACATAGCATTAGAATTTTTGTTGGCAGACTGGAACATTTTAGAAGAATACAGAGATTGGTTTATCATTTTGAATTCACGCTTAGTAGGAGAGACTTGGTACATTGTCGAATTAGCTGTACCTGGTTTTCCTGACCGATGGTACATTCAAGTATATGATACAGGTGAGTGTGACCCTAATTATACTTTCAAGTCACCCCTCAATGGTTCTGACGGATTTTTAGACTTGGGAAATGTACCTGAAATCATAGGCGAAGTATTAGTTTCAGAGCGAAAATCCCGATAAAAACTTTCAGTACATAGTAAGAAATTTTTCGTACTTCAAATCAAGAATAAATATTACTTCTGTCAAAGATAGTGAATCATTGAGATGTAAACAGTAAAATTACATCTCATTTTTTACATTTTGATTCTATTTTATTTCAAATAAATTAACTATTAATATCATAATTGGATGACAATTATGTGTTATATTAAATGGAGTGATGGACGCTACAAAATTATCAATAGCAATGATTGCGGAAGATATATTAGCTAAAGAATTCACAAGAGTTGTCACTCAATATTACCCAAAAATTGGGGAAATATTAGATGGGTGTTATGTGAAAGTCATCACCTGTTTTTGGGGACGACCTGCTAGACGCTTGCAATATATAGGCATTTATTGTTCTGATGATATACTCCCTCATGTGCAAGCACACAAAGAAATACTGCGAGAACTAGCAGAAAATATGGGGCTAGTACAAGTAGTTTGTATGAATGCTAAACGATTATTGCGAGATCCGTTGTCAAAGCTTAGAGACAGTGACCCACGCTTATGGTTGGAGTTGCAAATGGTAGCAAAATAGAGGCATTCGTTATAAACAGTACATTCTGTTTCAACTTCTCACTTGCTTATACAACCCTTCTCACGTCTCCAAATACAATTACCTAATAGCATCTGTCTCCAAAACCCCGGATCTGAATTGTCCATACAGCAGAAGATGTATGTACATGACACAAAGAAAAGCAGCGAAGATCGAGCCTCAAATAACTTAGTGGTGTGGAGAGTTTCATTTTGACACGCCTTCTTCTTTGCAGAAGAAAGCTACAATAAGCCGTTCAGGTTAGCAAGGCCATTCTTTATCAGCCAAAAATTCAGCCAGACAGTACCAGCCAATTCAGTAAAATCCAGGCACAACGGCACAATGGTTCTACAGTTAATAAAGTTAATGAGTGGAACCAAATTTAGGTAAAGACCACTTAAATTGAAAACTTCATCTTTTAGCGATGTAGTTAAATCTCAGAAGTAAAATCCTAAATTTCAAGACAAATTACATCTAGGTAAATTAGCGTTAGAACCTACCTTATTGACTAATTACAAGAATCATGAGAGTTGGCCGCGCTACAACCAAGAGGTTAGAAAATATGTCTAAAATTAACCAGCTTCCTCCCGATGATTTGCCACCCACTGGGGTGACAAAAGAGGATGGAATGCTGCATCTAGAACTTGAACAGTCTATTGGCAGATGCTTTTATCTGGCTTGCGATCGCATAACTCAAGCACTATTATCTAGCTGCCAGTGGTATCTCACCAAAAAAGACACAATGTTAATGCTAGTGATTGACTGTCCTGATATCGTCTCCTACTGGCACATAGTTAGCAACATTCCACAACTAGGTAATAGGCTAGAAAGATTTACTACTAATGCCAAGATTCGCGTTTACCCTCCTTTCGGTAAGGGTGGCCCATTGGAAATTAGTGTCAATGAAATTTCTGCCTATCGAGATTGGTTATAGACCGCTAAATAATCTTGTTGGCATCATTACACCCAGTTTTCTAGTACAAGACTGGGTTTTTTGGTCTTTAACTCTATAAACAAAACCAATTACCGCGATTTTATAAGGATAACAGAATCTGCTACTTCAGCTAAAGCTTTTATCTAGTGGTCGTTTTAGCTGTTTAACCAGTTTTGGTAAGCAGTCAAGGAAAAATTTTTCATCAAACCCCTTGACAGGGATAAAAAAGTTAGCTAACCTAGATAAAGTGATGAGTCGAGAGCGACCACACAACCGAACCGAGAAAAAAGAATACTTTGAAAGCGAAGCACAAACCAATCCTCGTCAAACAAATTGGTTTTGGGACTTCCCAAAGACTTTAAAAATTATAGCAAGGAAAACTGAAATTCTAACTTTCAGTGAAAAACTCCGGAAATAACAAAACGGAGAGTTTGATCCTGGCTCAGGATGAACGCTGGCGGTATGCTTAACACATGCAAGTCGAACGGAATCTTAGGATTCAGTGGCGGACGGGTGAGTAACGCGTGAGAATCTAGCTCTAGGTCGGGGACAACCACTGGAAACGGTGGCTAATACCGGATGTGCCGAAAGGTAAAAGGCTTGCTGCCTAGAGATGAGCTCGCGTCTGATTAGCTAGTTGGTGTGGTAAGAGCGCACCAAGGCGACGATCAGTAGCTGGTCTGAGAGGATGATCAGCCACACTGGGACTGAGACACGGCCCAGACTCCTACGGGAGGCAGCAGTGGGGAATTTTCCGCAATGGGCGAAAGCCTGACGGAGCAATACCGCGTGAGGGAGGAAGGCTCTTGGGTTGTAAACCTCTTTTCTCAAGGAATAATTCTGAAGGTACTTGAGGAATAAGCATCGGCTAACTCCGTGCCAGCAGCCGCGGTAATACGGAGGATGCAAGCGTTATCCGGAATGATTGGGCGTAAAGGGTCCGCAGGTGGCATTGAAAGTCTGCTGTTAAAGAGTGAGGCTTAACCTCATAAAAGCAGTGGAAACTACAAAGCTAGAGTGCGTTCGGGGTAGCAGGAATTCCTGGTGTAGCGGTGAAATGCGTAGAGATCAGGAAGAACACCGGTGGCGAAAGCGTGCTACTAGGCCGTAACTGACACTGAGGGACGAAAGCTAGGGGAGCGAATGGGATTAGATACCCCAGTAGTCCTAGCCGTAAACGATGGATACTAGGCGTGGCTTGTATCGACCCGAGCCGTGCCGGAGCTAACGCGTTAAGTATCCCGCCTGGGGAGTACGCACGCAAGTGTGAAACTCAAAGGAATTGACGGGGGCCCGCACAAGCGGTGGAGTATGTGGTTTAATTCGATGCAACGCGAAGAACCTTACCAAGACTTGACATGTCGCGAATTTCCCTGAAAGGGGGAAGTGCCTTAGGGAGCGCGAACACAGGTGGTGCATGGCTGTCGTCAGCTCGTGTCGTGAGATGTTGGGTTAAGTCCCGCAACGAGCGCAACCCTCGTCTTTAGTTGCCAGCATTAGGTTGGGAACTCTAGAGAGACTGCCGGTGACAAACCGGAGGAAGGTGGGGATGACGTCAAGTCAGCATGCCCCTTACGTCTTGGGCTACACACGTACTACAATGCTACGGACAAAGGGCAGCTACACAGCGATGTGATGCAAATCTCAGAAACCGTAGCTCAGTTCAGATCGAAGGCTGCAACTCGCCTTCGTGAAGGAGGAATCGCTAGTAATTGCAGGTCAGCATACTGCAGTGAATTCGTTCCCGGGCCTTGTACACACCGCCCGTCACACCATGGAAGCTGGTCACGCCCGAAGTCATTACCTCAACCTTTCGAGGAGGGGGATGCCTAAGGTAGGACTGGTGACTGGGGTGAAGTCGTAACAAGGTAGCCGTACCGGAAGGTGTGGCTGGATCACCTCCTTTTAGGGAGACCTACCCAAATCAGAAATCGAAAGCGAAGAGCCGAAAGCCAAAAGCTAGAAGCGAAGAGCGAATAGAGACTGAGATGGTCTACTCTAGGTCGGTCGAGATTGGTGAAAGCTTTCAAAGTATTACTATTCCGGTCTAGGTTTAAGTCTAGATTGAACAATTTTAAACAGAGAAAAAATCAGCAACTAACGGGAGTTAGACTGCTGAGGAAACTCAGCCAGAACCTTGAAAACTGCATAGAAACGCGAAAAGAGCAGGCAGACACAAGAATCTTCAGGATGAAAGTGTTTGCAGGATTTGAACCAATGTAAAAAGTGGTCAAGCGAATAAGAGCTGATGGTGGATACCTAGGCACACAGAGGCGAAGAAGGACGTGGTTACCGACGAAATACTCCGGGGAGTTGGAAGCAAACATTGAGCCGGAGGTGTCCGAATGGGGCAACCCTTGATACTACCTGTTGAATATATAGACAGGAAAGAGCCAACCCAGCGAACTGAAACATCTTAGTAGCTGGAGGAAAAGAAATCAAAAGAGATTCCCTAAGTAGTGGTGAGCGAAAGGGGAAGAGCCTAAACCAGTCGGTTTACTGACTGGGGTAGTGGGACAGCAAAATCGAATCTAGCGGTTAGACGAAGCATTGAAAAGATGCACCAGAGAAAGTGAAAGTCTTGTAGTCGAAAACTCAAGGATAGAAGCTGAATCCCGAGTAGCATGGGGCACGAGGAATCCCATGTGAATCAGCGAGGACCATCTCGTAAGGCTAAATACTACTGTGTGACCGATAGAGAACAAGTACCGCGAGGGAAAGGTGAAAAGAACCCCGAAAGGGGAGTGAAAAAGAACATGAAACCGTCAGCTTACAAGCAGTGGGAGTCCGATTAAACGGATGACCGCGTGCCTGTTGAAGAATGAGCCGGCGAGTTATAGGTACTGGTAGGTTAAAGCGTGATAGCTGGAGCCAAAGGGAAACCGAGTCTGAAGAGGGCGATAATCAGTAGTTATAGA